>NZ_JBHFMW010000001.1:0-324374 GCF_041929505.1 Aeromonas sp. MdU4 | reverse complement strand
ATCGGTTCAAGCAGTTGCTGGCGGGGAAAATCAGTCTGCGTAATTACAACGGCCAAGTGGGAGAGGTGATGGCGTATGTGAGAGCGATAAACAAACTGAACACGCTTGGTCTACCTGTCAGAAAGCCCCAAGTGTAGCGGTCACCTAGGACTGGGGAAGTCATGACTTGCTGGCTGATTTGGGAAACAACGCCGTAAATAACCTTAAATGTCGAGTCCATTTTTAACGCATTTCCTGATTCTGGCCTGTATCTGATTTCGCTGCATAGTTCGGCAGGCATTCTTTGCCAAGTATTCGGCGTCCTATTCTACTCTTCCCTTTATTTCTGACAGGGCGCTGTGAATAGCGGTCTTTAATTGAGGCTGTCTAGCATGTCGGACTGCTCTTTGACGATGTCAATATAACACCTCACTTTTCACACTCAGCGCGACCCGTCTTTTCATCACCAGCGATACCAGACTCGTCGGCCCCAGTCTCTCGGCGATCTGGTGGTCCGAATAGTGATGGGGTATCAGCGATGACGCTTGTGGTTAATGGATTAACCCTTTAGCGTGTTCTGGCGAGGCGCAGATGTGCCATCTGATAAAGCGTCACTGAGGAGTCAATGATGATGAAGCCGATAATCCCGCCCATGGTGGATTTTGTTACCGGCAGTTTGTCCGGTGCTGAACTGGTGGAAAAGAGTACAAGGTTGGCTGACCTGCATGGCTTGTTTGCTGATCCAGCTGCTGAAGCGGGGGTTGACCCGCAAACTGTGCTCTATCGCGTGGCGATGTTGCCCAGCAGTGGTGTGGAGGGGGATCTCAACATGGGCGTCACTCATCTTGAGGCTGGCAGGATAGGGAATGAGTTTTTTATGACCCGCGGTCATATTCATGCCAGGGCCGAGCAGGCGGAGTACTACTTTGGGTTGTGCGGGACCGGCTTGCTGCTGTTGCAGGATATGGCTGGCGTCTGTCGGCTTGAACAGGTTTTTCCCGGTAGCGTTCATCATATCCCGGGCCATGTGGCCCACCGGCTGATCAATACCGGCGAGAGCCGGCTCTCTGCGCTGGCGGTCTGGCCTGCCATTGCCGGTCATGATTACCGGCTGATGGCAGAGCAGGGGGTTGGACTTCGGGTGGTCGCAGGGAAGGAGGGGGAGCCTTGTGTGGTGAGTAGAGAGGTGAGTGTCTCAATCACCTAACCATCAGCCTGCAGGGGTCGTGAGCGACCCCGTTAGCAGCTGCCGCAGGATTGGCGTACTACCAGGGAGGGGGGCAGGATGATGCTTTTGGCCGGTTCGTCATTGCCGGCAATCCGCTCGAGCAGCTGTTCACCCGCCTTGCGGCCAATCTCGCGCGCCGCCACCGACACCGTCGTCAGAGCGGGCTCTACCAGAGCGGTTTCCGGAATATCATCAAACCCGACCAGCGCAAAATCCTGACCAATTCGCCGCTCCTGTTTGCGCAACGCCAGCATGGCGCCCAGTGCCACTATGTCTTGATAACAGACGGCGGCGGTGACCTCCGGATGCTGCTCCAGCAGTGTTGTCATCGCGAGGGTACCTTCCACCCTGCTGGCGCCGCAGCTGATGATCCACTCCGGTTTGGGCGAGATGCCGTGTTCGAGCAGTTTGCTCATGTAGCCACCGAGGCGCTGGGAGCGGCTGATGGAGGTGGGGGAGCCCCCGACAAAGGCGATATGACGGTGGCCGAGTTTCAGTAGGTGCTCGGTCGCCAGCTGGCAACCGAGAAAGTTGTCGGTGCCAACAAAGTCGATCGCCACATCCGGCACCGGTCGCACCACCAGAATGGTAGGCATATGGCGCCGCTGCAGGCTCTCGAAAAAGCTGTGGGGCGTAGGTTGGGCAGCGCAGATCACCATGCCGGCGGCGCTGTTGCGTTGCAGCGAATCCATAAACTGCTGCTGCCTTGCCGCCGACTCCTCGCTGTTGGCAAGAAACAGCATCAGATCGTGATGCTCCATCTCCCGACTCAGTCCCGCTGTCATCTCTGCATAGAAGGGGTTGGTAATGTCGTGCAGCAACAAACCGACCTGATTGCTGCTCTTGTTGCGCAGGTTGGCGGCAGTCTGGTTGTAGACATAGCCGAGCTCGTCGATGGCTTTGAGTACCCGCTGGCGGGTGTGGTCGGAGATGCGTCCCTTGTTGCGCAAGGTCATGGAGACGGTGGCGGTGGAAACGCCCAGATGGCGGGCAATATCGGCAACAGTCACATTGCTCATGGTGTGGGTCCAGTCATGATCGTGCCATCAAGATATATCGATTAACCTTCATGCCGGATGAGAGAAGGTTGCAAGTGAGCGGTTGATCACGAATTTGACCGACAATACCGATGATATATCCCAATGTTTGAGGTTAATCGTGTTTATCAGGTTGTGGTTAATGGGTTAATCGATTTATCTCTGTCGTAGGTGTCAACGAGAGAGCAAGCCAATGATTCATTCGAGTTACGTCTCCAACTACGACAAATATCCAGAAGTAACCGTTGTCGGATATGAACAGGCCGCCTGCGCGGGATGGGACACGATTGCCCATCAGCTGCTGGCCAAAGTGAACGGGCAGGAGAGGGCGAAAGTGGTGCTGGTGATCGACTGCTACCATGGCGTGGATCAAGCCGAGCTGCGCACCCAGCTGCTGGCGAGGCTGGGCACCCACACGCTCATCGATGTGGAACAGGCGCGCCTGCCCGAACCCAAAGTGCTGGCGATGCTGGATCGCTTCATCACCGATGACAGGGTTTTTGGCGTGCTGGCACCCCACAAGATGGTGGAGTTTTTTGACCCGGTCGCCTTGGCGCGCCTGCAACAGCAGGTCGCAGAGATGGCCGAAGGTCTGGTGGTGGTGATGGGCAGCGGCGCTTCGCTGGTGGCGCAAGGGGATGTGCGGGTCTATGCCGATCTCGCCCGCTGGGAGATCCAGCAGCGTCTGCGCCGTAAAGAGATTGGCAACTGGGGCGCTGATAACACCGAAGAGGACATACTGCGCCGCTACAAGCGCGCCTTCTTCATCGAGTGGCGGGTGTTTGATCGCCATAAATTGACCCAGCTGCCCACCATCGATTTTCTGCTCGACACCAACACCAGGGGCAAGCCGACCATGGTATCGGGGGTGGCACTGCAACAAGGGTTGCATCAGGCGGCACGCCAGCCGTTCCGGGTTGTTCCCTTCTTCGACCCGGGAGTCTGGGGCGGGCAGTGGATGAAGCAGGTGTGTGATCTGGACCCGGCCCAACCCAACTACGCCTGGTGCTTTGACTGCGTACCCGAGGAGAACAGCCTCTATCTGCGCTTTGGCGAGGTGAGGGTAGAGATCCCGTCGCAAAACCTGGTGCTGTGCCAGCCAAAAGCCCTGCTGGGGGATCGGGTACACGCCCGCTTTGGCGCCGAGTTCCCGATCCGGTTCGATTTTCTCGATACGGTGGGGGGGCAGCCGCTCAGTCTCCAGGTGCATCCGCTGACCGAATACATCCAGCAGGAGTTCGGCATGCACTACACCCAGGACGAGAGCTACTACCTGCTCGATACCAAGCCGGACGCCTGCGTCTACCTCGGCACGCGCAACGGTATCGACCCGCAGGAGATGCTGGCGGATCTGGCTGCCGCCCAGCGCGGCGAGAAGCCTTTCGATGACGAGCGTTTCATCAACCGCTTCCCGGCCCGTGAGCACGATCACTTCCTGATCCCGGCTGGAACCGTCCACTGCTCGGGAGAGGGGGCCATGGTGCTCGAGATCAGCGCCACCCCCTACATCTTCACCTTCAAGCTGTGGGACTGGGGTCGGGTCGGGCTCGACGGCATCCCGCGCCCCATCCATCTGGAGCATGGCAGCAAGGTGATCCAGTGGGAGCGCGACACCGACTGGACCCGTGAACATCTGGTCAATCGCATCGAGCTCATCGCCGAAGGGCCGGGCTGGCGCGAGGAGCGTACCGGACTGCATGAGCGGGAATTTATCGAGACCCGTCGCCACTGGTTCAGTGTGCCGGTGGAGCACGACACCGGCGGCACGGTGCAGGTGCTCAATCTGATTGAGGGACGAGAGGCGACGGTGGAGAGTCCCGACAATGCGTTCGCGCCGTTTGTGGTGCACTACGCCGAGACCTTTATCGTACCGGCGTCGGTAGGGCGCTATCGCATCCGTCCGAGTGGCGAGAGTGAAGGGGCGACCATCGCCACCATCAAAGCCTATGTGAGGGGGTAACCAAGATGCTGAGGATCCTTATCGCAACCCATGGTTCACTGGCGCCGGCCCTGCTGGCCAGCGCCAGCATGGTCTACGGCGAGCTGCCCGCGGTGGCGACCGTCTCGCTCACCGAAGAGGGGGGAATAGAGGCGTTTCGCACCGAGTTTGAACAGACCCTGCGCCGTCATGGCGCGGGGGCTGACGGGGTGCTGGTGCTGTGCGACATGGAGTGTGGCACCCCCTACAACGTGGCATGCCGCTTTGCGTTTGACCCCGAATGGCCGCAGCCGGTAGCCGTGGTGACCGGGGTGAACTTTCCCATGCTGCTGATGAGTGCCGACTGGCTGGCGGCGACCGATGTGCACGAGGCTGCCCGCCAGTTGCTGGCCCAAGCACTGGAATCCATGGTGATCGCGGCCCCGGCGGCGCACCAGCAAGATGACAACTTCTAGGAGAGCGAGATGGCGATTTCATTTGTACGCATTGACGATCGGGTGATCCATGGCCAGCTGGTGACGCGCTGGGCCAGAGAGCTGCCCTGTGACGGCATCGTCGCGATTGATGACGAGGTGGCGGCCGATCCGCTGCTCTCCCAGGTGATGATCGGCGCTGTGCCGGACACCAAGGTGTGGCTGTTCGACGTGGCGACGGCCATTGCCAAGCTGCCCAAGGTGATCGCCAGTGACAAGCGCTACTTCGTGATTGGCAAGTCGCCGGTCACCCTGCAGCGGCTCTGCGCCGCCGGCATCTCTCTTGAGAACCACAACGGCAAGATCAACGTGGGGCCCATGAGTGCCCGCGAGCAGACCACCACCATAGGCCCCAACCAGTCGGTGACGGCGCAGGAGATCGCCGCTTTTGACTATCTGGCCAGCCTTGGCCACGAGATTGACTTTCGGCTAGTGCCGGACGCCAGCCACTACAGCTGGGCGGATGCCCAGAAAAAGCTGAAATAGGGAGCAAACATCATGTTTCTGGAAGCAACTCTCATCGGGATACTCTGTTATCTCGGTGCCCTCAGCAGCCCTTGGCTGCTGGGATTGACCGGGGGCTGGTACACCATTACCCGTCCGCTGGTTTCGGGCATGCTGGTGGGGGCGATCCTCGGTGATATCCAGACCGGGATCCTTATCGGGGTGGCGGTGCAGGCGGTCTATATCGCCATGGTGACACCGGGCGGTTCCATGCCGGCAGATCTCAACTTCGTCGCCTTTCCGGCCATCGCCCTCGGCGTCATGTCGGGCAAGGAGCCGTCAGTTGCCGTGGCCATTGCCGCCACCATCGGTATTGCCGGTACCATCCTCTTCAACTTCATGATGGTCTTCAACTCCTACTGGAACCACAGAGCCGACGTGGCGCTGGATCAGGGGGATGAAAAAGGGGTTTATCTCAACAGCGCCATCTTCCCGCAGGTCAGCAACTTCGTACTGCGCTTCGTGCCCACCTTTATCGCCGTCTATTTTGGCAACCAGTACATCGAAGGCTTCATGAACAGCCTGCCTGAGCTGGTGATCCGCACCATGACGGTGGTGGGCGGCATTCTGCCGGCGGTCGGCATTGCCATCCTGCTCAAGCAGATCATCAAGCAGAGCAGCATGCTGATCTATTTTCTGGTGGGCTTTGTCGGCATCGTCTTTCTCAAGCTCAACATGGTGGGGCTGGTGATGATCGGTGCCCTGCTTGCGCTCATCCACTACAACTACAAGCCGGAACCACGCCCTGTACCGGCTGCCCGTGCTGCCACCCAAACCGACGATGAGGATGAATTCTGATGGACGCGAAGCTGCAAGCGAGCCAGCCGGTGAACAATGCGCCGGTGGCTCTCACTCCCAAGGATCTGCGTGCCTGCTGGCGTTCGTGGATGATGTACAACCTCTCCTCCATGAGCTTCGAGCGTCTCGAATCGTTCGGCTTTTGCCTTGGCATGATGCCGGCACTCAAGAAGCTCTATCCCGGCAAGGCGGAGAGGATGGAGGCGATGAAACGCCATGCCTCCTTCTACAACACCGAGCCCCAGATCGGCGCCATCATCAACGGGCTGGCGGTGGGGTTGGAGGAGAAGCGGGCTAACGGCGAGCGGATCGATGGCGAGACCATCAACACCCTGAAAGTCGGTTTGATGGGCCCCATCGCCGGGATCGGGGACTCCATGATCCCGGGCATGCTGGTGCCCATTCTGCTTAGCATCGGCATGGCGCTGGCCGCCGGCGGCAGTGTGCTGGGACCGCTCTTTTACATCATCAGCTTCAACGCCATCGTCATCACCGGCTCCTACATGCTGTTCATGAAGGGCTACCGGATGGGAACCGGCTCGGTGGAGACGCTGGTGAGTTCGGAGTCGGTCAAACTGCGCGAGGCGCTCTCCCTGCTCGGGGTCTTTGTGATGGGCGGGGTGGCCGCCAGTTATGTCAACCTCTCCACCGGGCTCGATTTTGTCACCTCGGACGGGGTCAATATCCAGGTACAGGCCATGCTGGATGGTATCTTCCCCAAACTGATGCCGCTGCTGGTGGTGCTTGGCACCTGGTATCTGATGGCCAGACGCAATGTCTCGCCGGTCAAGGCGATGTTGGGTCTGCTGGTAGTGGCTTTTGCCGGGGTCGCTATTGGCCTGTTTTGATGAGGTAACTGCGATTTGGCAACAATGGGAGAGCCTGGTTCTCCCTTTTTATCGCCGTTGCGAGAGGTAATTTATGCATATCGAGGTGATTGAGGCCGCGCAGCGCTGCCATCGCTGGCTGGTATCCGAGGCGCTGCCTCATTGGGGATCGCAGGGTTTTGATCCCGAGCGTGGATTGTTTGCCGAGGGATTGGATAGTGTTGGCCAGCCTTTGTGGCAGCCGACCCGCTTTCGGGTACAGAGCCGCCAGATCTATGTGTTCAGCCATGCCACCCTGTTGGGGTGGTATGACGGACGCACCCTTGCCGAGCGTTCTGCGCTGGTCGGTATGGGTCATTTTGACGATGGAGCCGGGCATGGTGTGTTCTCCATTAACCGGGATGGTTCGATTGCTGACGCATCAGTCTGTAGCTATGAATACGCGTTTGCCCTGCTGGCTGAGTGCTGGCTCTATCGTCAGAGTGGCGATCCACGCTGGCAGCAACAGGCTGAGTCGCGCTATCAGGCCATTGAGCAACTCTTTGCGGACCCGCTGCACGGCGGATTTCACTCCAGTTGGCCATCTGGCCTACTGCGCAGCCAAAATCCCCATATGCATTTGTTCGAAGCGTTGTTGGTGGCGGCAGACAGCATTGATGATGTGATATGGCAGCAGCGGGCAACCGCACTGTATCGGTTGTTTCGCCAGCGTTTTCTGGAACCCGGTTTACTGCGCGAGTTTTTCGACGATGCGCTGCTGGCGCGTCATGCCGACTCCCGTCTTATCGACCCCGGCCATCACTACGAGTGGTGCTGGCTGCTGGCGCGCTACCGGACTCTTGCCAGCAGCTGGGAAATCGGGCCAACCAGCACCGAGATTGATGAGGCGATCGGGATATTGACCCGCGTTGCCATCTGCCACGGTCACGGGCAAACCGGGCTGGTGATCGATGAGCTGACCGATGATGGGCAACCCTATCGCGATACCAGCCGACTCTGGTGCCAGACCGAACATTTGAAAGCACTCTTGGCTGCCTATGAGCAACAGGGGAATGAGGGAACCGCCTGCCAGATCAGCGAGGTGGTTGCGCGGATCTTCCACTACTACCTTTTGCCTGCTCAGTCCGGACAGTGGATTGATCAAGTGGATAGTGAGGGGAAGCCGCTGACTTCTCATGCGCCAGCCAGCACGTTTTATCATCTGTTTGTGGCGTTTAGTGAACTGGCCCGGGTTTCGGGGGTAAGGTAGGGCTGCGGATGGGAGGTAGTCAGAATCCCAGCCGGGGAGGGCTTGCGGTTCGCTTGTGTGCCCCTTCTTGTGCTTTGCGGTGGTTGTCGTTGCGCTGCGCCTTGCAGGTGCGGCGCAAGCGGGTGTTGTGTTAATCAAAGACTTTGTTGTGTCAAGGCTCGCTGGTGATGGGGTGAAGCGACGAGCCAATGATGCAGACTTAAAGGTGGTGGTGATATTGATTTGGGAAACAATGCCACTATTAGGAACAGCTATTTAGGTTGCAGATAGTTCCATAATTTGAGCACCAAAGACCTGACAATGGTGCCATAATAGTCATTGCTTCGTGCGTGGCGGTTTTGTTTGGCGATAAGATCAGATCACAAGCGAAGCCTTTTTAATATCTATTTCTATCGGTTGTAGCTAAAGATTCTATATATGAAGCATTTTTATACCTCGGGCCCGATAAGCCTGCACAATCACATCATCTAAGTCTCGATTTGTGATGAGATATGTAATCACAGACAGCGTAGCCAGCGCATAAGGCTTCGTCCGCTCAAATTTGCTGTCATCCGCTAGCAAATACACGGTCTGACACTGCTGTATGACTTTCTTCTTTACTCCGACTTCAAACATGGATGAGTTCGTGATTCCTGTATTTAGCGAAATTGCATCACAAGACATAAATGCTTTGGGTGCAGAAAACTGGCTAAGAAATTCGACTGCTGTATTATCTCCAATCGAAAAGAAACCGTTTCTGACTTTTCCACCTACTATGTAAACCTCCACTTTGGAGCTTTCCGCCAATAAACTGGCAATTTTTAAATCAGTCGTAATGACTGTCACTTCTTTTTCTTTTAGACACTTAGCTAATTCGTAACACGTCGTACCTGAATCTAAAAAAATACAATCATTGGGAGCGACGTGTTGAACAGCCTTAGCTGCAATCTCCTGTTTCGCCGTAGTTTGAAGCTGCTGTTTTATATCAAATTCAAACTCCAAATCGGCTTTTTGCTTATTAAATCGAATACCGCCATGAGTTCTGTGGATAGACGGGTGCGATTGGACTAGTTTGAGAAAATCCCGTCGCACGGTGGGCGCAGAAAAACCAAATAGTTCAATGGCTTGATTGGTAAGCATTTCTCCGTGCTGCCAAACATAACACAGGATTTGTTGCCGCCGTTGAGTTGCCAGCATAGTTCATACCTTTAGCTGGTGAAGTTGTTGCATGAGTGGTTTTGTGTGCGAGTAAAGCTTTAGGAATAGCGCATATAAAGGATCGTAGATTTTAGTTAGCTCCTGCGGCGTATACTGTCGTTCGTGATTGACCCATACTCTGACCGCCTCATCTAATGAGTTAAATTGCCCTGAAGCTTTTGCAGCCATCAAGCAGTCCCCGTAACATGCACCCAAATCCACTTGCGGAATTCGCTGTTCTTTTTGCGAAATGTCGCTAACCGATTGTATTAAATATGGATTGTTCGTCCCTCCTCCCACCGAAAAAAGTTGTAAAACGGCATATCCCTCTTCCGACAACACCTCCAGATTGTGCCTAAGACTCATTGCAATCCCTTCCAGGACTGAGCGATAGACATCCGCATGGGTATGATGAAGCGATAGCCCCATCAGCATTCCTTTTGCTCGGTTATCCAATACTGGAGTACGCTCACCCGAAAAGTACGGTAGGCAGATGAGCCCATTCGCTCCCGGCGTGGACATCGAAAACTCTTGCATCAAAACGGCATAGGGATTTTGCTGAGTTTCAGCCGCAATGCTGTATGCTTCTGCACCAAATTGTTTGAGATACCATGTGATCAAGCTGCCACAAGTTGCCGTTCCGCCTGAAATCACATAGGTTTCAGGCTCTAAAAAGTGGTTACCCCAAAAAATCGGTGAACGGGGCAAGCGCTCGGTTCGGCTGATGAAGAAGGTGGAACTGCCGTACATCATCATAGTATCGCCAACGGCTTTTACCCCTGCCGCCAACGCTTCAGAAGCCGCATCGGCACAACCTGGCAATACCGGCGTACCTTCTTTTAAGCCTGTTAACTTAGCGGCTTGCGCAGTGATCTGCCCAGCGAATTCACTCGCCCAAAGCAAATGAGGTAGCGCTTTATCTCCGATTAATGTGCTACGAAATTGTTCTGACCACGTGCGGTTTTGTACATCATACAAACAGGGATAACCAATCGCATCGTAATAATTCAGACAATATTGTCCGGTTAATTGATAAGTAAGATAACCGGAAGCAGAGAACAGAAAGTGAGCCTTTTTCCACACCTGCGGCAAGAGCTCTTGAATCCAACGCAGCTTCGGGGTGACAGATTGCGCAGAGAGAGTCACGCCACTGAGTTGATAGATAGCCGCCTGACCAATCTGTTGTTCAATGCTGCGCTGCTGCTCTACCGCTCGGGTATCTATGCCATACAAAATCGCGTTGTGTAATGGCTCACCTTGTTCATCAGCACACAAGATACAGGGAGACATCGCACTATGACCTACCGCTTTGATTTGTGCTGGTGTGATACCTGATTTGCGCAATAAAGTTTGGCAAATTTCGATAAAATCACACCACCAAACCTGCTTCGCATCGTGCTCTGCCCATCCATTGTGAGGAATGCTCAATGAATGGGGAATGCCATGGGAGACCACCACTTTGCCTTGTTCATCCACGATCACGCCTTTGCTGGAGTATGTACCGATGTCGATCCCTAAGTAATACGCACCCATAATGACCTCTGTGGTTTAGAACAAGAACTGTCCGGCTTTAAAGATCAATTTGCCATCCAAATACACTTCTCCCTCTTCACGAGTATCTTTAATGATATCCCAGTGAATTGAGGACATATTGGTTCCACCGCATTGCGGATAGGCTCGACCCAGAGCGATATGTAAGCTGCCACCAATCTTTTCATCGATCAGAATGTCATTGGTAAAAAACTTCATTTCTGGGTTGAGTCCGAAAGCAAATTCGCCAATCAAGCCCGCACCTTCATCGGTCGCAAGGATCTTCTGTAGATAATCAAGGTTCGAGGTGGCATCCGCTTTTACCAACTCGCCATCAGCCCACTCAAGATAGATGTTTTCGATCAGTTGTCCGCCTAACACTCCCGGTGTTTCAAACGACATGTAACCATTAATGGTTTCGGTGAGCGGTGCAGTAGCAATTTCGCCATCCGGCATATTGGCGCGGCCATCAAACACTACCCACTTGCGCCCCTTGGTTGAGAAGCTCAAATCTGTCCCTTTCGCGACGATGCGAATTTCGCTGCCTTGCTCTAGCTGATCGCACAACTTCTGCCAATCTGCTGTATAGCTGTCCCAGTCGAGCAAACAGGCGTTAAAGAACTGCTCAGTGAAGGTTTCTTCATCCATTTTGGCTTGGTGTGCCATGTTGAGATTAGGAATACGCAGCAAGCACCAGCGGGTTTTCATCCAGCGATCGGTCGAGATAATCCCCTGCGTTTTTTGGCTAATCGCTTTATGTTCTGGGGAGATATCCCAATGCATATAGAGGTTTGAAGCACCGCGAAGTGCGATGTATACATCAGCCCACTCCATCCCGTAACGCTCAATCTCAGGGATCCAAGCCATCTGCTCCGCAGAGCCGTATTTCATCAGATCATGGCGCATCTCCTCACTGAGAAACTGCACTTGCACGTTCCCTCCCACTTTCACAATTTCGCGATTCAATGCTTTTGCAAACGGAATGCTGCACTCTTCCATCGCGGCGATCATCACCTTCTCGCCGGGTTGAATCGCCAAGGAGTGGTGAACCAGCAATTCTGCTAATTCATGGATTCTTTTATCTTTCATTATTTTCGTCCTTGTTGTTGGAAAAAGTGCATGACGGCGATGACGAAGAGCAGTAACAGCCCCCAAATCACGTCTTTAAGAAAATTACTGCCGCTGGTTTTGTACAGCATCATGTTCAGGCCTGTAGAAAAGAGCTGTAGTAGTGCTATGGCAAGTATCACCCCTGAAATCTTGCCTTTTCCCCCTAAGACGGAGATGCCGCCGAGTGCCACAATCAAGATGGTGCTCAAGATGTAAGAAGAACCATAATCGGGATTCGCGGAATTGGTGCGCGATAGGATGACTAACCCAGTAATCGCGGCGATAACACCGATGAGGGTATGGGTTTTAAAATAAACCCAACGGATATCGATGCCACTATAGAGTGAAGCCTTCGGGTTACTGCCGACGCAATACATCTCTGTACCTAAAATGGTTTTTTCCAAAATCAGCCATAACCCAAGACCAAACAGCAAGAAAATCAATAGAGGGACGGGCATCCCGAAGAGAGTCCCATTACCGAGCACAGCAAATCCCTCTGGCATGGCTGAAATTGCTGAGCCACCAGTAAACCCGATGGCAAACCCGCCATATAACGTCATGGTGGCTAATGTCGCCAAAATCGCCGGAACAGAGAGGAAACCGATCAACAAGCCATTGATTGCGCCACACACTACCCCAATCACAATGGCAATCATGGCTGCAATGCCAACATCGAACAGCCCAAACGCCGCGCCATCCACACTTTTCAAGTAGCTGGCCACCGCGATGGCTGAGAGGTTAGCGATAGCCAGTATGGACAGATCTATCCCAGCTAACAAAATAGCCAAGGCCATGGCTAATGTCAGCAGCCCTAACTCCGCACTTTGAAATGCCATCGACTGGAAGTTGGTGACCGATAAAAATTGGCTGCCTTGTACCGCAAGTAAAACCACAATCGCCATCGCCATCGCGATAGCGAGTACACGCACATGTAAGCGCTCTTGCGGGCGACTCAGCATGCCGTGATCCGATGAAAATCGACCAAACATTATCTTTTCTCCATATGAAGAGTCAGGGGAGTTTTAGCACGAGCTTTCACCGCGCGTTTCTGTTTATAGCGTTGATGGAGTATTGGGCCTGTCACGCCAATCAGTAACAGCACACCCACCATAAACTTTTGCCACTCAGAGGGGATACCAATCAAAATTAAGCTGTTTTTCATCAAGGTGATCAGCAAGACCCCAAGTAGAGTGCCTAATACGGTTCCGCGTCCCCCCATGATTGAGGTTCCCCCTAAAACCACAGCGGCAATCACATCCAACTCTTCTCCTAAAAAGGTGATCGGCGATGCCATCCTATACAAACCACTGAAGGACACCGCAGCAATCGCAGACAAAGCTCCTACTACAGAGAAGACCATCATTTGCAGCCCAAGCATGTGAATGCCCGCACGCTCACATACGCTGTAGTTGCCCCCTGCGGCATACAAAAACCGTCCACGTAACGTGTAAGTGAGAAAGAAAAAGCACAGCGCCGCCAGAGCTAACCAAATCAGTACAATGGGATGCAGTGAGGTGGTACCCGCAACGGATTCCGCCGATACAACGGCGGCATTTGAAAATTTCCGCAACGCAACAGGCAGTGAGAAGATCACAGTACTACCAAAGACAAACAGCAAGGTGCCGTAAAGCACGTTTGAAGTCCCCAGAGTCAAAATCATGGCAGGAGCTCGCAGCTTATGTACCAAAAAGCCATTGAACATGCCGAGCACAATCCCTATCACTGTCGCCACAGCAAAAATTCCGACTAGTGATGACCACCCCATTGATTTAAAAAGCAAGATCGCTACATAACTCGAAAATGCACCGACAGCCGGAAAAGAGAGATCGACCCCACCAGTCAAAATCACCAATAGTACTCCAAGCGCTAAAATGCCGTGAATCGAAGCCCCTTTTAAAAGATCGAATAAGGTTGAGAGGGTAAAAAAGGCTTCAGGGTTGATCACCGCAACGGTCGCGCCATACAACACGATGGCAGACAAAATAATGAACTCGTGTGATCTTAAAAATGCTTTCATGCCTCTTCTCCCTCAAAAGCCAGCTGTCGGATGACCCATTGCTCATCCACTTCATCAATCGATATCACCTCCGATGAGCGGCCTTTGGTCATGACCATCACGGCATTGGAAACTTGCAGTAGCTCGGGAATATCATCGGTAATCACAATGACACTCAGCCCTTGTTCAGCCAGCTGATGAATTTTGTCGATGATTTCCATTTTGGCTCGAATATCTACCCCCACGGTCGGGCCAACCAGAATCAAAATTCGTGGGTTAAAGGCCAGCCATTTGGCTAACACCACTTTTTGCTGGTTACCACCAGAGAGTGAACTGACCGGCAGCCGACAGTCATTGGTTTTGACTTTTAAGGCTTCGACCCACTCTTGGGCTTTCTGCTTAAGTGCAGCCCAATTCAATAACTTCAGCTCTGATTCAAATTCGTGCAGAACCCGACACATCATGTTAAAACCGATGGAGTTATCGATGAATAACCCTTCAGACAAGCGATCTTCCGGCACTAAAGCGATACGATGCCGCAAAGCATTTGCAACATTGCTGATGGTGACGGGGTGTCCATCAATGCACAAAACACCCGAACTTGCAGGGACAATCCCCATTAAAGCGCGCGCCAATTCGGCACGGCCTGAACCAAGTAAGCCCGTGATTCCCAACACTTGCCCGGGGTAGAGATCAAAACTGGCATCGACTAACGCGGGAGGCAATGCCAAGCCTTGTACTGTGAGTAGTGGCTGACCCGTTCTCGGTGTGGCTTGCGCTTTGGTCTCTTCAAGTCGAACCCCTGACATGGCCTCGACAATCGCTTGGCGATCTAACGTTTCGATCGGCTGTTCCATGATCAGTTCCCCGTTACGCAGTACCACGACGCGATCAGAGACGGTCAATACTTCTTCCATTTTGTGGCTGACAAATACGATGGCGATGCCTTGCGCCTTCAGTTCATCAATAATCCACAGTAGGTTTTTCACCTCTTTCTTGGTCAGTGCGGTGGTGGGTTCATCCATAATGATCAGCGACGTGTTTTTAAGCAGAGCTTTGGCGATTGCAATCAATTGGCGGTCCGCAGCGGAAAGATTACCCGCCAGTTCATCGAGCGGGATTTCTACCCCAATCCGCGCCAAGGCTTGCTTGGCAATCTGCTCAGTTTGTTGCCAATCCATCCGCCAATCACCCGATGCAACATGGGCATTAAACGCAAGGTTTTCCGCCACGGTAAGATTGGGGAAAAGCGAGAAGTCTTGGTAAATCACTTGAATGCCTGCGCTAATCGCTTCTTTTGGCGTTAGCTTTGGGTAATCATGCCCTGCAATCAGAATCTCTCCTTCATCATACGGTTGGACTCCCGCGATGATTTTAATGATGGTGGATTTCCCTGAACCATTTTCCCCGACTAGAGTCAGACGCTCACCCGGATAAATACTGAATGAGACGTCATTTAAGGCCCGCACACCGGCAAAGCTTTTACTGACATTTTTCACTTGAACGAGTGGTAGGCCTTGCATTGACGCGTCCCCCTAACCTAGAAGTTATAGTCAGACATGTTGTCTTTGGTGACACGGATCCACGCTGAGCCATAAATCACTTTGCCATCCAAGGTGATTTTGTTGTAACCCTCAACACCAAGATCCATACCGTCAGTTATCGATTCTCCATTGATCACCATGCTGGCGACTTTATTCATTGCGTAACCTGTAACGGCGGGATCCCAAGCGGTGATCACATCGATTGCTCCCGTTTTCAGCAGATCACCGGCATAAGAGACGATACTGGTTCCAACTACAGTGACTTTATCTTCCAGCCCTGCTTCTTCAATGGCTTGACCTGCACCCACAACATCCAATGCAGAGGATCCTTGGATACCTTTTAGTTTCGGATAGGTTCTCAATAATTCTCGGGTTTTCGCGTAAGCATTTTTGATGTCATCACTGCTTTCGTTAATGCCTCCCACCAACTCCATTTTGGGGTAAGTGGCTTTTTGATATTCAATCGCTGCATTGACCCAAGTCATGTGAGTGGTGGATGTTAAACTTCCGACAAAGACTGCATATTGGCCTTCTTGATTCATCCCTTGCGCCAATTGATCCATTAAGAAGCGGCCATACGCCTGATTGTCAAACGCCTCCACGTCATAGTCGATATTGGTGAGGTTGGATGCTTCATGCGCGACCACCACAATGCCTTGCGAACGAGCCTTCTTCAGTACTGGCTCAAGCGACTCAGCTTGAAATGGCACCACATTGATCGCATCGACTTTGCGCGCGATCAGATCTTCAATAACCTGTATCTGCAACGCCGCATCAAACTTGGATGGACCTTGTTGGAAAGTAGCAATCCCTGGATTGTCCGCACCAAAGCGCACAACCCCTTCTTCCATTCGGTTAAACCAGTTGAGTCCAACCGCTTTTGGCACGGTTGCAAATTCTTTGTCGGCAGCGTTCGCTACACTGGAAATGCATCCGGCAAGCAACGATGCCGCCAGCACTTTTGTTGTAGACAGTTTCATACCCTTACTCCCTGTAAATCCTTTCGTTAATTAGCTCGAACACTTGGTTTTCGTTATTCGGCCGGACTTATCAAGTGGCGTTTATTGGTTACGTAAACGCTTCACTTCTGACATAAATTCTCTCACTCGTTGTTCATCAACAAATTTATTGAAGTCTCCATCTTGTTTAAATGTAGTGCCTACCACCGCGCCATCCGCAATGGATAACTGCTCTCGCACGGTATTCACTCGCACCCCAGTGTTTGCAAACACCAGCGTATTAGGAATGGCTTGCTTGACCTGAGTCAGCATATTGGTGTCGGTCGCCGCCCCTGCCGTCATGCCTGAAACACAAACCGCGTCCGGCTTACAGTTAAAGACGGTGGTCTTAGCTATGCTAGCGATATCACGATGCGCGAGGTACTGTGCTGCTTCAGGAACAATATTGAATAAGGTTTTCACTTCATCCGCACCAATCCGGTATTGGTGACGAATCGTCTCACCACAATTGGTATCCCATATTCCGAAATCACTGGCATATACGCCGGTAAAGATTTCGCGTACAAATTTCGCCCCTGTTGCCTGAGCCAAGTCCATAGAAGCCACAGGGTCCCACAGCACATTGACGCCAAAAGGCACATCGATTTCTGGCATTAATTCACCAATAATGTACGCCATCGCCGCCACCGTTTCAGTTTTTACTTTCGTAAGATAGGGTAATGAAAATTCATTGGAGAACATGACCGAATCGACGCCACCGGCTTGCAGGGCATGCAAATCTTCACGGGCCTTTTCAATTACCCATTTCATTCCTGCCGCTTTGTCATACCCCGGATCGCCCGGCAAGGCACGGATGTGACACATGGCGATGATCGGTTTGTCGGTTTTTAAAATCTGCTTTGTCCAGTTCATAAATCGCTCTCTATTTACAAGGAAAGGAAACAATGTCCCTCAGTTACACTCAAGACTAAGCTAGGGACTAAACACCTTGAACTTATCGATATAGGTCACGTTTTCTCGGTACTTTTAACAAAGATCAAATAAAATGTGATTGAACGAACAGGATATCAATCACAAATCCTGTTCGTTTGGCCATGAATATTGGACTGACTCCGCCACGGTTGATGATCCTGCCCTAGAGTTGGGTTGTTCCCTTTGGGCTACCTGACTCAGTGGCGGATATTGTTGGCATGCCGGCAGTTGTTGATGGGGGAGTCGATTACTCAGGTTGCGCTGGGGGCAGGATACAGTGGTAGTGTCGCGTTCAGTCGGGCGTTCGAGCGAGAGTTTGGAGTGAGCCTGGGCGTTGGGTTAAAAATCAGCGGCAGCAGATTACCTCAACATAGCTGCGAGTGCGCTTAAACATCAGAGGGGCGCTGTTTGAGGTATCCTGATTTTCACAGACAGTCCCGATTGTTACGATGAGTCAATCGGGGGTATTCAATGAAATCAAGAGAGGATTATTCACCGAGTGTCGTGCAGAGGCGTCTGCCAGGTTGAAGCCGTCTGAACGCTGGTCTGGGAAAACAAGGAACTGGACACCAGTAAGTATGGTGGCTATCAATCCGGAGAATGAACGCCGAGCAGCATAAAAAAACGACAATTATCTTGAAAAACGCCGGAAATTGGTGTTAATGACTGGCCGGAATATGCACATGATGAGGTTTAGCATGAATTCGGTGAGATCGCGCAGGAAATCCTCACCGCCCAATTGCGCGAGGGGGCCTGAAATGACATGCTGTGATCAGCCATCAGTTTACTCCATTCAAGATAATTGTCTTAGCAACTATTACCTTACCGAATAAGCCGATGGCTCTCACCATCCCGCCGTATTTACAACACGCAAGCAGGCTCTCACGAGTTCTCAGGAAAAAACGGAGGGATTGCCATATTTATTTATAACTTCCTAGTAGGTGATTTATGAAAAAGTTTCTATCAATGCTGTTCGCAATGTTTTCAGCGAATGTGATGGCAACCACTTTCACCTGTCCATCCCCATTAGAAATTAACCCGGGAGAATCGTTGCGTTGCGAAGAGTTAGGTGGTTGGTGCTCTGTACAAGGGCCTTCGCCATGGGGCGATAAGTGGCCTCCGCAGGAAGGTGTAAGGAGTTACGCATCTACATATTATTACAACGCAAAAAAACCACCGGAATCGATAGAGGCTCTCCAGCAAAGTCTGAATAATATGCGCTTTACGTATGCTCAGATTCAGGGGCTTGCTGGCCCTGAAGGATTAATGCTTCGTTGTGAATACGACGGGGTATCGGTCGAAACTGGGCATCCTGTGCATACGACGATGCGTATTGCAGTGCCGTATTCCTCGGGTTGCGAACTATCAGGAGCCGATGCTTTCTCCTGCCCTGGTATAGAAGGGGCGGAGTTGAGTAACTATCCACCGGCTTTGCCGGTGAATGGTTGAATGAACTCTCCCGCAGCTAAGTCTTCCAAGTGGGGCAAAAACGCACCACCGTTTTCTTGTCGCGGTTCTACAGCGGAAGTAACGTGTATCAATGTAGAGGCCGACACGCCGAGCTAGGTCCCTGATCCTGCGGCGTACGGCCTTTATCAGTAGGCGATGATGCACTGTGTTAAAGTAACGGGACAGGTCACCTTCAATCACCCTGCGGCCTCTGGTTTCTCCACAGTCGGTGAGTTGTAATTTCACGGTACGGATCGCGTGGTGGACACTGCGTTCAGGCCGGAAGCCGTACGAGAGCGTATGAAAATCACTCTCCCAGACAGGCTCCATTGCCATCAGCATTAACCGATGAACAATACGATCCCGCAGTGTGGGGATACCCAGTGGTCGTTGTTTGCCATTGCTTTTGGGGATGTAAACCTGTCTGGCAGGCAACGGCTAGTAGTGACCTGAAGGTAGTTCATCCCTGAGTTTTTGTAGTTCAGCAGCCAGTCTGGCCTGTAGCATGGTTTTATTCACGCCATCAACACCGGGTGTATGAGCCCCTTTTGATGAGAGCGTGATCCGTGCGGCTTCCGCCAGCCATTCTGGCTGTGTTATCAGACGCAGCAGCCGTTCAATCCTTCGGGATGGATCGGTTGTTGCCCATGTAGCAAGCTTGCGTTGCATTTCGCTGATTATCAAAGGTTTTCACCTCATTGGGTCAGGTAGTTTGCTCAACAAACACATTTAAACTGCTTCCCTTTGCCATGTAATGGGCTTTCCCCATCGTGGACTACTACGGAAGCTCCGCCAGTCAGTGCGTCATTGAGGTCATGCCCCCTTAACATCCGTTATTGACCTTCCCCGGTTCACCTGTCTGGACTCAAACATATTGAGGAAGCTGCCCATCGCACTCTTTATCCTTGCTTGCCGCAAGTTGGCAGAAATCAGCAGTCCGGATGTGATGGAGCCTGCTTTCCCGGTTTTCTGCTTACATGTCAGATCACCTTCGATCAAAGGCACATACCTGTTGCCGTTGATGCTTTCTGCACAGCCTGTCAGATCACGTAGGCCGTGGTGACATTTCAACCCTCAGAGACGGATTAATGGGGTCATGTTCTTCAGCTTTTCAACATTCAGCCTTGAGGGGCATCTTGGTTTAGTGATCTCGCCTCACCCCCCGTTGTCAGTGGGTTACATCACCCTGCGGGCATACCACAGGTCACTGCCACTCAGGCTCACCACCGTCACACTCGGTGGGGGTGTCAGATTTCTCGTCATGAGTTAGCCTTTCAACATTCCAGATAGGCTAGTGGTTCATTTGAGTGTCTGCACTCACCCTGTACTCCGGGCGCACTATAAGTGATATCGGTCACCCAAACCTGATTGGCCCGTATAACAGTAAATTGTCAAATTGTCGCTGTATACGATTAGGCGCTACGACGGAAGGTCTACCAGACATCCTGCGTGGCGCTTTATAGCCGCGTATGGCTTTGATCCGGTTTAGTTGCATAAGCCGTCCCACCCGATTTTTACCGCAGGTTTCGCCGATCTCATTCAGGTCACCATGAACCCGGCGATCGCCATACACGCCAACGCTCAGAGCATATGAATCGCGGATGAGTGTCAGCAGACGCTGGTTGTCTTTATCACGTGCACAGACCGGATTATGCAGCCATGCATAAAATCCGGCCCGGGCGATATTCAGTACCCGATACATTGTCACGACCCCCCATACAGAACGGTGCTCATTGATAAAGCGGTACTTCAGTCGGGCTCCCTTGCAAAGTACCGCGCGGCCTTTTTCAGAATATCCCGCTCTTCTTCGGTGCGTTTTAACTGCACCCATAGCTTCAGGATCTCACTTTTTGCTTCCAGTAAATCGCGGGCATGCTGCTCGCGATTATCCAGTTTGATGGCCCTCAGCCATTTATAGAGACTGTGAGCAGAAACCCCCAGCCGGTCAGACACCTCTGCCACTGAATAACCACGCTCAGTGATCTGACGCACTGCTTCCTCTTTAAATTCAGGTGTAAATCGTGGTGTGCCCATACGCTCCTCCTACGCTCAAACTCTAGGGCAGGATCGTCTACTGGGGCGGAGTCAGTCCAATTTCCCTGCGCTTTGTTAAACGGTTTTGTTAACGGCTTTTAGGCGGATTGGGTGGTCTCGAGGGGAGCTTTTCGCAGTTTAAATCAACATTTTTATGGTGGTTCAGTTTATGTAATCTTGTGATACTGAATTCTTTTAATGTGATTATTATCACCTTTGCACTTATCGCAATCGATTACATTATGGTGGTTGATGCTTTTTGTATCAGTTGATTGAATATTTACTTTTAAAGAGGGAAGGGAATCGCAGATGAAAAGCGTGGTCGAATTGATAGAAAGAAAATTGATGCCGTTAGCAGGGCGCCTTGCTCAGCAACGCCATCTGGGGGCCATTCGAGATGGTTATATCTCGTTTATGCCGTTCATTATCGTTGGTTCGATCTTGTTGGTCATTTCATCGTTCCCCAGCGACAGCTACAAAGCCTTTATGGCATCCATTTTTGGTGAGCAGTGGGGAGCAACGATAGAGATCCCCTTTAATGCCATCTTTTCGACTATGGCGCTGTTTATCTCTTATTTAGTGGCTTATCGTCTGGCTGAACGAAATGATATTGACAAGAGTTCAGCTGGCATCTTGTCGTTGTCTTGTTTTCTGATCCTGACTCCCTTTAGCGTGAATGCACAGGGGGCAGCTGTTATTCCGATGGAGTGGATCGGCTCCAAGGGGCTGTTTGTTGCCATGTTGGGGGCAATTGTCTGGACCGAGATATTCACTCTGTTTTTGCGTCGTAATATCGTGATCAAGATGCCAGAGGGTGTTCCCCCTGCGGTGCAAAAGTCATTCGCTGCGCTGATCCCGGCCCTGCTCATCCTTTCTATGGCTCTGGCAATCCGGATCCTCTTTGCATCCACCTCCTACCATACCATTCATGAATTTATCTATTCTGTTATTGCAATGCCGGTTCGTCATTTTGGCACGTCCTATTTTGGTGCCATATTGACAGTACTTAGTATTAGCTCCCTCTGGTCAGTTGGGATTAATTCCGGTTCAATGATTAACGGTATCCTCCGCCCATTCTGGATGGATAACCAGGCCGAAAACTTGGCAGCAACTCATGCGGGTTTACTGCCACCACATGTTGTTACAGAGCAATTTTACGACATGATCTGGATGGGGGGATCAGGCGCAACCCTGTCGTTGGTCTTGGCTATGCTGATTTTTGCCCGTAGCCAACACATCAAGAAAATGACTCGGCTGGCCGCTGGTTCCTCCATCTTCAATATCAATGAACCCATCCTGTTTGGCCTTCCTGTCATCATGAACCCCATCATGCTGATCCCGTTCAACCTGGTTCCTGTGGTGCTGGTGACAATTCAGTACATCGCAATGGCATCGGGTTTGGTTGCAACCACAACCGGGGTCTATATCCCCTGGACTTTGCCGCCAGTCATCAGTGGTTTTATCGTCACAGGTCATCTGAGCGGAGCCCTTATTCAGTTATTCAATCTGTTTATTGGGGCCATGATTTATCTGCCCTTTATGAAGGTTCTTGATCGTCAATATCAGGCCACAGAAAACCCTGCCGAGAGTCATGGGGAGTCGTCACATTCAGTACAATCACAAAAGAAGGTAAGCAATGGTTAATCATCAATGGGGCATTATTGCCACTTGGCGGATGGCTTACGAAGGTTTGAGTGCAAGTGCCAAGTTACTCGCGGACAAAGGGGATGCCCGCTCAGCGGTATTACACGCAGTTAAACAGGTCGAGGATTACCCACTTTACAAGTCTGTCGGGTATGGAGGCTTGCCAAATCAGGATGGTGAAGTTGAGCTGGATGCTGCTTTCATGGATGGCGATTCATTGGCCATGGGCGCAGTGGCGGGGGTGCGTAATTTGGCTAACCCGGTTCTGATTGCTGCTGCGCTGAGCGAAGAGCGATTCAACAGTTTCATGGTCGGGAGCGGTGCTGAGCAGTGGGCCGTTAACGCGGGTTTCGAACAAAAGAAAATGCTGACTGAGCGGGCGATGCAGCACTATCGCAAGCGCTGTCGAGAGACACTTGCTCGCGGTCTTAATCCCTATACCGGGCATGATACCGTTGGGGTCATTACTCTCGATCAAAGTAGCAAAATCTGTGTTGCGACCTCAACCAGCGGTCTCTTCATGAAGCGTCCTGGTCGTGTGGGCGATTCCCCGGTCTCTGGCAGTGGCTTTTATGCTGACAGTTCCATGGGGGCGGCAACGGCAACAGGGTTGGGTGAAGACCTGATGAAGGGGTGCATCAGCTACGAGATTGTTCAGCGCATGGGGCGAGGTATGACGCCGCAGGCTGCTGCCGAGTCAGCTGTTTATGAGCTGGAATCTCGTCTACTTGCCCGCTATGGACGTGCAGGGGATCTTTCGGTCGTATGCATGAACTGCGAAGGCGAGTTTGGTGCTGCGACCAATATTGATAGTTTCTCTTTCGTGGTAGCTAACCATGCTATCTCTCCGACGGTTTTTCTGGCTCGACGTGAAGATAACCATACCTTCTACAGTGAAGCGGATGAAGCGTGGTTGAATGCCTATCTTGCCCGTATTAGTGCCCCCGTTGAGGAACATCATCATGCTTGATGCATCAGTAATACTCTGGTCAACACCGATTCCTGCTGCTGCACATTTACTGCTATGGCAGGGAGGTGCAGAAAGCTATCGGGAGCAACCGGCCTTACTTCCAGTAGCGCAACTTTTGGCAGAACTAAACGGCCATCAGAGTATGACGCTGGATGTCGGACTGGCTGGGCTGTGCAAGCGCCTCACTTGGCTAGCGGCGGATCGCCAGAAGATGTTGGCGCCAGCAGGTTTGCGCGAGATCACCGACGCATTGATCCGGGCAGTACCCGGTGATGGTTCTGAGAGTGTTTTCCTGGACATGACCCCCTTTGCTCTGGAAGACCCACAACAGTGGGCGGTGTTGCGCCACAGTATTGTGACGTTGCAAAACCAGTTCTACCAACTGCCGCAACTCGGCTATCGCTCATCTCCCGGTGGTATGGAGCCCGCACTGCGCTTATTGGCATCGCAGGAGCAATATCTATTGGCAGATAAATTGTTGCAGGAGTCTTGTGCTATTAGCAGTGGGATGCGACTTGCTCGACGTATGGCAGATCGACCAAGCCAGGATTGCACGCCGGAGTTGGTGGCCGATGAGCTGGCGCGCTATGCCATGCAGCACCATGAGATCAGTTGCGAGATATTTGATGACGAGGCTATTCAAACCTTGGGGTTGGGGGCTCTGCATGCTGTTGGCAAGGGGAGTTTGAATCCTCCCCGGCTGGTCTTGCTGCGTTATCGAGGCGCTGGTGATACCCAGCCGTATGCGGTAGTAGGCAAGGGGATCACTTTTGATAGCGGTGGTCTCTGGCTCAAAGAGGGCGAGGGTATGCGCACCATGAAGTACGATATGTGTGGTGCTGCTGTGGGATTCGGATTAATTGATACCGTGCGCCGGTTGCAATTGCCACTCAATCTGGATGTTGTGTTGGTATTGGCTGAAAACATGCCGACCGATCGAGCTATGCGGCCAGGAGATGTCATTACTACCTATGCCGGTCACACGGTTGAAATCATCAACACAGATGCCGAGGGGCGGCTGGTATTGGCAGACGGGATTGCATTTGCCGACCGACAACTATCTCCTCGTTGCATCGTTGATGTGGCAACGCTGACTGGTGCAGTAGTCAAGGCACTGGGTTATGACATTAGTGGTCTGATGAGCAATGATCGTGAACTCTGTTCTGCTCTGACTCGGGCAGCAGAATCCAGTCGGGATCGACTATGGACGCTGCCATTTGATGACAGTTTTGAACCGCAAATTAAGAGCCATATAGCAGATTTTACCAATACCCCCCCTAATAATGCAGCAATCGCTGTCTCTGCGGGCTATTTCCTGAGTAAATTCTGTGGTGACCGTCCATGGGCTCATCTGGATGTAAGCGGTACAGCGTTGCGTCGTGGTGACTATACCCAGGCCAGTGGTCGCCCCATTCCTCTGTTGACGGAATTTCTGATCCAGCAAATCTCACCTGTTATGAATGGGTGAGCAGAAGGAGTTAAAAATGAAAAAGATCCTATTGGTATGTGATATGGGGATGTCTACCAGTCTGGTTGTGAAAAAAATGCAGGATGTTGCTGCACGTCGTCAACTCGAGATAGATATTCAGGCGAAAGGTATGCAGGAGTTTAAAGAGGCCATTCAATCTTTTGACTGTGCACTACTGGGGCCGCAAATTAGCTACAAGCTGGCAGCTTGTAAGGAACAAGCCGCTCAATATGGTAAAAAGGTAGAATCAATTAATATGATGCACTATGGCATGCTGGATGGAGAAAAGATCCTCGACCATGCTCTGACCCTGATATAAGGAGTAATGATGGAGCTAGAAGAGCAGGTCATGACGCTAATTGTCAGTGCCGGTAGTTGTCGCAGTATGTTGATGGAGGCTATGAGATATTCTCGTAGTGGCGATTTTGAGCAGGCAGAGCAGTTGGTCGAGCAGGCTCGCAATGCACTTCATGCTGCTCATGCAGTACAAACACAGCTGATTGAGGCTGATGCTGGCGAGGGAAAACTGCCGGTCCAAATAGTGATGGTTCATGCCCAGGATCATGTAATGAATGCGGTTTTGTTGATGGATCTGACTCAAGAGATGATTGCGATTCATCGCCGCTTACCTCCTGTCGCAACAAGCTGTAGCCAATTATCAAGCATGCACTATTGAGATGTTTCTGTCGTCATGCAAAAGAGCAGAAAGGGAGGCTGATGCCTCCCTTTCTTATTTTTATTTGATATCAAACCTTGGGGAGCCATGTAGTAACTGGCGGATATAGGCGCTAGGCGTCAGGCTTTTCAAGCGATTGCGTAATACCCTATGGTTGAGAATATCTTCATACTCGAGCAATACCGCACCTAGGCTAAGGCGCTTATCAAAACGCTCTCCTGCCACTATGTCTGCCAGTGATTTGGAAAAAGTGGTTGAGCAAACCCCATCAACCGAGACTGGCAGTAGAGTAGGTGTGACCTGTTGACAGATCTGGCTTGCCATCGCCTGTACCTCGGGAATTTGACCGGTGAGCTCAATGCTTGTGATCCTGTAGGGCAGCTCTTCCCGCAGATAGTTGGCAAAGCCATTTAATGTCTGCTCTTTTTCCTCCTGAGCACAGAGGGCAAACGATATATGACCGGTGAATTGCTCCGTGACCATCAGCAGCAGGGGCTGACTGGCAGTCAGCGCAGCCGGAAGATGGAAGGCATCCAGCCATATTTTGCCCACCCCTGATACAGGGTCTGGCTTTTTCAACCGCTCTTGCCGGTGTTTTTGCAGACAACGGCTCAGGCCTGCCCGTGAGACATCGGCACGGATCAGTAACCGCGTGACCTCCAGCAGTTCATCAAGAGAAAGGTGGAGCCGATGGCGTAGAAATAACACCAGCCACTCTTGCTCAGGCTGCAGCTTGCGATGGATTGTGCGCGGTCGATGAGATTTGTCATAGCAATCATCCCGATTGCGCCAGCGTTTTACCGTATCAATCGAGATGTTCAGCTCTTCGGCAAGGGCTGCATCTGATTTGGTGGAAGTCTGGATATATTTGCGGGTCCGGGGCGTGGTGGTTGCGTTCTGGTGCAGCTTTATTTCCATTTTGCGTACTCTTTGGGCTAACCGTGCGTGCCGGGCGAAAAGAGTAATTATTATATCGCAATATACAGTGTCAGGGATATCTAATCGCTCATTGCTATCGATGCCCGCCAGGCTATGCGCGGTGTATGTCCAAATCAGCCAGTGAATCGCCCCCAGAGCGGTGTTGTTAATGGGATGGTCGCCCCTCCTAAACCGACAACACCTGTCCCAACGTGTGGGACGATACATTCATCAATGTGAGTGGAGCGATCAACATGAACGTTAAAACTATCGGGATCGATTTGGCGAAAGCGATTTTCCAGATACACGGTGTGAACGAACACGGCAAGTGCCTGTTTAACAAGCCGCTCAAGCGGGCACAAATGATCAGCTTTTTTGCCAATCTGCCACCCTGTCTGATTGGCATGGAGGCCTGTAGCAGCGCCCACTATTGGGCCAACAAACTGCAAGGGCTAGGACATACCGTCAAACTGATGGCCCCGAAGTTTGTTAAACCCTACGTGAAGACCAACAAGAACGATGCGGCGGATGCTGAGGCGATCTGCGAAGCGGTGAGCCGGCCGAACATGCGGTTTGTGCCAATGAAGAGTAGTGAACAGTTAGCCGTCCTGGCGCTGCACCGCGCCCGGCAAGGTTTTGTTAAGGCGAGGACCGCACAGGCCAACCAGCTACGCGGTCTGCTGGCAGAACACGGGATCATCATTCCTAAAGGCATTACCCACATTGGCAAGCGTCTGCCCGAAATCCTAGAGGAGTGCGAGAACGGGTTGCCAGGGACGTTTCGGCAATTGCTTGAGCGTCTGGGGGATCATCTCAAGGCGCTCGACCGGCAGGTTCAGGAACTGGAGGGCTAACTCCAGAGCTGGCATCGTGAGAACATCGCCAGCAAGAAGCTGGCGCAGATCCCGGGGAGCGGCCCGATCACCGAGAGTGCCTTGATCGCCACCGTTGGAAACGCAAAAAGTTTTAAGAATGGCAGACAACTTGCAGCCTGGCGTAATTCCTTGCCAGCATTCCAGTGTCGGCAAACAAGTGCTGCTCAACGCCTGTTTATACCCCAAAAACTAAAAAAACTTTTTACCTTTTTGGTAGTTTAAAACAATCTTGTTGAGAATTTCCCATTTATTTTCTTCTTGGCAACGACCAGTGAAAATAGGTAAAGCCATATCCATGTGATTTTGCAATTCAAGCTTTGCTCTACGTGCAAAATTAGGTTCCACAGGTTGATCTGAATAAAGTTGCACATAACTATGCGCAAAACAAAGTAGAGTGAAATATATGGCGGCATGTTCTTTGTCGATAATCAACATTTTTTTAGACCTGCAATGAGTTCAACATAACTGTCTGTTCCATCGTGGCTTATTAAGAAAGATTCGTAAACGAAAATGAAAGTCATTGCCTTACCCTTAATTCAGAAATGTAAAAATATAAAAGATTCTACCATCTAGTCAAGTCGAGATTTAAGGTTGCACAGTCAGTGGTGAACTACTAAAAAATTCTGTATATGCGCTAGGGATGAAATTATTACGGTCCATCAATTTAACTGTTTTTTAAATCGGGTTAAAAATATCAAAACTAGGTGAATACGCGAAAGTCCAAACAGGAATATATTATTTTCTCATTGGTGTTCCTGGCAAAGATAATCGATACAATTAGTAAAGATTTTGACACCGTATAATAAAGATATCTCATCAAAATCAAAGCATGCTTCATGATGGCCCGCTTTAATTGTTGAACCCAGCACGAAGTAGATTGCTTGACCTCCATGTTCCTGTACCCGTTTAATTAACACCGTAGCGTCCTCACTACCGCCAAATAGTCCTTCTTGCGGGGACAAACCCATCTCCTTAACAGCTATCTGGGTAACCAAATTTATTAATTTTTCATCGTTATACAGATCAACGGCTTCTCCCATAAGCTCATGCTCAAAACGAAGACCAAACCCCAAGGCTATACCTTCGCCAGTTCTTAATGCCTGTTGAGTCATGAAGCTGTTAATTTGCTGGTTGCCTCCTCTTACTTCTAATTGCAACGACGCAGTTGCCGGGATCACATTGCGTCCTTCACCAGCTAGTAACGTACCAACATTAATTCTGGTCATACCTTCTCCATGACGAGGTATGGCCATTAGTTGGGTAACACAATGGCATGCCCCTGCCAGAGCATTTGCGCCTCCATGTGGGTTAATTCCTGCATGTGCTGGCGCACCATAAAATCTAAAGTCTAACTTTGTTGTACATAAAAAACCCAAAGGGTTAATCATTATCTCTCCACTTGAGCATCCCATACCTAAATGTGCAGAAAAGAAGTAATCAATATCATCCAGTACATCCCCTTCAGCGATGGGCTTTGCACCACGAACACCTTCTTCAGCAGGTTGAAATATTAGTTTGAAACGTCCTGTGAGTGCAGTCTTGTGCGTTACGATCCATAGAGCGACCCCCAATCCTATAGCCATATGACCATCATGCCCACAGGCATGCATATACCCAGGGTTCTGTGAGGAAAATCCTTGTGCAAATGGATAGTGGCTCAGATCCTGACTCTCATTGACGGCAACACAGTCAATATCAAAACGCATACCAACTGTTGGTCCGGCAATACCGGTATCTAAAACAGCAACACAACCAGTCAGCCCATCCATTTCTTCCATCAACTCGGGAGTTATCCCTTTAGATGCTGCACGTGCTAACCCGATATCAACTTCTTTCTGACTTCTTCCAAGTATGTTATCAGTTTTAAGAAACTTCTTACCAGATAGAACCTGATAACCCATTTCACGTAGTGTGCTAATTAAAGTTGCAGTGGTTACAAATTCAGACCAACCAATTTCAGGCATTTTATGAAATTGCCGACGCCATAGCTTTAATTGTTCTAGATTTAATTCGTTCATGGGTAAGTGTCCTGTTATAAGAAAAATAGTGCAATGAATAATACCGCAGTAATGGCTCCTGGCGCAGTACGCTTGGCAATTTCGATGGGATTAACCCCAGCCAATCCCGCACATACAATAGCGGCGCCAGCCAAAGGTGACATATTACGGCCCAGCGCTGAAGCAAGCATGACTCCTGCACCGAGATTATTGATTTCATAACCAAAGCTTTCAGCATGTGGCGTCACTGCTTCGTTAAATGCAAATGCGGTTGCGTCACCAGTACCAGTGATGAGTCCCATCAAGAAAGGTCCTAATGTACCGCCCCAACGTGCGAATTCGGGGTAATTAGTGAGAAGATGGATGAATTCACTAATAACACCTGTTGCATTTAACCCCTCAATAAACACCGCTGCCGCAATGATAATACCTAAGATATCTGCATACGATGAGCCCATGCCATCAAAGAAGCTCTTTGTCATTGCACTTGGTTTTTCTCGGGTGACAAATAGAGTATAAATAACACCAATAATCATTGCTGCAGGGACATTCATTTTTATTTCACCAAACCACCCGAGTCCAGCAGCAATGAGTAATAAAACTGGTATAAAAGGTGCGATTGCCTTCAAATAGAACTGTAGGCCATTTTTTTCTTGAATAATGCCATTACGTTCTGTATTGGTAGTAGCACATTCATCTTGATGATAGTTTAGTTCTTTTGATACAACGGCTACTATTGTTAAACATATGGCACAAATCACCATGCAGATAACAGTAATAGGGGCATGGTAAAATACGAACTCCATTAATGGGGTGTTTGATATCTTGGAAATGAATGCATTGTGAGCAACCCCGGGATTCAAGTAGGCCCCTAGTGTGCCAGAAAGAACAGCACCACCCGCGATTGCAGGATGTATTCTGGCGGCAACAAGTAGTGGGATCAATGTTGCACCTACTGCTGCTGAAACTCCAGCAGCAGAAGGTATTGCTATGCACACTAAAAATGTGATCACGACTGCTGCTGGAATTAATAGGAAACCTAAGCTAGATAAACTACGTGTTAATAAATGAACCAATGCCAGATCACAACGAGTGTATTTCATAACAAAGGCAAAGCCCATACTGGAACAGATGGACTCAATCAATCCAGAGGTTGTCATTCGTTCAGAAAAAGCACTGAACGCACTCATTGGAGATAAAGAAATGATACATAATATAATGCCAGCACCAATCAGTGTTGTTCTAGTATCACACCCTCTAACTAATAAGGCAATTGTAGCTATAAGAACTACAACCCCCAGTATGGTAATCAACATGGGGCAATCTCCCTAGTGAGATAATGTTATTTTCAACAGTGTTGCTGATTTCACGTTTGTGTTTTTTGACTTGACGCACAAAGTTATCTCAAGGGGGGATGTTATTATCCTTACCATGATAAGGAATTTTTATATGGTTAAAAAAACATGAAAAACTTACCAAAATTACAACAAATAAAGATATTCAATGAAGTAATTCGTTGTGGGAGTATTCGGGCTGCAGCAAAAGAAATTAATTTATCACAACCAGCACTAACTCGTGCATTGAAAGAGCTTGAGCATCAGATGGGGGCAACATTGTTAGTAAGAAGCAATGAAGGAGTCACTCTAACGGAAGCAGGAAAAGCATTTTCTATTCGAACAAGCTTGATCGTGGATGAGTTACAAAGAGCGGTCTGGGAAATTAAAAAAATAAATGAGAATGCTTATAATAGTGTGACGTTTGGTATTTCTGCACTGTTTGGAGATACGATACTATGCTCAGTAATACATGACTTTAAAACACAGCACCCAGAGACGCTGATTAATATCAAGGAGGCTCAGCTATCAACTCTCTTACCTTGTTTGCGTGATGGACGTCTTGAGTTCGCATTGGGTACAGTAACTGAAAGGATGCCATTAGGGGATTTTATCATTGAGCCATTATTTGAAGCGCCATTTTGTATAGTTGCAAGAAAAGGGCACCCATTATTAGAGTGTAAATCTTTGCAGGAGTTGTCTCATGCCAAGTGGTTATTCCCAGAAACAGACATGGGATATTATCACTACATCAGGAAATATATTCCTTTCAACCATCCAGATAATCCCTTTGCACCAGTTATGACTGACTCTATGGTATGCATAATAAATCTAGTGCTGAACTGCGACTATATAACAATATTAACAAAGGCCAGGCTAAATGAATCCCGCTTTTGCGAGGTGCTGACCCCTTTACCCCTAACCGATACTCTATTACCAAATGGAAATTACGCACTCATTTACCCCAGAAAGAGGCCGCTCACACAGGCAGCATTATTGCTGTTGGAGGGATTTAAACGGTGCTGCTTGCAACATGACTGGGCTGCAGCTTAATTAGGGAAGGTATGAACAAGTTGATCGCACTTTCATCATTAGCAGGGCGTTGCTAATGGGATGGTCGCCCCTCCCAAAAATGGCATCTGAAGTGTCAAAGTGGCGAATGCAAGTTCTTATTACTGATGGGAGAGTCAACCACCATGAAGGCCACAACTATTGGTATTGATCTGGCAATACATCTCTAACATGGAGCCCAATGAACAGCACGCAAACTATTTTTGTCGTGGTCAAGAAATATTGCTTTATCAGTACGGAAAGGCTAAAAATTAATGTAGGAAGCGGCCAGATGGCCGTTTCCTTCTTATCCCGTTGGTAAATTACCAGTCACAAACTCAGCCCAAGCATCCATCATCGGATGCCGCTGGTCCAGCAAGTCAGTCCTGTGGTATGCAGCCTCTACCTTATTTTTCACGGTGTGCGCTAATGCTCGTTCTGCGAGATCCCGTACATACCCATTTTCGCTACACCAGTCCCTAAAGCTGGAACGAAAGCCGTGAGCCGTTGCCAGACGACCAGGGGTAGAACTTGCAGCGTTTATCCGTCGCAAAAATGTTGTCAGCACCATATCTGATAGTGGGACTTGATCTCGTGGTGAAGGGAAGACCAATTCATCATGCAACCCCTGCAATTCCATCAGGATCTCGACCGCTCGAAGAGATAACGGGACGCGATGCATTTGTTTGGCCTTCATTCGTTCTGCTGGCAAGGTCCAGATCTTTGCTTCCAGATCTACCTCTGACCATTTCATTGCTCGCACTTCACCTGAGCGGCAAGCCGTCAGGATCAAGAACTCCAGCATTAAGCGGGTGACATCATAACGTTGTGCGGTCCTCAAGTGCTGCTGAACAAAGGCGGGAATGTCACGCCAGGGCATGGCAGGTTGATGCTCTGTACGCACGGCTTTACTGGGTTGTAGTGGAAGCAAGTGATTCACCACATCAACTGGATTTGCTTGGCAGTGACCGTGCGCCCAGCCCCAAGCCATGACCGCATGCAACCGCTGTTTCACACGGCTGGCAGTTTCAGGGATCGCCAACCAGATCGGCATTAAGACCTCAGCGATCTGCGCAGGAGTGATGGCAGAGATTGAGTACTGGCCAATCATGGGGAATGCATACTGCTCGAGCGTCGAGATCCACTGTTTGCCGTGTTTGGGATTTTTCCATCCAGGTAGCAGTTTGGAATGAACTTCCCTGGCAGCAGCCTCGAAAGTTGGGATGGAGGGTTTGCTCTCTTCCGCACGTTTGAGTTCGAGTGGGTCAAGGCCATTGGCGAGTTGCTCTCGCATCTTCTGTCCTTGCTTGGTGGCATCGGCGATGGATATCTCTGGGTAAGAGCCTAATCCCGCATTTCTGCGTTTTCCGGTCACTGGGCTAACATAGCGAAGCACCCAGTTGCCACGGCCTTTTGCTGTTGACGGATGTAGTGCAAGGCCTGTTACGCCACCATGTGGAATTACTTTGTCACCTGGCTTGAGATTACGCGCTTTGGTATCGGTAAGAAGTGCCATAGGGAAGATTCCTTGAGAATGTGGCATGCCATGGACTATGCCATCCATTGTGCCATTTAGTACGGGATAGAGTCATTTGCAGTCGGACGATGTTGGTCTAATTTGTCTGTAAGATGCTGATTGTAATTAGATATGTAGGATGTGACTGGTTTTGGCTGGACTTAATTCAGGCGGTCTGTCTCTCCGCCACATACCGAGCCCAACCTGTTGAACAGGTTGGGCTTTTTTGTTTGTGTTATTTCCTGACATCCCATCCAGGGTGTCATTAAGTCTTGGCTGACATGGTATTCAGATGAACGGCCCCCGATACGTTCCGTTAGCCCCCCTTTGAGCTCAACTGGCGATCGATTTAGCCTGTGAGGTGAACAGAACGAACACGAGGCGCCCTTGGACCTGCGTGTTAAACGGCGACCTCGTCATTTAACCACTCCTGATTCATCGTCTCGGTATCTCCCAGATAATCGAGTACCCAGGCCATGGCAAGGGAATGTTTGTCCTGGTTCCAGGCGACGTAGGATGGGCTGGAGATGAATTGTCGTTGTAGATTCAGGGCAACCAGCTCGCCTTGTTGGATCAGTGGCTGTACCAGATGTGTCGGCGCCATCCCCACGCATAAGCTTTCGCGCAAACAATCCAGGGCCGAGGCCCAGTTAGGCACCACCAATCGACGCTGGTTGTCCAGGGCCCATGTTTCGTGAGCGGGAACATTGCGCGAGGAGTCGTGTATGCACAATGACGGGTAGCACCGCAGTTGGTCGTCATTGAGCGGACTGTTCAACGAGGCTAGCGGGTGCCGGGGGCTGACGACACACAACCAGTTCAGCTGGCCCATGTCGCGGAAACTGTAGCGACTGGCTATCGGCACGGCACTATTGACTCCGATCACCATGTCGGCGCTCTCATCGGCAATTGCTTCCCACACACTGCTGAACTCTTCATAGCCAAGCAGCAACTCCACATCGGTGAACTGCCGATAGAAGTCCAACACCAGTTGCTGGCAGCGTTTTTGTTTGACGATGGAGCTGACCGTCACTTTTAACTGCCCGCTCCAGCCGTTGGCGACTTGCTGACAGAGGTGGCGGGTGTTGAGCATATTTTTCATCACTTCCCGCGTTTGCTCAATGAACAGCTTGCCAGCGGGGGTTAACTCCACGTCGCGATGACGCCGGATGAACAGTGGTACTGCCAGCCACTGTTCCAGTTGTCGCACTGTGTAGCTGACCGCCGAAGGCACACGGTGCAGTTCCTGAGCGGCAGCACTGAAACTGCCATGCCGAGCCACGGAGCTGACGACATCCAATGAATATTCAGACCACATTTTTGAATTCAAAAAAATTGATACATGCCTTCATTTATTACCGCTTCACACAAATAAATCAATAAATATAATGGCTGCCGCTAACAAAATATTTGTTTTTATTGGAGTGTTGAATGAATAAAACCTTTGGCTTCACCGGCTACCTGATTGGATTGAGTATGCTCGGCTATCTGGGCATGGATATGTACTTGCCTGCGTTTGGGGTCATGGGTCAGCAGTTGCAGATTTCGGCTGGCGCCGTCGGCATCAGCTTGAGCATTTTCCTTGCAGGCTTTGCCGTGGGTCAGTTGCTATGGGGACCGCTCTCGGATCGCATTGGACGCAAGCCCGTTCTGCTCATCGGCTTGAGTTTGTTTGTGCTCGGTTGTCTGGGCATGTTTTGGGTCCAGAGTGCACCTCAGTTATGGGCGCTGCGGTTTATCCAGGCGATTGGCGTCTGTTCCGCTGCCGTCAGTTGGCAAGCGCTGGTGATCGACCGTTATGCGGCAGATAAGGCCCATCGGGTGTTTGCCGGTATCATCCCCCTGATGTCTCTATCACCTGCGTTGGCGCCATTACTCGGTGCCCACGTATCGGAGCTGTGGGGGTGGCGGGCAATCTTCGCGGTGTTGCTGGGTATTTCGCTGTTATTGCTGTTACTGACATTCGGTCTTAAATCGCCGTCAAAACGCCTGGGCACTGACAAAGCACCATCCCGGTTGAGTTATGGGCATTTGCTGACCTCGCGGGTATTCACCGGTAACGTGATGATTTATGCTGCAAGCTCTGCTGGTTTCTTCGCTTGGCTGACCGCATCGCCTTTTATCCTTGGCGATATGGGTTATAGCCCCAGTGATATTGGTTTGAGCTATGTGCCGCCTACAATCGCATTTTTAGTCGGTGGCTTCAGTTGCCGTAGCGCCTTGCAACATTTTCATGGCAAGACCATGTTGCCTTGGTTATTGCTGGCGTATTGCCTCTGTATGGTGGCGTTGTATGTTGTTGCCACGTTCACCGAGCCAACTCTCTTTAGCTTGCTGATCCCGTTCAGCCTGATTGCGCTGATCAATGCCGCCATGTATCCGATCGTGATGACGAATGCGCTGATGCCATTTGTGGAAAACTCTGGCAAGGCGGCTGCGTTGCAAAATGCGCTGCAATTGGGGCTGTGCTTTCTGAGCAGTCTGCTGGTATCGTCAATGCTTGAACAGCCGCTACTGATCACCGCGATCGTGATGTTGGCGACCGCACCGTTGGCGCTGTTGGGCTATTGGTTGGCGCGGCCGAAGCGTGGTGAGCAACTAAAGGTAGCCCCGGTTTTGTGAGCAAAATAGTAGCGGTGAGCGGATTGGTTGGGCGTTAACCCACGATTGTTGCCATAAGGCCAGCCTTCGGTGTCTTGCTGGCAGGGGGGCATGGCCTGCGACGCACAGCCACTCCCTGTCAGAACTTAATGAGAAACAGATAATTAAACGGTCGACCCCCTAACGTCAGGAGATAACCATGATAGCCGCGAATGTGATGACTACTTCACCCGTTACCGTCAATGAAAATACCCCTGTTTTTGAGGTTGTGGACTTGATTCTCAATTTGAAAATAAGTGGATTACCTGTACTCGACAGTGACGGGACAATGGTCGGTATTGTCACTGAGGGCGATCTGCTGCGTCGACGTGAGCTGGGAACAGAAATAAAACGACCGTACTGGAAAGAGCTCTTGTTCAGTCCTGGCAGGCTTGCCAGGGACTACGTCCAAAGCCATGCCAGTTATGCCGGGGAGATTATGACTGCGAATCCGTTAACGGTCAGCCCGGAGGCGCCACTGGATGAGGTCATCAGCTTGATGGAAAACCATAATATCAAGCGGTTGCCCGTCGTGAAGGCCGATCAGTTAGTAGGCATTGTCACCCGAGTCGATATTTTAAAGGCGCTCCACACTATCTGGGTACGCGACCGCGATAACGAAAGTGCAGATAAAAAAAAGATCGATGATGAATCTATAAAAAATGAAATTATTGAGCGTGTACAAAGTCAGCCATGGGCACCCAAGAGCAATATCAGGATCACTGTCAATAATGGTGTGGTAGATATCGATGGCGTTATTTGGGATGAAAATATAAGAGCTGCCTTGATTACGCTGATAGAAGAGGTGACTGGCAATGGTGATATCCATGATCACCTTGTTTTTATAGAACCAATAACAGGGTTTTGTATTGCCAAACAGGATTGATGCCGCCCACGTGTGGATGGCGAGTCTTGCTGATAATTGGGCTGAGAATCTGTTTGTCTTAATAGGATTGTCGGCACCAAGGCGCTATGTTTTAGCGGGTGATTGCTGGACATTCGCTGCGGGGCCGTGGAGTTCGAGTCGGTAGAACAGCAGGTGCTGGCGAAAGACCACTATGCAGGCCTGCCTGTGGCAATTAGCCAGCAAGACAATTTTGAACGAAACTCGGAATGCACTGTTTAACCGCATCGTATAATTCGATGTGTTCAAATACACCTGACCAAAAAACACGCTGCATATTTTGAGGTGCCGATAATGAATTGATTTTATTTAATGCTAGAGGTTCCAACAGGATAGAAATGAATGCTGCCCCATGTCTAAGAAATCATTCCTAATTGCGTGTCACCCTCTATTTTACGGGTTTAAAAACTTAGAACCTATCCCAAAAGGAGTTGTCAGATAAAAATAATGTTGTGTGACAATTTCTGGCTTGGCCAGATAACGTTCGTTTGACGGACAATCGACTTAATACCAAAACAGGTAGTTGGTCAGGGTCAAAAGGTGTATTGGGTCGAATTAGTGCCATACGAAAAGCCTTTCTGTCCTTTTTTTGATATTTATTGTCCTACTTATTACAACAAGGGATTGACGCTTGCTCTACAATATAAAAAATAATTTATGGGGGTATTGCACCAATGAATTACAAGTCACCGCCGCTATGGCTAGTTGTCGGATTAATGATGTTGCCTCAGATTGTGGAGACTATATAGCCCCGTGTTAACTCATATTTCAAGCCAGTTTGAGGTCAGTGAGGGACAAGCCTCTCAAACTTTGTCAGTATATTTCTTGGCGTTTGCTGTGGGGGGTATTTGGGGGGCGAGTGTGCGACAAGATAAGTCGTAGACCTGCAATGCTATGTGGTCTTTTAACCTAGGCATCAGATTCTCTTTTTGCATTATTAGTTAATGATTTTGAACTTTGTTGCTGGCGAGAGTTATATCTGCTTTTGGTGCTGCAGTTGGCTCTGTGATAACTCAGACAATGTTAAGAGATAGCTACGAAGAATCTGAAGCCATGAAAAACACAGATTTTAAAGCGCACTGTTGGGTGGTAGAGAGAACTCACAGTTGGATGAATCGCTTCCATCGTGTGCTGACTCGCTGGGAGAAGAAAGTCGAGAATTATGAAGCGATGCTGCATTTCGCTTGCGGCATTATTGTGTGGAACAAAACCCTATTGGGATAGGCTCTTAGTGGAGATTCATCGTGGTGAAACAGCATGATGTTGGAGAAGATTATTAACGTAATTTGATGGTGTGGCTGAAGCATCCCATTGGCAGTAGGTCATATCTAAAAGAAAGAACAGTAAACAGTGTTATTTGATGCGCTGTTATTACTTGAATGCGTGACGGCTTTTTTGCAAGGCATATTCAGTTAAGGAAAATCATGCTGAGCACTAAGGAAGTGAGCTACGGGGCCTGAATCCCCTGATAACGAGGATTCGATTATTAGAATAATCACCCGATACAGGCCATATGTAAATCGCTCGCCTCCACAATATGAACCTCGCATGGCCAGCCGCTTAAAATAGCAAATCTACCGACGGATAATATCAATGACCTACCCAGAAAGATGGCAACAAGCGACCCCGACTCGTTCAGTTTCTTATATCCAGCCAGGAGGAGCATCCCGGGAGTCTGCGATGACCGACGACGCCCGGTCAGCTCTCATCGTCGAGGGCGGGGCCATGCGAGGCATCTTTGCATGTGGTGTTCTCGATGCCTTCATCGAGAGTGGTTATTTCCCTTTTGATTTTGCCATCGGTGTCTCGGCCGGCGCGACAGCCCTGCTCTCCTACCTGAGCGGGCAGACCCGTCGTAGTCACCACATTATTACCGAGCTTGCCTGCAGCTCTCATTTCCTCGACCCGTTGCGCTTCGTCAAGGGCGGCGATCTGGTGGATATCAACTGGTTGTGGCGTACCAGTTGCCACCGTTTCCCGCTCGATGTAGATACCTTCCGTGAGCGCGCGATCCCCTTCTATGCGGTGACCACCGATGTAGAGACGGGCTGTGCTGCCTACTTGCCGGTACGTCACGATAATATGGGTGAGGTGCTGACGGCCACTTGCGCCTTGCCCGTGGTGCAGCATGAAACCCCCTGTGTCGAAGGTCGCCCCATGGCGGATGGCGGCCTCAGCGACTCCATCCCGGTGATCGAAGCCTATCGCCGCGGAGCCCGCCAGCTGATGGTCATCCTGTCCGAGCCATGGGGATATAGAAAGAAGCCAGCGCGCTTCTGCTGGATGGTGAGATCCTTGCTAAAGACTCAGCCCGCGCTAGCCAACGCCATGTTGAGGCGAGCGTATCACTATAACCGAGCCCTCGACTTCATCGCCAATCCTCCTGCTGATTGCAAGATTGAGGTGATAGCACCCCCCGGCGGCTTTGCGGTATCTCGTTTCACCAAGGATCCGGCCAAGCTCGAAGCCGGTTACCTGCAGGGTTATTGGCAGGGATATCAGAGTGTGCTTCAGGCGAGATAACATATCCCTGACTCAATACAGCTGCATATATTTTCAGGAGTTATCCATCATGAGCCTGGTGACATGACTCATGTGTTCAGAGATCGCTGCGCGAAAAATAATATCACTTTGGTAAAATCGTATCAGAGTGAGTTGTTTGCGCTGTATCAGTTTTCATAAACATTACGCCATTGCATGCAGAACGTTGTTTGTGGGGAATGGCCCATTATTTGCAGTTTGAAAATAATGGGATATTCATTCGGGAGGCGTAATGTCTGCAAGTTTTTATATCATCGTGATCTACATGGGGGTGATGATCCTGATCGGTGCGACGGTATCACGGCGAAAAGTAAAGAACAGCAAGGATTTTTTGCTGGCTGGCCGCTCCCTGGGACCATGGATGATGGCAGGCACGCTGGCTGCTACTGAGATCGGGGGCGGAAGTACTCTCGGTGTGGCCGCAAAAGCCTATGGCGAATGGGGGCTATCAGCGGGTTGGTATGTGGTGTGTGCAGGGATTGGTGTGTTTAGTGTTTCTTTTATTGCACCACGACTTCGAGCGGCGATGGCCACTACGGTTCCTGAAATTCTCCGACGTCGTTATGGGCGCCCGACCCATATCATTAGCAGTGCCCTATCGATTGGTGCATTATTTCTGGCCACTGCAGCCCAGATTACCGCATGTGCCAGTGTTATTCAGGTCGCCACCGGTTTGGATGCTGCGACAACAGTCATTATGGTGGCGTGTGTGGTGACAGCCTATACCATGCTGGGTGGCCTGATGGCGATTGCATTTACCGATATTGTGCATATTTTGGTGATCACGGTGGGGATGGCAATTGCTTTACCCGTTATTGTGCATAATGCCGGAGGGTGGGATTTTATTGTTGAGAGCCTTCCTGCCCAGCAGATGTCGATGACCAATATTGGCTGGAGCAATATTATCGGTTTGACTCTGCTCTATTTCATGACCTTTTCGACCGGGCAAGAGGCCGTCCAGCGTTATTTTGCCGCCAAAGATAGTCGCACTGCCAGAAAAGGCTCATTTATGTGTGCGTTGCTGATGGCTTGCTACGGGTTTATTCCTGCGATGATTGGTCTGGTTGCGTTGGCTCATTTCCCCGGGATTGAGCCAAATACGGCGATGCCGACTGCTGCACAAGCATTTGCTCCGACCCTGTTGGCCGGATTGGTGATGGCGGGCGTGGTGGCTGCGACCATGTCTTCGGCATCGGGCAATATGATAGCGGTGGGCACTATGGTGATGCAGGATGTTTATCTCACTTATGTAAATCCAAATGCGCCCGATCAAGCCAAATTACGGTTGAGCAAGGTGGTCATTGTGTGTCTGGGCGTATGTGGCATGGCCATCGCATTGGGCGGTTTTTCCATTATTGGTCTGATGATCTCTGCGTTTACTCTGCGCTCTGCCGGTCCTTTTGCGGCATTTGTGATAGGGCTGTTTTACCGTAATGCGACGGTTAATGGTGGGCTTTGGTCGATCGTGATTGGTTCCGTCGCCGGAATGGGATGGCAGCTGGCGGGTGAGCCTTACGGGGTGATGTCGATCATCTTTGGTGCCGGACTTTCAGTGCTCTCCTTTTTTACCATCTCTATCATTGAACGCCGCTTGGGACGCCCGGCGGCCCCCCCTGCCATTGCTGCATATCAGCAGGACAATGATGAGCAGATGGCCGTGGTCGTATCCCCAGAGTCGGTGGCCAAGTGATGACGACAACGTTGATCTGCGGCGCCAATGTGGTTGATGGGTCGGGTGCCGCCCCCTATTTGGCCGATGTGTTGATTGTGAATGGGCGTATTGAGGCGATAGCCCAGGGTATCGAAGCGCCCAACGTTGAGCGGGTTGAGGCCGCGGGTGCTTATTTGACCCCAGGGTTTATCGACGTTCACAGCCATACGGATCTGGCGCCATTTATCGACGATGGCTTTTTGCCAAAAGCGCGTCAGGGGGTGAGCAGTGAACTCTGCGGTGTCTGTGGCCTGGGGGTCGCGCCTTTATCGAGAGATTTGCATCGGGGATGGCAAAATCACTACATCATCGGTGGCAAACAGGAGCTTTGGCCCTGGCAGAGTTATGCAGAGTATTGCTGCAGGCTACGGGAGAAAGGGCTGGCATTGAATCTGGGGCCGCTGCTACCCCATGGGGTGCTGCGCTATCAACTCTGTCAGGAGAGCCAGCAGCCGATGAACGGCATGCAGCTCAAACAACTGGCAGCACTGGCGGATGAGGCGCTGGATGTGGGGGCACTGGCTATCAGTCTCGGGCTTATTTACTATCCGGCGCTGTTTAGTCGAATGGATGAGCTGAAAGTATTGGCGGCACGCGCCAGTGCATACGGGCGGCCACTGGTGGTGCATCTGCGCAGTGAAAGCGATGAAATCTTGCAGGCACTGCAGGAGCTGATCGACCTATGTGAGGCTTGCCAGTGTCGACTGCATATCTCCCACCTGAAACTCATTGGTCAGCGCAATGCAACTCATCTTGCCGAGCTGTTAAAGCGAATTGAGCGTCATCAGCTGAGCTTTGACAGTTATCCGTATCATTACGGCAGCACGACCCTGATGTCCTTGTTGCCTCCCGAACTGCTGGTTGGTGAAACACGGCAAAGTTTGTTCGCAAAACTCGATCAACCCTCAACACGTAGTGAACTTCGCCTGTGGTATCAAGAGCATATTCGTCCTGGTCCTCAAAGTGCCTGGGATAATTTGCCCGCGCTGGTGGGGTGGCACAATATCCTGATCACTGCGGTGGCCGATGTGTCTGCCGAACGATATCTGGGGTTGAGTCTGGCGCAATGTGCCGAGTTGGAGCAGCAGCATCCAGTGGATTTCATGGTGGATCTGCTGATTGCCCAGCAAGGTCAGGTGCGGTTTATCGACTATTACATGGATGAGGCACTGGTTGGCGCCATACTCGCCCATCCACAGGGAATGGTAGGCAGTGACACCCTGTTGGGGGGACGGCTTCATCCTCGGGTATGCGGCAGTTTCGCCCGGATTATTCATCAATTTGTGCAAAAGGAGCGTTTGTTAACGTTGCCTCAGGCGATCCGCAAGATGACCGGGTTGAGTGCTGAAACATTCGGTATTAAGGGGCGGGGGCTGATACGCCCCGGATATGCTGCGGATCTGGCCCTGTTTGGTCATGATTTTCGTGACCATGCAACGATTGAATCACCCGGATCATATGCCAGCGGGTTACAGGGATTGTGGGTCAATGGGGCGCGTCTGGTGACAGAAGATCGTTTTGATTCAGATTGTAGTGCGGGTGTGGTGCTGTCAGGCAGTGATGGGTCGTAGCGATATGGCATCGCTGATGAGCAAGATGGGGCAATGTGTGGCGGAAACGCGTCCATTTGGCGCACTTTTGGCCATTTTTGCAGCGGGAAGTTGAAAGCGTTTTCAGAAATCCTTTTCAACTGTGATCCGCTTCAAAGCTTTTTCGGGCATCAACCTCTAGCATTGGCTCCACGAATTAGGGGCTAGCGCTCCCGATTTTCCCGCTGTGGGAGGTAACCGGATTATCCGGCTATTTCCTTCGTTACTTTCGACGGTCATCATGGATGGCCGTTTTTTTTTGAGTTATTTCACGGTAAAGGGTCGAGCCGCTGGCGCTTTACCGTTAAAATTCCGCTTTTGCACTTGCCCGTGAGTCTTGATGTCTGCATCCACCCTCTCTTCGGATAGTTATGCCCTGCTCGCCACCTTGCAATTGCAGCGTGTCGCCAGTACCCGTTTGCTGCAAGAACAACTGGCTATGGGCCATGCCCTGATCGATAAACTGACCCGACTGCAGGATGCGGGGCTGGTCAGATTGCGCGGGGAGCAGCAGTGGAGCCTGACCGCCGAGGGGACGCTGGCGCTGATCCTGGGGGTGCGTGCCGGTCTGTGCCCTGCGCCGGACTGGAGCCGGGTGCCCTCGTTGACCGGGCAGGATCTCACCCATGCGGTAGTGCGCGAGCTCTGCCGCGGTAAGGCGGGGGAGATCCCGACCTATTTCTCGGCCAGCGATCTGCTGACCCTGCTCGACACCCCGGATGCTCACCAGCTGCTGGCGGGCTCCAGCCCCGCCTGGCAGCAACTGCTGCTGGAGCACTTCTCGCTGCAACTCTTGCTTGATGCCCCCTATGAAGAGCGCTGGCCGTTGGCCAATGCGCTGGTGCGCTGCGCCCCCGAGGTGCAGGCCCGGGCCAAAGATTTCGCGGCGGAGTGGCGCTGGCTCTGCGGGGATGGTGAGAGCACATCGCCAACCGGTGAGGGTAACGACACCGTGCCCGGCTGGCCAGCCCTACAGGCGCTGGCCCAGCAGCGCCAGAGCGGCCCGCTCGGCGAGCGACTGCTCACCGCGCTGGGCCAGTGGCAGGCGGCCGATGAGGGCGAGGCGGGCCAGTGGCCCCGTACATTCAGCGCCCTGCTCTGGCTTGGCTGGTTGCAGCAGGCCGATCCCGTCATTGCCAGCGAACAGCGCAAGAAGTGGCAGCGCAGCCTGACTGGCCAGTTCCCCCTGCTTGCCGACTTGCTCAGTCAGTGGGCGGGCGATCGCCACGGTCAGGCGGTCGGCCTGTTCGATACCCTGCAACTGCCGGTGGAGGAACTCCACTGGGGCTACCTCTGGCTTGACCTCTGCGCGCTGGCCCGTCACGGTGCCCAGAGCCCGCAGGTGGCCATGCTGCACAAGTGGGATCTCACCCATCTGCTCGATGCCGAGCCCCATCATCGCCTGATGGCGTTTTGTCAGGATCTGCTGCGCATCTTGTTGGGTGAGGCGGCCAAAGGGGCACCCCTTTGCCAGCTGCGCGGCAGTGAGGAGAGTGCGCAAGAGAGCAGTGACGAGCAGGATGATGAAGGGGACGAGGATAAAACCGCAGCCTCGGCCAGCTGGCTCAACTGGTTGCAGGGATTGGGACGCTCCAGCGGCGTACGCAAGCCGCAGGAGCGGCTGGTGTGGCTGCTCCATGCCGATGGCCCCGAGCTGGAGTGCAAGATCCAGAAGCTCAGCACCAAGGGGGAGTGGACCGCCGGTCGTCGGGTCGATCCGGCCCTGCTCTCCACCCAGTATGCCGCCATGCTCGATGAGCATGACTGGGCGCTGGTCCGCACCCTGCCACGGGTGATGGGGCGGTTGCCGCGGGATGTCTGGGCGCCGCTGGCCGATCACCCCCGCTTGTTCAACGCCAAGGGGCAAAAGCTGCAACTGGCCATCAGCGCCCCTCTGCTGCAGGTGGTCGCCACCGAACAGGGGATGAGTGCGCAGCTCTGCCCCGATGCGGCCGCCCGCGGGGCCCATATCATGCCGCTGGCGCAGGATCTGTGGCAGCTGATCCTCACTCCGCAGCCGCTGCTCGACCGTTTGCCTGCGCTCGAATCCATTCCGCTGCTGCCCGCCGAAGGGCTGGCTGAGCTGCAACGCACGCTGGACGCCATTCCCGAGCTGCCCTGGCACAGTCAGGTCGAGGGGCTTAGGGGCAACGCCGAACTGGCTCCCTGGCCTGGTATTCCTTCGGTGCAACTGGATTGGCAGGATAGTCAGCTGTCGGTCAAGCTGGTGACCCGCTTTGACGATTTGCCGCCCCAGCCCCTTGGCAAGGGGGAGCCCATCGTGCGGCAGGGGATCAAGGCGTACCACTACTGGCAACGGGATCTCGCCGCCGAGAAGCTGCAGGCACAGTTGCTGCGCAATCAATTGCCCATCGGCCTGCCCGGCAGCGAGTGGCTGCTGCAGGGGGAGCAGGCGCTGGCGCTGGTCAATGCCCTGCCCGAGCTGGTGGATGCCGGCGTGGTCATTCACTGGCATCAGGACAGCGCTCGCCTCAAGAGCCTTGATGAAGCGGCCCTGAGTCTGCGCATCGAGCGGCGCCAGGACTGGTTCCAGGTCGAAGGGGCGCTGGCGCTCGATGAGCACCAGATCCTCGACCTGCGCCTGATTTTGCGCCAGATGACCCCGGGCCAGCGCACCGTGCAGCTCGACGAGAAGACCAGCCTGATGCTGAGCGACAAGCTGGTGGAGCGACTCACCATGCTGGGGGCCATGCTCGATGAAGAGCAGCGCATTAACAACAAGCTGGCCTATCCGCTCACCCGTCTGCTCTCGGTCATTACCACCGAAGGGGATGCGGCGTGGCAATCGTTGCAGCAGGAGTGGCAGCAGGAGGTCGAGTGCCCGGACGAGCTGCTCACCTCGCTGCGTGACTATCAGAAAGAGGGGGTGCGCTGGCTGGCAACCCTGGCCCATCACGGTTTTGGCGCCTGTCTGGCCGATGACATGGGTCTGGGCAAGACGCTGCAGGCGCTCATCGTGCTGCGGATGCGCCAGCACCTTGGCCCGGCGCTGGTCGTGGTGCCCAAGTCAGTGGTCACCAACTGGCAGGAGGAGGTCGCCCGTTTCGCCCCCGAGCTGGATGTGGTGGTGTTCGAGAACCCCGCCGAGCGGGAGGGGATCATTCGCGAGGCCAAGGCCGGTCAGGTGATCCTCATCAACTACGGCATGCTGGGCAGTCTGGCGGAGGCGCTCAAGGCGCGCCGCTGGTCCTCCATGGTGCTCGATGAGGCGCAGCAGATCAAAAACGCCGGCACCCAGCGCGCCAAGCTGCTGTTCCAGCTGGACGGCGATTTTCGTCTCGCTCTCTCCGGTACCCCCATCGAGAACCATCTGGGTGAGTTGTGGAGCCTGTTTACCTTTATCAACCCGGGGCTGCTTGGCAGCCTTGGCGAGTTCAAGCGCCGCTTTGGCAAGGCGGTCAAGGATCCTCAGCACATGGCGCTGCTGCGGGCGGTGATCAGCCCCTTCATCCTGCGTCGCCTCAAGCAGCAGGTGCTGACCGAGCTGCCGGACAAGACCGAGATCATCCACCACATCAGCCTCTCCCCCGAAGAGCGTCAGCTCTACGAGGCGACTCGGCGCGAAGTGGTGCAGCAGGTGCAAAGCGCTGATGGTCGCGCCCTGATGCATGTGCTGAGCGGCCTGACCCGGCTGCGCCGTCTCTGCTGTTCGCCGGAGCTGGTGATGCCCGAGTGGTCGCAGACCAGCAGCAAGCTGGACGAGGCGATGGCGCTGCTGGAAGAGGCGATCGACGGTGGTCATCGGGTGCTGGTGTTCAGTCAGTTCGTCGACTTGCTGAGCCTGCTGCGCGCCCGCATCGAACAGAAATCCTGGGATTACTGCTATCTGGATGGTGGCTGCTCCGCCAAGTCCCGTCAGGACTCCATCCTGCGGTTTCGTCATGAAGCGGTGCCGCTGTTCCTCATCAGCCTCAAGGCGGGGGGCACCGGCCTCAACTTGACCCAGGCCGATACCGTGCTGCACCTCGATCCCTGGTGGAACCCGGCGGTGGAAGATCAGGCGAGCGATCGGGCGCACCGGATGGGGCAGACCCAGCCGGTGACCGTGTACCGACTGGTGTGCGAGCAGACGGTGGAGGAGAAGATCGTCGCCCTGCACGACGAGAAGCGGGCGTTGGCCGATGGCCTGCTGAGCGGCCAGTCCGAGGTGCGCGGGCTGGATGTGGAGAGCCTGCGGGCCCTGCTGATGGGCTGATTGACGGCACCGCCTTCCACACCGACTACCGATACAGAAAAGGGGAGAACATCCAGAGATGTTCTCCCCTTTCTTATTTGGGGGGCTGATGCGGGATGCGCCGTTTATCGCGGTAAGGCGGCCCAGCTACCCCTGATCCAGTCACCCTTGATAGAGATAGAGGTGCAGCCGCTCAATGATGGGCTCGCCGCCAATCTTGCGATCCCGCCGCGCTTGGCGGCTCTTGGGGGGATAGTTGCCCAGATGGGTGACCGCAGGTGGGTTATCGGAGCAGAGCAGCAGCGGCAGGCTCGCCTTGATCTGCTGTTTGCGCGGGGTACGCTCCAGCCAGAGTAGGTTGATCATCGGGTGGGTCTTGACCGGGCGGCGGATCCGCAGCTCGGCATCGGCGGGCAGGCGGCGAATATCGTACACCTCCTGATCCACCATCTTGCTCCACTCCTCGTTGTTGGAGAGGGCCGGTATGTAGCGGCGGCTGCGCTCCAGCATCTCCAGCACCTGCTCGCGACTGAGGCGATTGATGGTCTGCTTGTCGGCCCAGGTAAAGCCGAGGGATTGCAGCTCCCCGGCCAGCAGGGTCAGCTTACGATAGACCTGCAAGGTGATCACCCCGGGCAGGGCGGTATGTACCAGCTCGAACTTCTCGTCCCGTCCGCCAGCTTGCTGCACCAGCGTTTTGAAATCGAGCTTGTGCTGGTTGATTTGGTCGATCAGCGGTTGCAGCAAGGGGGCTGCTGCCGCAGGAAAGCGTAACCAGCCGGGCAGCCGGTGAGTCGCCTTGGTGGAGCAGCCGGGACGGGCGCTGTGATCCCGATAGGCGGCGAGGGTGGCCGCCAGCGCGGCTTCACCGTTGAGATAACCCACCTCAATCTGCGCGATCGGGTCGTGCTCCTCCCCTTGGGGCACCGGGGGCAGGGGATAGACATGGGCCTCTTGCAGATCGAGCTGGCCAAGCAGATCGGCTAGCTGGTTGAGGGAGGCCTCAATGGCAGCCATTTGTTGACGCAGGGTGGCGGTCGGGGTAAAGGTATCCATCGATGATCCTGTGGTCTGACCCGCTGTTGACGACATCAGGTATGGCATCACCTGCGGGCAGTAAAACTACTGTATAAATAAACATACCAGCATGCGGCTGGAGTGCCAAGAGACACTTTGATTAGGGGGCAATGTGCGCCTCTGAATGGGGATGCGGTGCTGGTTTTATTTATGTTTCATTGTGTTAAATAAAGATCTCCACGAGATCATTAAATTAACAACTTCATGTAGCTTCACTGTTGCCAGCTGTTCGCACCTTGTCCATCCCTGCATATGTAAAGCAGTAAAATGCATATATAGATGGGTGCCATGCAGCACAATATGCTGTGCGACTCTGCTGGCCAACCATGAAGATAATTATTCATTTAAAATCAAATGGTTAAAATTAAATCCTGCCACTTTTAGACATTAGATTTACTAATGTAACGTATCAAAATTCGTCAATTGAGTCGGCCCTGCTCCCTGACTAAGCTTTGCGCATCAAATAAAGCCCAGTGCGTAAACAAATATTCAGAGGAGCCACATCATGGCCAACATGACTTATACCGAAACCGGTTACCAGCATTCCAGCCAATTGAATCTGGTTGCTCGCGTTAAAATGACCGTTCTGACCTGGCTGGAGCGCAGCCGCAGCCGTCGCCAGCTCTCCGAGCTGCCCGAGTACTTGCTCAAAGACATCGGCCTGAACGAAGCTGACCGTTATCAAGAGACCACCAAGCCGTTCTGGCGTGGTTGATCAGCCGGGCATGGATGCCTCGTCTATCTGCTGACCTTGTATGCTGACTGCCGGGTGACATCAGGTCACCCCGTCAGTTTTGCTGTTGTTTCCCCCGTACAGCCCTCTCTTCCCCTCTTTTATATTCCGTTGTTGATCCGCCCGTAGCTGCCGTTTTACCTCGCCGCTGTTTGTATCCTTAATGTTTGAATTTGTTTAAAAATTGGTTTTAAGCCGCAACGCCTTGCGTATAATCCGGGCATGGTGTTCCAGCGCAAGAGGGTGAGACGGATGATTCCCCAGCACGATTTTTTGGCCATGACCCGCAGCCATGAGTGGCAGCTTGAGCCCTTTGATTTTGCCTTGCCGGACGGCACTCGGGTGAGTGTCTGGGATACTGGCGTGCTCTGTCTGGAACCGGTGAACGGAGCGGGCGGCCAGCCCGGAGGGCGCAAGGATATCGTCCTCTCCTGCGGCATTCACGGCAACGAGACCGCCCCCATCGAGATCTGCAACCAACTGCTGAGCCGTCTGCTTTCAGGAGAACTGACAGCCCGCCATAGGGTGCTGTTCCTGTTTGGCAATCCGGCGGCGATGAATCTGGGGCTGCGGGAGGTGGAGGAGAACATGAACCGCCTCTTCTCCGGTGCCCACAGCAAGGGGGAGGGGCTCTGCAACCGGGAGCGGATCCGCTCCATGCGCCTTGAGCAGTATGTGAGCCGCTTCTTTGCCGATCCGGCCCGTCCCCGCTACCACTACGACCTGCACACCGCCATTCGCGGTTCGCGCCACGAGAAGTTTGCCGTCTACCCCTTCCCCCACGAGCGGCCCCACTGCCGCGAACAGGTGCAGTTCCTCGGCGCCTGCGGGGTGCGCACCATACTGCTCTCCGCCAGCCCGACCACCACCTTCAGCTACTACAGCTCCCACCAGCACGGAGCCCACGCCTTCACGGTGGAGCTGGGCAAGGTGCGGCCATTTGGCGAGAACGACATGACCCGCTTTATCGAGACCCGGCAGGCGCTGCAGGAGCTGGTCACGCAAGATGAAGTGGCGCTGGAGCCGTGGCGGGCGGATGATTTCACCCTGTTTGCCATCGATCGGGTGATCACCAAGAGATCGGAGCAATTTCGCTTCCTGTTTGCCAGCGATGTCGACAACTTCACCGAGTTCCCGCAAGGGTTCGTGCTGGCCGAGGATGGCGAGCTGCGTTACACCGTCGAGCAGCCGCGCGAGGCGGTGGTCTTTCCCAATGCCAACGTGGCGATTGGCCAGCGTACCGTGTTGCTGGTGGTGCCGACCCGGCTCTGGGAATAAGCCATGCAATAGCTCCTTGGTTGCGGGCGTGAATCGTGTGCAGACGATCGGGTGAAGGGTATTTTCCGCTCTCTTTCGGCCGATTTGGTCATGCCATGGGATGAGATGTGCGGTATAAGCAAAAGTTGGGACATTTTGGGAAATGCCATAAATCCAGCTTATAGTGACCAGACTGCTCTCCGGGAGGGGCGCAGAACACGCCAGCAAGGCCGTTCAAGGAGGTGGCCGATCTGATGGTGATGGCAGCGATTGGTCAACGTTGTCCGGCCCTATCGGGATGAAGAGCGCGAACGGTGTCATGGCGAGTGGAGGGAATAAAAAAAACGGAGCCAGTCATCTGACTGGCTCCGTTTTTTAATGTTGTTGGCGGGGGATCAGCTGTTGTTCTTCACAAACAGGGTAATCTCCTGGCCCGGCTTCAGGTAATCCCCTTTATCGAGCTGGTTCCAGCGCATCACATCGTTGATGGCGACCTGGAAGCGCGCGGCGATGGAGGAGATGGAGTCACCACGGCGAACCTGATAGACCATCGACTTGCTGCTTTTGCCACCCTTGGGGTAGACCACCAGCTGCATGCCCGGTTTCAGGGCCGACTTGGTGTTCAGGCCGTTCCACTTGGCGAGCTCCTCGTGGGAGACGCCGTGGGCCTGGCTGATACTCCACAGGTTATCACCCGAGCGCACCTTGTAGCTCACCTTGCCTTTCTGACTGGTGCCACGGCTGGCCAGCTGCTGCGGAGCAGAACTGGCTTTGCTGCTGACGGCATGGCCACTGGTCGGAATGACCAGATGCTGACCGCGGCGCAGGTTGTTGCTGCGCAGGTTGTTGGCCAGCTTCAGCTCGCTGACGCTGACGCCATGATTCTGGGCGATGCGTGACAGGGTGTCGCCACTGGTAACCTGATAGGAACGGGTACGGATACGCTCGCTCTTGGGCAGGTCGGCCAGTGCCAGCTCCAGAGTATCGGCATATTCAACCGGTACCAGCAGGCGGTAGGGGCCGCGCGGTGACATCACACCACGGTTCAAGGCAGGATTGACCTCCTTGAGCTGCGAGGTGCGCAGGCCAGCCAGCTGGGCCGCCACGTTCAGGTCGATCTGGCTACCGGTTTCCACCACTCGCAGCTTCGGCTCGTTGGCGAGCACCGGCAGCTGGACGTTGTACTTGTCGGCATTGCTGATCATGTCAGCCATGGCCAGGATTTTGGGCACATACATCCGGGTTTCGCGCGGCAGATCGAGCGACCAGTAATCGGTCGGCTTGCCGGCACGCTGGTTACGCTGGATGGCGTTGCGCACCCGACCTTCACCGGCATTGTAGGCGGCCAGCGTTTGCAGCCAGTCACCATCAAAGAAGCGGTTCAGGTACTCCAGATAGTCGAGCGCCGCGTTGGTCGAGGCCAGCACATCGCGCCGTCCGTCATACCAGTTGTCGTGGCGCAGGCCGAAGTTCTTGCCGGTGGCGGGCACAAATTGCCACAAACCGACGGCATTGCTGCGGGATCGGGCATGCGGATCAAACATGCTCTCGATCATCGGGACAGTAATAAGCTCCATTGGCAGCTCACGCCGTTCAATCTCCTCTACCATCAGATAGAGGTAGGGTTCAGCCCGGCTGGCAATGGTCGCCAGATGCTTATCATTGCGCAACAGCCACTCACGTTGTTGGCGGATGCGCGCATTGTCCGGAGTTTCCAGTTGCATATCATCGCTGATACGCACCCACAGATTGTCCGTATCTTCCATTTCGTCCAGCTGTTCATCGCCAAACAGAAATCGTGAAGAGTGTTTTTTATGCGCTTTTTTATTGACCTGGGGGGACTTGATCGGCTCGATTGCCGTTAGCGCCCGGTCATCCTGATGGCTCAGGTTTTGGCAGCCGCTGAGCAACAGCGCTGCCAATAAGGCCGTTCGTACCTTCATCTCGTTCCGGTCATTTTTTAGAAAAACAGCCCGCATCATAAGGGGCAATCCCCCCCTGATCAAGGTTTGTTCAAAAAACATCCTTCCATTGGCGCAGGATCGTGAAGGTATCTACCGGATTTTCCACGCATTTTAGCCCCTGCTTTTCAGCAGAAAATTTCACTGAATCGAGTTCGCAGCGCAGAAAAACATTAAACCTGCGCTCATCCCCCAGCCGGGTCGGCAGGCTTGGCAGCCCTTGTTGCCGCAGTTTGCTGATCAGCCCGATCTGATCACGGATCGCCGGGTTGTCCGGCTCGACCGCGTAGGCGAAGCGCAGGTTTGACAGGGTGTATTCGTGGGCACAATAGATGAGGGTCTCATCGGGCAGGGCGGCGAGGCGCTGCAGCGAGTGATACATCTGTTCCGGCGTCCCTTCGAAGAGACGGCCACAACCGGCCGAGAAGAGGGTGTCGCCGCAAAAGAGCATGCCGCTACCATGGTAGGCAATATGGCCGCGGGTATGACCGGGCACATGGATCACCTCGAGGGCGAGGCCGTGCCAGTTGATCTGATCGCCATCTTCCAGCCACTGACCATGGTGATCAGGCATCGGGTCAAGTTTGGGACCATAGAGCCGGGCGTGGGGGAACTGGTCGAGCAGTTCGCCGACCCCGCCCACATGGTCGTGGTGGTGATGGGTAAGGAGGATGGCATCGAGTACCAGCCCCAATACCTCAAGTCGCTCCAGCACGGGGGCCGCGTCACCCGGGTCGACCACCAGGCAGTGATTTTCGTGGCGGATCAACCAGATGTAGTTGTCGTTAAAGGCTGGAACTGTGATCACTGGATACATCAGTCTGCTTCTCTTTAGGGAGGGTATCTTATATAACAGGATGGCGTTCGAAACCGCGAGTTGAGCCCTATTATGCAGGTGGCACGTACCGAACAACAAATCGAGATCCCGACCAGCTGGTCCGCGTTGCCTATGGGTGATTGGGTCGCCGCCGAGATCCAGGAGCGACTCGACTGCTGGTGTCCCAATCTGTTTGGCTATCACTTGCTAAAAATTGGTGCCCTGAGCGCCGAACTCTCCTGCAAGCGCTCATCCATTCGTCATCAGGTCGGAGTCGCCCCTGAGGGGCGCCTGCTCGACATGTATGGCGATCCCCTCGATCTGCCGGTTCGTACCGGCAGCGTCGATGCCTGCTTGCTGGCCCACTGCCTCGATTTCTCTGCCGATCCCCATCAGGTGTTGCGTGAAGCCGAAAGGGTATTGACCGACGATGGCTGGTTGATTATCAGTGGCTACAATCCCATGAGTCTGGTCGGGATCGGCCACTGTGTGCCGTTCTTGCGGCGCAGAATGCCCTGGTCGGCGCGGATGTTTACTCCGGGAAGGGTCACCGACTGGCTCCATCTATTAGGGTGCGAGGTGATGTTTGACGAGCGCTTCGGTTACTCGTTTATGGGCAAACAGAGCTGGCACAGTTGGTGGCAGGAGAGCCTGGGGCGGGACTATTGCCGGGCGTTTGCTTCGGTCTATGTGATTGCTGCCCGTAAACGGCGCTTTCCACTTATCCCGGTGCGGCGGCGCTGGCAGTTGCCAAAGTCGCTCGCCACACCGGGTATGGCCCGTCAGGGCTGGTAGCCGGTATCCTCGGCCAGATCCTTGCCGCAGGCGGCCTCGCGAGCCAGCTCGTCACAGCGTTCGTTCTCCGGATGGCCAGAGTGTCCTTTGACCCAGAGCCACTCGATCTGGTGACGACTGACCTCGGCATCCAGCTCTTTCCAGAGATCGACGTTTTTAACCGGCTGACGGTTGGCGGTCAGCCACCCCTTCTTTTTCCAGCCGATGATCCACTGGGTGATCCCCTGACGGACATACTGGCTGTCGGTAGTGAGGCGAACCTTGCAGGGTTCGTTGAGGGTGCGCAGGCCCATGATGGCGGCCATCAGCTCCATCCGGTTATTGGTGGTCAACTTGAAGCCGGCGGAAATCTCTTTGCGGTGGGTGCCGTAGACCATCACTGCTCCGTAACCACCCGGGCCCGGATTGCCGAGGCAGGAGCCATCGGTATAGACATCAATCTGTTTTAACATGAGTAATCAATCTGTTTTAACATGAGGCTTGGGGTAAACTAGCGAGTAAGTAAAGCCGAAGTTTGACATAGATTGGATCATGAACACACCCCAACTGAATCGCCAGATCATTCTGGATACTGAAACCACTGGTATGAATACGGCGGGTGGCCCTGTCTATCTGGGTCACCGTATTATCGAAATCGGCTGTGTGGAGGTGATCAACCGCAAGCTGACCGGTAATCACTATCACGTCTACATCAAGCCGGACCGTCTGGTCGACCCGGAAGCGATTCAGGTGCACGGTATCACCGACGAGTTCCTGCGTGACAAACCGTCGTTTAGCCAGATTGCCGACGAGTTCCTCGAGTTTATCCGGGGGGCCGAACTGATCGCCCACAACGCGCCGTTTGACGTGAGCTTCATGGACTACGAGTTCAGCAAGCTCGGCCTCGGTTTCAAGACGGCGGATATTTGCACTATCACCGATACCCTGGCGATGGCGCGGGATCTCTTCCCCGGCAAGCGCAACAACCTCGACGTGCTCTGCGATCGCTACGGCATCGATAACTCGCACCGAACCTTGCACGGGGCTTTGCTCGATGCGGAGATCCTGGCGGACGTCTACCTGCTGATGACCGGTGGCCAGACCAAACTCAATCTGGCTACCGAAAGCAGTGAGAACGAAAGCAATCAGGATACCAGCATTCGCAGATTGGAGAGCAACCGACCCACCCTCAAGGTGGTGCGCGCCAGTGCCGAGGTTCAGGCGCTTCATGAAGCGAGACTCGATCTGGTGCAGAAGAAGGGAGGAAGCTGTCTGTGGCGGCAATGAGCAAGTGGTGGGCATGCCTGCTGCTGTTACTCTCGCTGGGGGCAACGGCCAACGAAGTGTTTGCCCCCTCTGACATTCCGATGCTGGATAATCGCTTTCGCATTGATTACGGGGTGAAGGAGATCACCTTCATCATCAAGCGCAAGCCGGGCACCCCGTCGGTGATCCTGGTGCGCCCTGATGGCAGCAAGCTCTACGTGGGCAAGGTCAAGCCAGCTGATGTGGGTTGGCTGGCGCTGCCGGAGCATGACTTGATTACCTTGCGTAACCCTATGCCCGGTCCCTGGCAGGCGATTGGTGAGGTAGATCATGACAACCGGGTACGTATTCTTTCTGATATCCGGTTGGATATTGCTGCTTTGCCGATGCAGATCTACCAAGGGGAAGTGATCAAGCTTAAGGCGTGGTTGCAGATTGATGGCCAGTCGCCCAACGACAAATATTACCTTTCCGATCTGGGGATGACCGTCAAGTTGCAGTCATTCGCCGATGCCAGTCAACAGAAAGTGGTCCTGGATCAGGAGCTTGGCCATTATCTCGATGATGGCAAGGGGCTCGATGAGGTACCTGGCGACGGGGTCATGACGGCAGAGGCGACGCTGCAGGATATTCCTGCTGGCAAATACCGCGCCGAGTTTAGTACTGGCAATCAGGTGTTCACCCGCGCCCGTTATCAGGATGTGCTCCTTTATCCTTATCCGTTTAGCTATAACTTGGCGCCCCCCTCGGATGAACTGGGTGCCAAGTTATCTCTGCTGGTCGACCGTGATGAGCTGGATCCCGCCTCTGTCGTTATCAAGGGCGTTGTACGCAACAAGGCGGGGGGCAGTGCCTCCTTTAGCGAGATGGCCACCGAGCCCAAGCTGGATATCGACCTGTCGTTGATCAAGATCCCCGGGCAGTACGAGGTGCATGCCACCCTGTATGGCACGACTCGCTTGGGTCGCGAGATTAAGATTGCGTTGCCGGTCAAAACGTTCAACATCTTCCCGCCGCCACCACCTCCCGTGGAGCCGGTTTCGGCAGCAGCACCTGCATCCAGTGCTGAAGCGACCCATGAGGCACCGAAAGCAGCGGAAATGGGTTGGTTGGTCTGGGTGCTGGCCGGTGGTGGCGTTCTGCTGGTCGTGCTGGGTGGTGTCGGGTTTGTGGTTATTCAGAAACGGCGAGCCTTGAAGCGGGCACTGGCAGCGGCACAGGCGGAAAATCAGCAAGCCGGGCAAGCGCCCTCCAAACTGGATCTCAATCTGCCGGAACAGTGATCCGTGTTCTGATACAGCGTTATGCCAAATAGAAAAACCGCCCTAAAAACAGGGCGGTTTTGCTTTTGTTACCAATCACAATACCAAATCGGGCATCAGTGGTCGCCGATATAGACATCCTTGTTCTGCTCGCGTATCTCGAGGAACTTGTCGAGATTGGCCATCATCAATTCGACAAGTTGGGGATCAAAATGCTGTCCCTTCTCTTCCTCAATCAGTGCCAGCACCTTGTCCAGCGGCCATGCTTTTTTGTAGCAGCGATCCGAACCAAGAGCATCAAACACGTCTGCCAGTGCCACAATACGCCCCTCCAGCGGGATATCAGTGCCTTTCAAGCCGCGGGGGTAACCGCTGCCATTCCACTTCTCATGGTGGTTACCCGCGATGGTGGCACCGATCTGGAATAGAGCCAAGTCGCTGCCGGAGAGCATGTCCTGGCCGAGTTGTGCGTGGGTTTTCATGACATCCCACTCTTCCGGAGTTAGTTTGCCCGGCTTGTGCAGGATGGCATCGGGAATGCCGACTTTGCCGATATCGTGCAGTGGCGAAGCCCGTTTTATCAACTCGCTCTGCTCTTCACTCATACCCATCAGGTGGCAGAATTGCTCGGTATAGAGTGCCACCCGTTTGACATGCAGTCCCGACTCCTTGGAGCGGGTTTCGACCAGCTCGCCAATTCGGTAGATGATTTCACGCTGGTTGTCGGCAATGACCTCATTGAGCCTGATGTTTTCCAGCGCCACTATGATGTTTTCGGTAAAGAGGCTGAGCAGGCTGGTATCGATCTGGCTGAGTTGGCGCGTGGTCTCGATATGGAACAGCAGGTGGTGGCGCGGGTTCTGGCAGTAAAGCACCATCTGGCTGGGATTGTAGATATTGCTGCGTTTGCTCATGGCCTGGCGCAGAATCTCCGGCGCTTCCATGAGGCGCATGGCTGGATGGCCGGGCAGCAAGGGGTCCAGCAGTTGATCCTTCACCTCGTAGGTATACTGTTTTACATCATAGATCTGGGTTTCACCCAGATTGAGCAGGGCGCTCAACTGTTCCTGGGCTCCTTCGACAAACTGGCGCAGGGCCCGTTTTTCAAAGATCCCTTTTGAGGCTTCGATGACTTTTTCCAGCCCCTGCCGATTGCTCTCCAAAGTGCGGATGTCACGATAGGAGCGCAGGCTGGCTCGCAGCAGTGTACGCAGCTTCTGGGAGGTGAGCTCGGTTTTGTCCTTATAGTCGTTGATGTCGTAGTTGCTGACCACGTCATCTTCCGGCGCTTGGCCAGGCTGACCTGTGCGAAGCACGATACGCACCATCTTGTTTTGCAGGTCTTCGCGGACATATTTGACGACATCGAGACCGGCATGATCGACCTCCATCACCACATCCAGCAACAGCAGGGCGACATCCGGCGTGCTCGCCAGCAGCTCCTTGGCTTGCGCTGCGGAATAGGCGTGCAGAAAGTCGATGGGGCGATTGTCAAACTCGAATTTATTCAAAGTGATTTTGGTGATGCGATGTACTTCTGGCTCATCGTCAACAATCATCACCTTCCAGCCAGCTTGCTGCGCGTCGGGGAGAGAGCGATCGTCATCATCAATAATCAGGATTTGGTCATCCATCATACAATCCTGTTTGGCATCCTGTGCTTACATTAACTGCTTCACTAAGGATAGGAAACTTATTGAGAAATAAAATTTGATCTCGCAAAACTATGGTCGAAATAAGCAATTGGAACCCTTGTGTCTATCGGGTGGATGCGAGGGCTTTCTCCCGTGGATCATGGTGTCAGGTTGAACACCACCCTCTTGCTCAGCGGATGAGCAAGAGGGTGGGGCGACAATCCTGTTTCAGTTTTTCGAAAAAAACGAGAATAGATCTCATTTGATAGTGATTCCTATTTAAAGGTAGCATACAGGTTGATTAGAAGAGGAGCTTATCCGTGATTCATCGCCTGTCTCCCAATCGTCCCCGTCTGCTGACGGTCACGCGAGCGCTACAACTTTCCCCTCATTTACGCCGTATCACCTTTGGTGGCAGTGAGTTGGCTGACTACCCCTTTACCTGCGGCGGGGCCCATATCAAGGTGATGCTGGCCCAGCCCTATCAGGTAGAGCCGGTGCTGCCTGCCATGACCCCGAGCGGCCCGCGTTGGAGTGACCCGGCTGACAAGCCGGTGATCCGCACCTACACCATCCGCGCGTTTCGCCGTGATGAGCAGGAAATTGACATCGACTTCGTGCTGCACGGTGACGGTGGGCCCGCCAGCGCCTTTGCCACCTATGCCAAGCCGGGGGATAAGGTGATCCTCTCCGCACCGGGTGGCCCCAACCCCATGCTGCAACCGGCCGAGCATTACTGCCTGGTGGGGGATCTTACCGCCTTGCCCGCCATCATGGCGATATGCGAGGTGATGCCTGCCGATGCCAGAGGGGAAATTGCGATACTGGTACCGGATCAGGCGGATGCTCAGCCGTTGACGCTGCCGGTCGGGGTGCGTTGTCACTGGTTTGTCGGCGAGCCCGAGTCCAGCGGCCTGCTGGAGCATGTGATTGCTTTGCCGCTGGTGCGCGATGGCGGCTTCTTCTGGCTGGGTGGGGAAGAGGCGCTGGTGCTGCCGCTACGCCGCCACTTTCGGTCTGTGCTCGAAGTAGATCGCCAGTCGCTCTACGCTGTGCCGTACTGGCGGCGGGGCAAGAGTGAAGAGGGCTATCACCAGGCTCGCCACGATGTGATGGATAATTAAGCGGATGCGAAAGAATACCTGATTTATACTTGCAATTGAGAATGATTTGCATTTAATATTGCGCCGTCCCGATATCAGTCGGCACGGCGTTTTTATTATTGATGGCTGCGAGTGGCATAGCACAACGCAGGCCCTGCCGTAATGCACTGATGTTCGGGGTGATGGGGCATGGACGAGACAGTTCATGCCAATTAACTCCATCACTTTGCACCGGGTCTGGCGAGGTCAGACAGGGATGTCGGTGGTGTTGGCCTTGGTTGTTTTATGTGGAGTGTTGATGATGCGTACATCATCTCGACGATTTGCAGTGCATCCGCTGGTGTTGTCCCTTTTTGCCCTGCCAGTTCTGGCCCAAGGGACTGTGCCTGCCGCCGCTCATGAAACCATGGTGGTGACGGCGAGTAAAACCCGGCACAGTGAACTGACCGCCCCGGCCAGCGTCTCTGTGGTGACCCGGGCCGAGCTCGACAAGCTCAATGTCAATGATCTGACCGGCGCCCTGAAACAGTTGCCGGGGGTCAATATTAGCCCTGCTACCAGTTATGGCCGCAGCGAGATCAAGTTGCGCGGGCTGGAGGGGGATTACACCCTGTTGCTGGTCAATGGCCGGCGTATCAGCTCCCGCGACGCCCTTACCTCCGGTTATGGCAATGATTTTGATCTCTCCGCCATCCCCATGGCGGCCATCGAGCGTATCGAAGTGATCCGCGGCCCCATCTCCTCCCTCTACGGCGCAGACGCGCTGGGTGGGGTGGTCAACGTCATCTTGCGCCAACCCGGGGAGAAGACCGAAGCAGCGGCCACCTATACCTTCAGCGACCCCACCGACGGTCATGGCGGGGATATCAACAAGGCGAGCGCCTATGTGGGCGGGGCGCTGATCGACAACAAACTGCTGGCCAACCTGGTGGTGGAAGGGAACCACAGAGATGCCTGGCAGAGCGAGCAGAGCATCAACCCCAATGCCGATGCCATTGAGCTGCGTGAAAAGCTGGGGATGCTCTCCAGCGTCAAATGGTTGATCGATGATCACCAAGATCTGGATGTAGGGATGAACTACGCCAAAGATGATCGGGAGGCCCACTGGAACAACTACGGTCAGACGCCGCGCAATATCCAGCAGATGGAGCGATTGGGGCTCAATGCCACCCACGTCGGCCGTTGGGATCAGTTCGACAGCCGGGTCGGCTATGCCTTCGAGCAGGTTGACCTGTTTGATGATTCCGAACTGATGACGGCGTTGAGCAAGACCAGCGGCGATGTGAGCCAGACCAACCATACCTTCGATGGCCAGCTGAGCGGCTATCTGGGCAGCCACTTGCTGACCAGTGGTGCCGAGTACCGCATCACGGAGCTCAAGCATAACGTCAACCTCAAGGGGGGCGATGTCAGCGTCAACCAGAGCGCGCTCTATCTGCAGGATGAGTTTGGCTTTGGCGATCTGGCGTTGACCCTGAGTGGCCGCGTCGATCACCACGAGACCTATGGCACCGAGTTCAGCCCCCGCGGTTATGCCCTCTACAGCCTGACCGACAACTGGGTGGTCAAGGGCGGCATTGGCAAGGCATTCAAGGCACCGACCATTGCCCAGTCCAACCCGGACTATGCGGTAGCCGCCTGTCGCGGTCGCTGCGCCGTGGTGGGCAACCCGGAGCTGAAACCGGAAACCGCCGTCAGCTACGAGCTGGGCACCGCCTATGATGGTTCGTTCTGGGGCGCCGGGGTTACGGCCTTCCACAACGATATCAAGGACAAGATCCAGAGCGAGGCATGGACCGCCACCTGGCGTCCGGCGGTGATGACCTATCAGAACGTCAGCAAGGCCCGCATCAAGGGGGTGGAGCTGAGCGGCTGGTTTGATATCACCGATGCCCTGACCCTCTCCAGCAACGTCACCCTGATCGACGGGGAGGACAAGACCAGCGGCAAGGATCTCTATCGGACGCCGGAGCATACCGCCAACGCCAAGCTGGAGTGGCAGGTCATCGAGAGCCTGAGTACCCAGCTCGGCTGGAACTACACCGGCAGCCAGATCCTTCCGGTTCCGCGCATGAGCGGCACCACCTATGAGACCACCGCCGGATTCCACACCCTGGATGTCGGGGCAGTCTGGAACGCCACCCGGGCACTGGATCTGAAGTTCGGACTCAACAACCTGACCAATACCAAGCGTGACTGGGTTGCCACCGAGGCCGATCAGATCCTCGACGGGCGCACTGTCTATGCCGGTGTGGCCTACAAGCTGTAATGACTGAACGGGAGCCCGCATTGGCGGGCTCCCGTTGTTGCCACGGCATCACCCCGGGTGATGGCTTTTATTTCAACCACATGTATTTCAACAACATGCGCATTGCCACCATAAGGAGTTAAAGGGTGTTTAGAGACCAGACCTCGCTGTTCTGGCTGGGATTGTTCCTCCTGTTCATACTGCTTTGTCTCTCGCTCGCCACCGGTGCGGGCGTCTATGGTGCCCGCGAGGTGCTCGGCTACCTGATGGGAGATGTCCGCTGGGCTGGCGACGAGAAGCTCGCCATGGTGCTCAATACCTTGCGACTGCCGCGCACCCTCTGCGCCATGGTGGTCGGCGCCTCTTTATCTCTGGCTGCCTCTTTGTTGCAGAGCGCGACCCGCAACCCGCTGGCGGAGCCCGGTCTGCTCGGGGTCAACGCCGGGGCCGTCTTTGCACTAGTAGTGGGGCTCACCTGGTTCGGGGTGGAGTCCGCCTACGGTTATCTGCTCTGGGCCGGACTCGGCGCGCTGCTGGGTAACGTGATTGTGCTGGGGCTCGGCATGATGATTGGCCGCTCCAACCCCCTCAAGCTGATTCTGGTCGGGGTGGCGCTCTCGGCCACCTTCGGCGGTCTCTCCAGCTTTCTGCTGCTCTCCAACAAGATGGTGCTGGAGCAGTACCGCTTCTGGAACCTCGGCTCCCTGTCGGCGGCCAATCTCGATGCCATCGTTGCCGTGCTGCCCTTCGTGCTGGCGGCGTTGGTCATCACCTTGCTGCTCTGTCGCCAGCTGACCCTGATGCAGATGGGGGACAGTCAGGCCCAGGCGCTGGGGATCCGCCCCAACCGGGTGCGAATTGGCGTGCTGCTGGCCGCCACCCTGTTTACCGCCAGTGCCATCGCCATCGCCGGCCCCATCGGCTTTGTCGGCTTTCTGGCCGCCTACTGTGGCCGACTGGTGGAACCGGTGAAACTGTCGGTGCAGGTCTGTTTCTCCGCCCTGTTCGGCATGCTGTTTCTGCTGTTGGCAGACATTCTGGCGCGCTGGCTGATCCAGCCGTTCGAGCTGCCCAACGGGGTTATTCTGGCCCTGATCGGCGCGCCTGTGCTGATCGCCATCGTTCATCGCGGGGGCTTTCGTTCCCTGCTGACCGTCAAGTGAGGGGTTGATGCGTACACCTACCGATATGCTCTGTCTGCGGGCAGGCAACCGCTCTTTGCTGCTCCATCTGCCAAGCTGGCGCTGGCTGGTACTGCTTGCCGTGGCGCTGCTGGCGCTGGGTCTGCTGGCCCTGAGCGTTGGCGGCGGCAAGCTCGGCTTTGCCGGGGTGGTCAACACCCTGCTGGGGGAGGGGACGCGGCTTGAGCAGCTCACCCTGTTCAAGATCCGGTTGCCACGCATCCTTGGGGTGGTGGTGGCGGGGGCCGCCATGGGGCTCTCCGGCTGTCTGGTGCAGACTCTGGTGCGCAACCGGCTGGCTACCCCCGACATGGTGGGGGTCAACAACGGCGCCTCCTTGGCCATCATCGTCTTCTCCCTCTACCTGACCGTGGGCAGCTGGCCCTGGTGGGCGGCACCTATCGGCGCCATCTTCGCGGCGTTGGTGCTCTATGCCCTCTGCCGCAAACCGGGTGAGCAGGGCTATCTGTTCGTGGTGATCGGCATTGGCCTCTCCGAGCTGTTCGAGGCGCTCGGCCAGTTTGTGATGTCCACCCAGGCCTTGCTGCACCTGAGTTCCCTCTATCTGTGGAACATGGGCAGCTTTATTGCCGTGGGTTACAGCACCATCACCCCCATCGCCATCCTGTTGCTGCTGATCTGCCCCTGGATTGTCTATCTCTCCCGCTCGCTGGCGGTGCTGCGCTTTGGCCCCGAGATGGCCAGAGGGCTTGGCGTCAACGGCGATTTGGTACAACTGGGAATTTTGGCGCAGGCCATTCTGGTGGCGGCGCTCGGCACCGCCATCGGCGGCCCTGTGGTCTTTATCGCCATGGCTGCTCCCATTCTTGCCTCCTGGTTGGTGAAAGACCGGGTGGTGCCGCTCTGGCTGGCGGCGCTTAGCGGTGCCCTGCTCCTGCTTGCCAGCGATACCCTGGTCCGGGTGCTGGCCAGCCCCCACGAGGTGGCGACAGGCATCATGACCCGCATTCTCGGCGGCCTGTTGCTGCTGTTTCTTCTTGTTAACGATCGCCAGAGGGCTGACTGATGACGCTCACCGTAAATCGCCTCCATTTCACCTATCAGCAGACCCCCATCCTGCGGGACATCTCCTTCAGCTTGCCGAGGGGCAAGCTGGTAGGGATCGTCGGCCCCAACGGCTGCGGCAAATCGACCCTGCTCAAGCTGCTTTCCGGCCAGATGAAAGCCCAACGTGGCGAGATCCTGCTCAAGGGCAAGTCGCTCGCCAGCTACCCCATGAAGGGGCTGGCACGGGAGCTCGCCTATCTGCCCCAGCGACCCACCCTGCCTGCCGGCATTCTGGTGGAGCAACTGGTGCAGTACGGCCGCCACCCCCATCAGGGCTGGTTCAATCAGTGGGGCGAGGAGGATGCCCGCATGGTGCGCAGTGCCTGCGAGCGGATGCAGCTTGAAAGCATCTGGCAGCAGAGCGCAGCGTCCCTTTCCGGTGGGCAGGCGCAGCGGGCATGGCTTGCGATGATCCTGGCGCAGGACAGCGACATGGTGCTGCTCGACGAGCCCACCAGTGCCCTCGATATCGGTCACCAGACCGAGGTGATGGAGGCTATCCACCGCATCACTGCCGAGGGCAAAACCGTGCTGCTGGTGATCCATGATCTGGCGATGGCGGCCCGCTATTGCGACGAGCTGATCGCCATCGGCAATGGCGAGATTGCCGCCATGGGCCCGGCCCGGGAGGTGGTGACCAAGTCTCTGATCGATCGGCTTTACCAGACCAGTGTCGACATTCTTCATGCCCCCAGTGACGGGGCGCCCATTATCGTTCCGCGCCGTCACGAGCATGGCCGCGCCCTGCGTGTAGCGAGCTGAGTTAGCGGGTCTGATCGACAGGTCCACATATTGATCCACGCGGCCGATTATCCGGGCCGCGCAACGAGAAGGAGTAAGATGATGAAGCGTTTTGCCTCACTGGCAGCAGCCATCCTGATGCTGGCCGCGCCGCTGGTTCAGGCGCAGGAGATGCGTGAAGTGACCGATGCGTTTGGCCAAAAGGTGCAGGTGCCGGTCAAACCGCAGCGGGTGGTCGTGCTGAGCGAGCCTGATCTCGACAGCATCCTGACCCTGGGGTTGACCCCCATCGGTGCCGTCAATGGCCGTGGACAGCCGACCTTGCCCCGCTATTTGCTAAACAAGGCTGGGGTTGGCATTCAGGTGATCGGCGATCTCGACAGCCCCAATCTGGAGTCGCTGATTGCGCTGGAGCCTGACCTTATTCTGACTGGTCAGACTCGTACAGGGCTGCTGACGCTGCTGGGGGAGATTGCACCGACCGTGGTGACCGGCAAGTGGGGTGAACCGTGGCAGGATATGTTCCGCCGCACCGCTTATACCCTCAACCGCGACAAGGAGGGGGAGGCTTTCCTCAAGCGTTATGAAGAGCGGTTGGCAGAGGCGCGCAGCAAGCTGGCCAACCATCAGGGGGAGAGCATCAGCATAGTGCGCTGGAACCCCAAGGGACCGAGCTTTATGTACTCCGGTACTTTCGCCAGCAGCGTGGTAGAGTCGATGGGGCTGGTGCGACCGGGCAAACAACAGGGTACCGGAGCTCCTCACTCGCCAGCGCTCAGTCTGGAGTCCCTCAACCTGCTGGATGCCGACTGGCTGGTGGTCGGTACCCTGAGCGCCACCGGTGATGCGGTGGATGCCATGCGTCAGGCGGAGCAGACCCCCGCTTTTCAGCAGTTGCCGGTGATCAAGGCCAAGCGTTTTGGCGCTGTAGACGGGTCGCTCTGGACTTCGAGCGGCGGCCCGCAGGCGGCATTGCAGGTAATTGCAGATGTGGAGCAGTTGCTGGCAACCCGCAGCTGAGCTGCCATTGCACAGCTGGGGTTGACCAAAAAGTTAACCAAGAGAAGAGGGAGGCTGATGCCTCCCTCTTTGCTTATCCGCACGGCCCCATGCTAGCCGGGTGTTTACTGCGGTTCGATTTGGGTGATGGTGAGCTTGCCACCCGGGTTTTCGGCGTGAAAACGCACCGCATCCCCCACCTTCAGATCCTTGAGCAGGGCCGGATCAGCCACTCGAAATACCATGGTCATGGCGGGCATCTTGAGGTTGTCGATCGTCTCGTGCTTGATGCCGACCTTGCCGTTGGCTGCGTCGATGCGAGTGATGACCCCCTTGGTCATCATCATGTCGCCCATCTCGTTCATGCCCTCCATTTGCCCCATCTGGCTCATGTCGTGGCCCTGATGGCTCATCATCTCGGCAGCCTGCAGGCTGGTGTGGGTAGCGAGACCCATCAGCAGGGTCAGTGTCAGCGTCTTGTAGTTCATCCTGGTTTCCTTGTTTGGCTTATGGGGTTGTTGTTTGTCTGGTTGAAAATGGTCTGTTCATCAGTGTGATGACTCCTGCTGATCCGCGGTGGTCAGCTGTTGCAGGGAACGACTGCGCCACAGGTAGTAGGCGGCGGGCAGTACCAGCAGGGTCAGTACCAGCGCGCTCACCATGCCGCCAATCATGGGGGCGGCGATGCGCTGCATCACCTCGGAGCCGGTACCGTGGCTCCACATGATGGGCAACAGGCCGGCGATGATGGTCACTACCGTCATCATCTTGGGGCGCAGGCGCAGGGCGGCGCCGTGGATCACCGCCCGGTGCAGCCCCGCCTTGTCCGGCTTGCCGCTGGCGACGAGGTCATCCCAGGCGTGGTTGAGGTAGACCAGCATCAAGACGCCGGTCTCCACCGCCACCCCGGCCAGAGCTATAAAGCCCACCCCGACCGCTACCGAGAGGTTGAAGTCGAGCAGCCAGAGGGTCCAGATCCCGCCCACCACTGCCAGCGGCAAGGTGGTGAGAATGAGCAGCACCTCCTGGAAGCGGCGAAACGCCAGATAGAGCAGCAGTACGATAATGGCGATGGTCAATGGCACCACGTAGGCGAGGCGCGCCTTGGCCCGCTCCATGTATTCGTATTGCCCGGACCAGGTGAGGGCGTAGCCCGCTGGCAGCACCAGCTGCTTATCCACCTCGGCCTTGGCCTCATCGACGAAGGAACCGATGTCGCGGCCGCGGATATCGACGTAGACCCAGCCGTTGAGGCGCGCGTTTTCACTGCGCAGCATGGGCGCCTCGTCGCTGATATAGACCCGCGCCACGTCCGCCAGCGCGATGCGCGCGCCGCTCGGGGCCACCAGCGGCAGCAGCTCCAGACTGGCTACCGAGTTGCGATAGCTCTGGGGGTAGCGCAGGTTGATGGGGTAGCGCTCGCGCCCCTCGATGGTCTGGCCCACCTCCATGCCGCCCACCGCGGTGGCGAGCACCGCTTGCACGTCGGCGATATTGAGGCCGTAGCGGGCAGCCTTGAGTCGGTCGATATCCACCTTGACGTAGCGGCCACCCGCCACCCGCTCGGCGTAGACCGATGAAGCGCCCTCCACCTTGCCGACAATCTGCTCAAGCTGTTGGCCGAGCTGCTGGATCACCTTGAGATCCGGCCCCGCAATCTTGATGCCGACCGGGGTCTTGATGCCGGTGGCCAGCATGTCGATGCGGGTCTTGATGGGGGGGACCCAGGCGTTGGTGAGGCCGGGGAAGCGGATGAGGGAGTCGAGTTCTTCTTTCAGCTTCTCCGGGGTCATGCCGGGGCGCCACTGATCCCGGGGCTTGAGCTGGATGCTGGTCTCCATCATCACCAGATCGGCGGGGTCGGTAGCCGATTCGGCGCGCCCCGCCTTGCCGAACACGTTCTGCACTTCGGGCACGGTACGAATGAGCTTGTCGGTCTGCTGCAAAATCTCCCGCGCCTTGCCCACCGAGATATTGGCCGCTGTGGTGGGCATGTACATGATGTCCCCCTCATCGAGCGGCGGAATGAACTCGGAGCCCAGGTACTTGAGCGGCCAGAAGCCCGCCACCGTCACCACGGCGGCGATGGCCAGGGTGGTTTTCGGACGGGCCAGCACGGCCTTGAGCAGTGGCACATAGCCCTGGCTCAGCCAGCGGTTGAGCGGGTTGGCCTGCTCCGCCAGCACCTTGCCACGGATGAAGTAACCCATGATCACCGGCACCAGCGTGATGGCGAGCCCGGCCGCGGCGGCCATGGCGTAGGTCTTGGTGTAGGCGAGGGGGTGGAACATCCGTCCCTCCTGCGCCTCCAGCGCGAACACCGGCAGGAAGCTGATGGTAATGATCAGCAGGGAGAAGAAGATGGCGGGCCCCACTTCTATGCTCGCCTCGGTGATGATCCGCCAGCGGTTCTTGTCGGTGAGCGCCTCCCGCTCCATGTGTTTGTGGACGTTCTCGATCATCACGATGGCGCCATCCACCATGGCGCCGATGGCGATGGCGATGCCCCCCAGCGACATGATGTTGGCGTTGATCCCCTGCAGGTGCATGACGATAAAGGCCACCAGAATGGCGATGGGCAGGGTGATGACTACCACCAGTGACGAGCGCAGATGGAACAGGAAGGCGAGACAGACCAGCACCACTACCGCGAACTCTTCCAGCAACTTGCCGGAGAGGTTGTCGATGGCTCGTTGGATAAGGTCGGAGCGATCGTAGACGGTGACGACCTCCACCCCCTCCGGCAGGCTGCTTTTCAGCTGGGCGAGCCGCGCCTTGACCCCGTCGATGGTGTGTTGGGCATTCTCGCCGTAGCGCATCACGATGATGCCGCCCACCACTTCCCCCTCACCGTTAAGCTCGGCAATGCCACGCCGCATCTGGGGTCCGGTGACCACATCCGCCACGTCCCCCAGCAGCAGCGGGGCGCCGCGCACAGTGGTGCCGAGCGGGATCTGCTTGAGGTCTTTGACGCTCTTCAGATAGCCGTTGGAGCGCACCATGTACTCCGCTTCCGCCATCTCGATGACGGAGGCGCCGGTCTCCTGATTGCCCTGCTTGATGGCGGTTTCGATAAGGGAGAGCGGGATGCCGTAGGCGCGCAGCTTGTCCGGGTCGACCCGTACCTGATACTGGCGCACCATGCCGCCCACGGTGGCGACCTCGGAGACGCCATTGACGGTTTGCAGCTCGTATTTGAGGAACCAGTTCTGCAGCGAGGTGAGCTCGCTGAGATCATGCTTGCCGGTTTTGTCCACCAGCGCGTACTGGTAGACCCAGCCCACCCCGGTGGCATCGGGGCCGAGCTGGGGGCGGGCAGAGGCAGGCAGATTGGGGGCCACCTGACTTAAATACTCCAGCACTCGGGCGCGGGCCCAGTAGAGGTCGGTGTTGTCGTCAAACAGCACATAGACGAAGGAGTCGCCGAAGAAGGAGTAGCCGCGCACCGTGGTGGCCCCCGGCACCGCCAGCATGGCGGTGGTGAGCGGGTAGGTCACCTGATCCTCCACCACCTGAGGCGCCTGGCCCGGATAGGAGGTTTTGATGATCACCTGCACGTCGGAGAGATCCGGCAGAGCGTCCACCGGGGTCTGTTTGACCGACCAGAGCCCCCAGGCGGTGAGCATGACAGTCAGCAGCAGCACCAGAAAGCGGTTGCCCACTGACCAGCGAATGATGGAGGGGATCATGATCTGGCTCCTCCCTCTTGGCGTGGCGTGAACGGCAGGACATGGTTGCTAGTCAAACGGTAAGAGCTCGACGGGATCATGACTTGGCTCCCATATCGTGCTGGCTATGGTCCATGCCTTCCATCTTCTCCATCTCATCCGTTGCAGGCTTGGCGGCGTCGCCGGTTGCTGGCGCTTGCTCCTGATGAATGGTGGTGATGCGGTACTCATCCCCCTCCTGCATTACCTGCAGATGGAGGGTCTGCCCCTCGGCCAGTTGGCTGATATCGACCCCGTCGGCGACGGTGAACTCCATCTCCATGGCAGGCCACTGCCACTCGGGGATGGGCTGGTGGGAGACCATCAGGGTGCGGTTGGCCAGATCGATGCTTTCAACCTCGCCTTGGGTCCACACTAGGGCGGGGCGCACCGCCGTCATGCGCTGGAAGTCCGAATCGATGGCCGATTCCGAGTCGAGCAGAAACTGGGCCGAGCTGACGATGTTATCCCCAGCCTCTACCCCTGCCTTGATGGCGACCTTGTCGCCAAACTGGGGGCCGAGAGTGACGGCGACCGACTTGAAGTTGCCATCCCCCAACGCCAGCACCAGCCGGTCCTGACTGCCGGTGCGGATCACCGCTTCGCTCGGCACCACCAATTGCGGTTCTCCCTTGCCCGCCTGAATCGTCACCTTGGCGAACATATTGGGTTTCAGGAACTCGTCCGGGTTGGCAAAGCGCAGTCGCACCTTGAGGGTGCGGGTGGCGGCATCCAGAGTCGGGTAGAGGTAATCCACCTTACCTTGCCAACTGCGGCCGGGGGCATAGTCGAGGGTCATGGTGACCGGATCGCCCACCTTCAGCTGGGCCGCCTGGCGCTCAAACACTTCGGCGCTCACCCACACCTGCTTGAGGGTGCTGATGTTAAAGAGTGCCGCGGCGGGCTCCACATACTGGCCCTCGCGCACCTTGAGCTCGGAGACATAACCGCTGCTCGGGGCATAGATGCGCACCGTCTCCTGCACCTGACGGCTGCGCTTGAGAGCCGCTATCTGATCTGCCGGTACCTGCAGCGACTTGAGCTTGCCCTCGGCGGCGCGCAGCAGCAGCGGATTGCTGGTGTTGAGGGCGAGCAGGTATTCGTGCTGGGCATTGACCAGATCCGGAGCGTAGAGCTCGTAAATCAGGCTCCCCCTGCTCACCTGCTGCCCCTCGCTCTTGATGGCGAGGGTGCGGATCCAGCCCGCCATGCGGGCGTTGATCGCTTCCAGCCGGTCTTCGTCATAGCCGACATAGCCCACTGTCTCGATCTGCTGGTGGATGGGTAGCTTTTCCACCTTGGCGAGCCGTACCCCCAGGTTCTGCTGGATCTCGGGGCTGATGGTGACGGTGCCGGGTGAGCCGCCCTGTTTTTCCTCATAGACGGGGATAAAGTCCATCCCCATGTTGTCCTTGGCGGGGGCATCGCGCTTGTCGCGCGGATCCATGGGGTTGACCCAGTAGAGCGGTGTCTTCTCCTTGGCAGTGGGGCCAGCACTGGTCTGTTTGGCGGCCCAGTAGCCGCCACCGGCGCCGAGGGCCAGCAGCAGGGCTGACATCAGGATGGTTTTGTTCATGACTGGCCTCCCTGCAGGCAGAACGTGCAGGAGGATAAGGCTTCCGCGAAGGCAGCAACCTTGGACGGTGAAAAGTGGGCTGGTGACATGATACGTCTTCTCTTGTACAGGCCGCCGGGCGGTGATGAGCAAGACATCACCCAAGGGACTGGCGGCAAACGGGGCGCTGCTGACGAATCAGCAGACGCACGGCTCCCTGCTGCTGGCGGGGCCAGTTATCACAGGGTCAGGCAAGGCGTGCAGACACGGGCAAGGTCAATCTTGCCGCAGGCACGCAGTAGAAGATCGTTCTAGTGACGGAGCACCGACAGCATCAGATGCCGGCGTGGCCAGGAGGGAGGGTGAGAACCACGGCTGCGCAGGAAGGGATCCCGTAGCCAGTGATCGAGGCGATGGCTGGCGGCCCCCAGATAGGGGAGCAGCAACAGCGGCAAGATCAAGAGAGAGAGCAGCATGCCAAACAGCGGCAGGGCACTGGCGGCGCCAGAGACTCCCGTCTGCATCTGACAGTCACCGCTCATGGTCGCCTCATCTCCCATTCCCTGATGGCAGGAGAGAGGGACGGCACTGTTTTGGTGTTCCACCATGGCTATCGGTTTGATCATCTCACCACCTTTCATCGACATGATGTGGGTGAGGGAGACCGTTTGCCGGTATGACTCGTCGAGGGATGGGGTTGCTCCATGCCAGCTGATGCAGAGGGTCAGATTGCAGATGAGCAGCAGCGCCAGCAATAGCCGGGCCAGAGCAACAGAGGGCAATCTTGCAGCAAGCTGGGTGAGTGACAATCCGAACATCCTTCGGGAGCAGATGGGTAAACTGTAAACCTTGCCACGAGGTGAAGGTCAATGGTGGCGCCAGCGCGTAGGGTGATAGCGACAATAGTTAAGCAGTGCTTAACTATTGTGTATGCCAAACACTAATGAAGCTGGCCTCTTATATCTTTAGGATCCGCACCCGTCAGTTGCCACTATTGAGTGACACCCCGTTATTTGGCTCCCGAATGCCGGTTGCAGCGAAGATGGGTCGTGCACGACATGCTTGCCAGACTATGACCAATAGCGTGACGCCATAAACGAGCAACATAAAGCCGTTGGCTTCCTGGCAACTGACCGCCCCACATTGTCACGTCGCGGGTTTGACGTGTACCCCATGTCGAGAGTCAATTTTATCCACTTTCAGGAGTATCAAAATGCAGCAACGACTGCTGTCGCTGATGCTTGCCGCTTTGCTGAGTCCATCAGCAGTGGCTGGCGGCCTTGCCCTTTATGAAACCAGTACAGCCAACAGTGCGCTGGCCAACGCAGGGGCTGCCGCCCGTGCTCAGGGGGCAGATACCATCGCCAGCAATCCGGCCGGTATGACCCGGTTGGAAGGTACCCAGCTGCAGGTCAATGGCGGTGTGGTATACGGCGATCTTGAACTGGATCTGGACAATGGCGGCAACAACGGCGGCAATGCCCTGCAGACGGCCCCCCTGGGTAGCGTCTATCTGACCCATGCGCTCAATGAGCAGTGGGTTGCCGGTATCGGTATGTTCGGCAGCCATGGTTTGGGCATGGATTATGGTGATGGTTGGGATGGTCGTGGCTATGTGCAGTCAGCCAAGCTGACCGGCATCGCGTTTGCGCCGAGCCTGGCTTATCGCATCGATCCCCAATGGTCTCTCGGGTTTGGCCTGATCGCCATGCATGGTTCGCTGGAGTCCTCACTCGATCTGACGCCTGGCATGGGAGATGGCCGCAAGTTTTCCGATAGCGACTGGGCCTATGGCGCCTCCTTCGGGGTGCTCTACGAGCTGGATCAGCACTCCCGTATCGGTCTGAGCTACTACTCCGAGTTGCAGTGGGCGCTGGAAGATCAGTTGTTTCCCGGTATCGGTGGTGCAGGCCTGGACGTCGACATGATGATCCCGCAAACCGTCACTCTGAGTGGTTATCACCAGCTCAACGACCAGTGGGCCTTGCTGGCCAGTGCCAACTGGCAGCAGTGGTCCCGTTTCGGCGATATCGGTGTCGGGACTGCCCTCGGTAGCCGAACCATTGATATGCACTACCAGGATACCTGGCATGCCAGTCTGGGGGCCCAGTTTGATGTCACCCCTGCACTGCGTTTGAGCAGTGGTATCGGCTATGACAGCAGTGCAGTGAGCGACGAGTACCGTACCGTGATGCTACCTGTCGGCTCCGGCTGGCGTTGGGGGCTGGGAGCCAGCTATCAACTGAGCCCGGCTACCAAGCTGGAAGCCAGCTATACCCTGGCCTGGCTGGGGGATTTGTCGGTGGATCAAGATGGTATTGGGCGCCCTCACTTGTCTGGCACCTACAACAACAGTTATCTCAACTTCTTCAATATCGGTGTCCAGCACCAGTTCTGAGTCTCAATTCAAGCAGGCCCCCACAGGTTGGGGGCTTCTCCATGTCGTTCTTCAGCAGAGCGTTGCAGGCGATGACATGGGGGGCCATCAAGGCCTGTCTGTTTGATAAAACTATCCCCGAGGAGCATTCGATAATGTCATCCCCACTCACATCCTCGCCGGTTCGCTGGCTATGGCGTCTGGCGTTTATTCTGATGACGGTCGCGTTAGTGCTGATCTTCTCGCAAGGGGCCCACATCTATCCCGTGGAGGCGGCCCAGTTCAGCCATCCGTTGCCAGCCATCATGCCGTTGCTCGACTCAGAGCTCTTTATGGGCGTGATCACGGTCGTCACCCTTTATGTGGTGCTCTATCTGGTCTATCTGCTGTGGCGACTGCATGAGATCGCGGTGCATCGTGCCAAGCTCTCCGAATCGGTTCATATCACTCTGGTGTTTGCCCTCTCGCTGTGCGGGCTGTTTATCGACAAGACCTGGTGGGTGCTGGCGGTGATCATTGCCTTTGCTCGCTGGGATGTGCTGGCTGAACGGATGAGCCAGATCATTGGTCATGGCATTCGTCGGGGCCGTCATGAAGGGGAGCCATCATGAAAGAGATCCTGCTGCCCTATATCCTGATTGTCTGGCTGCTGGTCAAACTGAAAGTATTGCCATGGAACCTCAAGACCGGTTTCTGGAGCACCGCGATCGGAGCCTTGCTGGCGCTGGGGCTGCTGATCACCTCGCGCCATCTGGCGCCGGTGGATTTCACCGATTCGGCCACCGTCAAGGCGCCTCATGCGGTGTTGAGCCCACTATTGGGGACCAGCCAGTTTCACCAGATCGACATGATCCATGTCGGGCATAACCAGCTGGTGCAGCGTGGTCAGCCTATCTATACCCTCGCCAACTGGGAGAGCGATGGCAAGGCGCAGGCACTCGAGCACCAGATCTCGGCCCAGCATGCCCAGATCACCGCTGAACTCAGCCAGCAACGGGCGATCCAGTCACGACTGACCCTGAATCGCAAGGAGCTGGCGCGATTGACCCAGTTGGGCAGTTTTTCCAGCATTCAGAGCCGTGATCAGCTGCAGACCCAGATTGATGGCGATCTGGCACAACTGAGTGCCAGTGAGGCCAAGGTGAAGGCCATCGAATCCCAGGTGCTGAATCTGGAGACCGAGCTGGCTCTGCAGGCGCGGCGTAACGAGGAGAAGGTGATCCGGGCGCCGTTCGATGGTCAGGTGTCGGTGGTCAATCTGGCCAACGGTTCCCGTACCGGCAACATGCACCTCTACGATATTTCACGCAAGTTTCTGGAGTTCCGCATTCCTGATCAAAGCTTTCGCACCATAGCGCCGGGCCAGTTTGCCGAGTTTTATGTGAATGCTTATCCGGGACGGGTGTTTCGAGCGCGGGTTCATTCGATCCGTACCGGTACCGGCGAGGCGCAGATGAATGCGATGCAGGGGGATCAGCATGTGCGCCAGCATGTGGGCAATAACATGTCCAGCCATGGTCGTACCGTGGTGCTCGACATGCTGGAGCCGGAAGAGGTGGTACTGCCCATCGGCGCAACCGGATCGGCCTGGATTTCTGCGAACAAACCCCATCCGCTGCTCGGCTTTATCGATATCATCGGTGGGGCGACCGTGCGGCTCAAGGCGATGAAGGCCTATCTGTTTGCCATGTAAATGGCGGACATAAAAAAGCCCCTCCGTGTGGAGGGGCCAGGTTTGATGGGCAGAAAGGTCAGACCCGTTTTTCCGAACTGCGCATGATGAGCCGGAAGAAGAGCGGGATAAAGAAGATGGCGATAAAGGTCGCCGCCAGCATGCCGCCGATGACCGGCCAGCCGAGGGCATGACGGCTGGCTGCACCGGCACCACTGGAGAGCACCAGTGGCACACAGCCGAGGATGAAGGCGAGCGAGGTCATCACGATGGGACGGAAACGCAGGCGCGCCGCTTCCAGCGCCGATTCGATAAGGTTCATCCCCTCCTCGTGTTTCATCACCGCAAACTCCACGATCAGAATGGCGTTCTTGGCGGCAAGACCGACTAGGGTGACCAGACCAATCTGGAAGTAGACGTTGTTGGTGAGCCCGACCAGCCAGGTGGCCAACAGTGCGCCGAACAGGGCAAACGGCACGGCGGTGATCACCGCAAACGGCAGGCTCCAGCGTTCATATTGAGCTGCCAGAATGAGGAAGATCATCACGATACCGAAGCCGAATGCCATGCCAGCACTGCCTGCAGAGGCTTTCTCCTGATAGGCGGAGCCGGTCCACTCCAGTTTGGCATCGTTGCCCAGCGCCTCATTGGCAACCTCTTCCAGCGCAGCGATGGCTTGACCCGAGCTGTAGCCAGGGGCTGGCTGCGCCATGATCTTGGCCGCCTGGAAGATGTTGAAACGCTCCACCAGCTCGGGACCGGTGGCATCACGCACCGTCACCAGACTGCTGAGCGGGATCATCTCGCCACTGTTTGAGCGCACGTAGACATTGCGAATGTCGCTCTTCTTGGCGCGGTAGTCCGCCTCGGACTGCAACTGTACCCGGTAGGTGCGGCCGAACTGATTGAAGTCGTTGACATAGACCTGACCGAAGGTGGCCTGCATGGTGTCAAACACTGCGTTGATCGGCAGCCCCAGCGCCTTGGCCTTTTCGCGATCCAGATCCATGTAGACCTGTGGCACGTTGGCGCGGAAGGTGGTGGAGACGCTGGCAAACTCGGGGCGTTGTTTGGCTGCCTCCAGGAAGCGTTGTACCTCACCCGAGAACTCCTGGGCATTGCCGGAGCCACGGTTCTGCAGATACCCCTCCAGCCCCCCGGTGGTTGACATGCCCTGGATCGGCGGCGGGTTGAAAGAGGCCACAAAGCCATCTGCCAGCCCCATCAGGCTCATCCCTTGCAGCGTCTTGGCCAAAGAGAAGGAGTCCTGTCCGGTACCTTGCCGTTCACTCCAATCCTTGAGGGTAATGAAACTGAGACCGCTGTTACTGATGATGGCGTTGGAGAGAATGTCAAAGCCGGAGAAGGTGATGACATCTTTCACATTGGGGTTGGCCATCGCCATCTGGTCGAAGTTGTTCGCGACCGCCTGGGTGCGGGTCATGGCGGCTGCATCCGGCAGCATGACGGCGGAGATGAGATAGCCCTGATCTTCGTTGGGGACCAGTTCGCCCGGCACCTTCATCAGCAGTGCGTAGATAGAGACGACGATGAAGGCGATGATGGTGAACGCGACGCCTACCCGGCGGTTGAGGAAGGCGACACCGCGCACATAGCCACGGGTCAGCTGGTCAAACTTGTCGTTGAACCAGACGAAGAAGCGGGCCGGTTTGTGGTGTCCCTCTTTGAGCAGCACGGCGCACAGCGCGGGTGACAGGGTCAGTGCCACCAGACCGGAGATGGCGACCGACATGGCGACCGTGATGGCAAACTGCTTGTACATCACCCCAGTCATGCCGCCCATAAAGGCGACCGGCAGGAACACGGCACAGAGCACCAGCACAATGGCGACGACGGGGCCCGAGACCTCCTGCATGGCGAGGATGGCCGCCTCTTTGGGCGAGCACTTTTTCTCGCTCATGATCCGCTCGACGTTTTCCAGTACCACGATGGCGTCATCCACCACGATACCGATGGCGAGCACCATGCCGAACAGGGTCAGCAGGTTGATGGAGAAACCGAGTACCAGCATGCCGGCGAAGGTACCGATCAGGGATACCGGCACCGCGATACAGGGGATCAGGGTGGCGCGGAAGTTCTGCAGGAACAGGTAGACCACCACGAACACCAGCACGATCGCCTCGAACAGGGTGTGGACCACCTCTTCGATGGAGATCTTCACGAACTCGGTGGTGTCGTAGGGGATCTGGTACTCGATATCCTGCGGGAAGCGCTCCTTGAGTCGCTCCATGGTGGCGTGCACCGCATCGGCGACCGCCACGGCGTTGGCGCCCGGTTGCAGATAGGTGGCGATACCGATGGCCGGTTTGCCGTTGGCGCGGGCGACCAGATCATAATCCTTGCCGCCGAGTTCGACCCGAGCGACATCGCGGACCCGGATCTTGGAGCCATCGGGCATGGAGCGGACGATGATGTTCTGGAACTCTTTTACATCCTCAAGACGCCCCTTGGTCTGTACCGTATAGGTGAAGTCGATGGGGGCCGTGGTGGGCTGAGCACCGATCTTGCCTGCCGCGAACTGGGTGTTCTGCTCGCGAATGGCGCCAATCACGTCGCTCGGGGTGAGTTCAAGCTGGGCCAGTCGATCCGGCCGCAGCCAGATCCGCATGGCATAGTCGGTACCGCCAAACAGGGTGGTATCGCCGATGCCGGGAATCCGCTTGAGCTCGTCAATGATGTTGAGCAGGGCGTAGTTCGACAGGTAAGTCGTATCAAACGAGCCGTTGGGTGATTGCAGGGTGACCACCTGCAGGATGGCCGTCGATTTCTTCTTGACCGTGACCCCCTGTTTTTTCACCTCTTCCGGCAGCTGGGCCATGGCGGCCGAGACCCGGTTGTTGACGTTGATGGTGGCCTGATCCGGATCGGTGCCGATCTCGAAATAGACGTTAAGGTTCATCTGGCCGTTGGAGGCGGATCCCGACTGCATGTAGATCATCCGCTCCACGCCGTTGATCTGCTGCTCCAGCGGTGCCGCCACGGTTTGGGAGATCACCTCGGGAGTGGCGCCCGGATAAAAAGCGGTGACCGAGACCACCGGCGGAGTGATCTGGGGATATTGCTCGATGGGAAGCGCGCGCATCGCCGCCAATCCGCCCAGCACGATAATGATCGAAATCACGCTGGCAAAGATGGGGCGCTCTATGAAGAACTTGGAAAACATACGAGCTCCTTACTTGGCCGCAGCGTGGCTGACCATCTTGGCGGTGATCGCCTTCATCTCGGCGGCAGAGACAGGTTTCACGACGCTGCCGGGACGGGCCTTCATCAAGCCTTCGACGATATAGCGCTCACCTGCCTGCAGGCCGCTCTCGATCAGCACGCCGGAGTCGACCACCGCGCCCAGAGTCACCGGACGGGGCACCACCTTGTTGTCGGCATCGACCACCATCACCATGCGGTCAGCCTGTGATTGCACGATGGCGCGGGGCGGTACCACGATGGCGTTTTTGCGCAGCCCCAGATCGATGGTCATGCGGACAAACTGGCCGGGCAGCAGTACGCCATCCTTGTTGTCGAAAATAGCGCGGGCACGGATGGTGCCGGTCTGGGGATCGACCCGGTTGTCGGAGAAGTTGAGCTTGCCCGCTTCAGGGTAGACAGAACCATCGGCCAGACGAATATGGGTGCGCCAGGTGGTGGCATCCAGCGCCTGAATCACCCCTTTTTTCACCGAGTTTTCGAAGTTGAGACGATCCTGCTCCGAGTAGGAGAAGTTGACGTAGAGGGGGTCGAACTGGGTGATGGTGGTCAGCAGACCGTTGTCGCCGCTGGTGGAGATGAGGCTCCCCTCGGACTGGGAGCTCTTGCTCGCCATGCCGCTGATGGGGGCGGTGACCTGGGTGTAGCTGAGGTTGAGCTCCGCTTCTTTTACCTTGGCCTGAGCCGCCTGATGACTGGCGATGGCGGCTTCGTAGTTGGCGATGGTGTCGTCATAGTCCTTGCGGCTCACTACCTGACGCTTGAACAGCGGAATGATGCGATCCCGATCGGCGCGGGCCTTGTTGAGGCGGGCCTGCTCCTGAGCCAGGGAGCCCTTGGCTTGTTCCAGCGCCACCTTATAGGGCTCGGGATCGATCAAAAACAGCTCCTGACCGGCGCTGACTGGCTGACCCTCGACATAAGTGCGCTTGAGCAGGATGCCACTGACCCGGGAACGGACGTTGATCTCGCGAAAACCGGCGGTTTCACCCACCATCTCGGTCGTGAGCGGCACATCGGTTTGGGTTGCTTCAGCGACCACCACTGGTACGGGGGGGATAGCCTGCGCCGTCTGGGTCTTTTCACCGCCACAGGCTGTCAGTCCGCCAAGTAGCGCCAGGGTCAGCAAGCTGCGTTGATAAACCGCTCTTCCAGCATTGGGCACCTTCATCATCACACTCCTGTTGGATCGATTTCGGTTGCTGCGTTCAGCACATTTTTCCATACACATCATTAACTTCATGATTAAAAAAACAACTTTTTTATGAGTGGAATGAGACATGATAGGGCTGCAACCTTGAACCCAGCCTTCTCAAGGTTGCAAGGCGTTGTCGGTTGGCGAAAAAAACGGCCAATTGAACCACGGTGTCGATGTGGATCAGCGAGGGGGATCGCTTTGAGCGAGGGTGTTCAGCAACATGGTGCTGCTCTTCGGGTGATAGCCATTGAGGGCGGAGAGGTGTTCGGCAGTCGGTCCATGGGCTACCAGATGCCCCGCTTTCAGCTCGATCAGGGTAGTGAAGTTGCGTCTGACAAACTCGGCATCGTGACTGATGGCGAGAATGGTGGTGCCCTTTAGCCGTTCGCTGGCCAGCCACTGTTCGAGGATGGCCAGCCAGTGGGGATCGAAATCCCGGCTCGGCTCGTCGAGCAGCAACAGCACTGGTTGCATGGCATGGAGGCAGGCTACCGCTACCATCCGCCGTTGACCAGCGTCGAGATCCAGAGGATGGGTTGCCGCCCACGGGGTCAGCTCGCACTGTTCCAGAGCCGCCGCGACCCGCGCCCGGATCTCCTCTCGCGGCCGCTTTTGCAGGCGCAGGCCAAACGCGATTTCCTCGTCGACCCGGCTATGAAAGAGCTGGCGCTCAGACTCCTGAAACAGAAAGCCGATTTGCTTGGCGCGCGCCAGTGCCTGCTGCGCACTGAGCGCCTGCTGTTGCCAGCTCACCGTGCCGGAGGTGGGGGCCAGCAGACCCGCCGCTAGTCGCAGCAGGGTCGATTTGCCTGCGCCGTTATCCCCGACGATGGCGACCTGTTCCCCGCTGGCAATCTGCAGCGAGATGTCGTTCAGGCAGGGATGGTCCGGCGCCCATGAGAAGCAGAGGTGGTCAAAGCTCAGCATAAAACTCCCGCAAAATGGCCAGAGGATAGGGGTGATGGCGCGGGTCGCGCATCTGCAACGCCTCGCGCAGGGAGTCTGGCAGGATCACTCGCCCGGGCAGATGGGGCAACACAGTGCCAAGATCACCGCTTGCAAGCGGATGGCCATGGTCGAGCAGCAGGAATTGCTCGCAATAGTGAGCGGCCGGAAAAAGCCGTTGCTCCAGCAAGATGACACTGCAGCCGCTCTGCTCGCTGTAACGGCGGATCTGGCGCAGCATGGTATGAGTCGCCGCCGGGGTTAGACGGCTGAAGGCTTGATCCAGGATCAGCAGCTTGGGTTGCATCGCCAGGGCGCAGGCCAGCACCACCCGCTGCGCTTCTCCCCCTGACAGGGAGAGGGGATGTTGCATGGCAACTGCTTCGCAGTGGCAGATAGCGATAGCGTCAGCGACCCGTCGGGTTAGGTCGGCCAGCGGCAGTGCCATATTGGCCGGGCCAAATGCCACCTCGTCAGTCACCGAAAAGCAGCAGCCGGAAAATTGCAGATAGGGGGATTGCTGTACCCATTGGCGCTGGGCTGCCAGTTCATTGAGCTGGCCGGTGTCGTGGGGACTGTCGAGAATAGTGCCTCTTCCCGCCAGGGTATCGAGGTGTAATTGTGACCAGCCTCCCGCCAGCAGTTGGGCCAGTAGCGATTTTCCAGCGCCGTTGCCACCCAGTATCGCCAGCCATTCGCCTGCGCCCACTTCAATATTGAGGGGCCCCAGCTGAAAGTGGTCTGGGTGGGCCGCATTGCCGATGGTCAATCCATTGAGCGATATCATGGCCACCATCTCCAGACAATTTCCAGCAGCGCCAGCAACAGCAGCAGATAGCGCAGCAGTGGTTCATAGTGGCGCTGCGGGATCTCGACCACGCGGGTGCGGGTCGGCTGGCTGCGAAAGCCGCGCAGATCCAGCGCCATGCTGCGGGTTGCCAGCTCGCTCAATGCCTGCCCGACCAGCGGCGAGAGCAGGGGGAGGGTGGCTCGCAGCCTGGCCAACGGATTGCCGTCAAAGGGCACGCCGCGTGCCAGTTGGGCCTCCTTGATAGCGCGCAGCTGGTGGCCGAGCTGCTCCTTGAGCAGCAGCGGGCCGCAGCAGAGATAGGCGAGTGCGATGGGCAGTCGGCTGGCAAACAGCGCGTGGACAAAGCGCTCGGTTGAGACAGTGCGTAGCCAGAGCTGGGCACTGGCCAGACAGGCAAACAGGCGACACCAGAGCGGCAGAATGGGAAACGCCTCGCTGGCAGGGAGTTGTGCCGCACTGCCGAGCAGGATCCGCAGCCAGGGGCCATGTACCAGATAGAGGCCCAACCCCAGCGGCAGCATCACTGCCAGCACCAGCTTGAGCCCGGCTCGTGCGCCAGGCAGCACAATCAAGGCCAGCAGTGGTAACAGACTCCAGCCCCAGAGCCAGGGGGGCGGAAGCACGCTGGCCGTGACCGAAAACCACAGCCAGAGTGTCAGGGAGGTAAACGGGTGCATCAACGCACGGCAGCCATCTGCGGGAAGTTGCGCAGGGTGCGCTGCGGCAGACGACGTACCAGTCCCCAGACGATCAGCACGGTCAGCAGCTTGTCCAGCAGGTTGGTACCCAGCACGGTGACGGCGACCGACTCTTGCAGGTCGCTGCCCATGGCGTGCAGGTAGGCGACGACAAAATCAGCCCCGCTGCCGGTCGCCCCGCCAAACAGGTAGGAGCGGACGGGAACGGCGACCAGAGTCAGTGCCAGGGTGATAACTACGCTGCTGATGGCCACCTTGGGCAGCGTGTTGAACCAGCCCGCGCGGGCCATCAGTCCGGCGCTCAGGCCGATCATCATGGCGACCGGTGCAAATGCAGCGGCGATGGGGCCGGTGAGCAGGCCCCACACCAGGTTGGTAAGCAAGCCGGTGGCGACCGCCATCCAGGGGCCCGCCAGCACGGCGCAGAGCACAGTTCCGATGGAGTCGAGGAAGATGGGCAGCTTGAGCATGGAGACCGCTTGTCCCGCGACCATGTTGATGGCGATGCAGATGACCATAAAAGCCAGGTTGTAACTGGAGAGTTTATTAACAAACATATTTTTTCTCACAAGGTTCTGGGGGTAACAAGTAGCTCTTCATAACCCGAACGGGAACAAGGGGCGCGGGTGAAACGGTACTCTTGCAGCTCCCCTATCACAAGCTCGAGGGTGGTGCGAACCCGGCAACCAGGCAGCACATGACCACCGCGCATCTGCCCTTGTTCATCGGAGATGGAGAGGTGCAGGTGTTCGCACTCCGGGTCCAGGGTGCCGCCGAGGGCGATCACTTCGAAGGCCCCCTCCAGCAGAGTGCCATCGGGTTGGGCGGCATAGCGCAGGTTGGCGTGGGTCAGGCTGCCGACTGCCCCGGCAATCCAGGCAGCCTGCAGACCGTGCTGCGCCATCTGGGCACGCAATCCGGTAATCAGATCCTCCCCCGGCAACAGACGCAGCGCCAGAAAACGAGCCGGTGAGAGAGGAAGGTGGCCATTCATCTGTTGGGGACTCCTTGATTGCAAAAAAAGAAGGTGCCGCAAGGCACCTTTACTGAAGCTGCTGTTTACCCCTTTTTCATATGGGCAACCGCGAGCCGGTTCACACAATCACAAGATGGGTTCCATCATCAGGCAAAGCAGGCCCAGATGGGAGCGTGATCGGAGGGCTTGTCGATGCCGCGCAGCTCATAGTCGATGCCGGTCTCGGTCACGCTGTCCTTGAGGGCGTCAGAGGCCATGATGAGGTCGATGCGCAGGCCGCGGTTCTCGTCAAAGCCCCTGGAGCGGTAGTCAAACCAGGAGAAACGCTCGCACTCGGTGGGGTTGGCGGCGCGGAAGGTGTCGGTCAGGCCGAACCCTTTCAGGCGTTCCATCCACTCCCGTTCGATGGGCAGGAAGGAGCACTTGCCGTCCCGCAGCCAACGCTTGCGGTTCGCTTCGCCAATGCCGATGTCGAGATCGGTGGGGGAGATATTCATATCCCCGATCAGCACCAGCTGGTCGTCCGGGGTGTGGTTGGTTTCGAGATAGTGCTGCAGATCTTCGTAGAACTTCTGCTTGGCCGGGAACTTGGTCTCGTGATCCTGGCTTTCACCCTGCGGGAAGTAGCCGTTCATCACCTTGATGAGAGAGCCGTCTTCGCGCTCGAAGGTGGCCATGATCATCCGGCGCTGGGCCTCTTCGTCATCGGTGGGGAAGCCTTTCTCCACCTTGACCGGCTTCTGCTTGCTCATGATGGCGACCCCGTAGTGGGCCTTCTGGCCGTGAAACGCTACGTGATAGCCCATGGCCTCCACATCGGCCAGCGGGAAGGCTTCATCGTGCACCTTGATCTCCTGCAGGCCGATCACATCGGGCTGGTGCTTGTCGATGATGGCTTGCAGCTGGTGCAGACGGGCGCGCAGGCCGTTGATATTGAAAGAGATGATCTTCATGTCCGGGATGCTCATGTCATTTTTATAAGTGGCTATTGGACTAGGAATCGGCGGTGGATGCAAGTTCGGGGCGCGGGTCAGCACCAGTGGCCGACCCGCTTGGCAGGGAGAGGCGTCAGCGGGTCATCTTTTTGACGAATACCACCACAAACAGCGCCAGCGTGAAGCTGCCGGTGAAGGCCTCGAAGGCGGCAAAGAGACGCGAGAGGCCAATGGGGGTGAAGTCGCCATAACCCAGGGTGGTGAAAGTGACCACGCTGTAGTAGAGGCACTCGAGCAGAAAGATGGCGTTCTGTTCGAAGGGGGCGCCCGGGTGGTAGGCGAGGTGGTTGCCGTTGAAGCTCAGGCCAAAGAAGAAGTAGAAGATGCTACAGATGAAGATGAGCAGCAGGGAGAAGAGCACCACCCGCATCGGTGCTTCGCCGTAGCCGCAGAAGAGATCGACCACCCAGGAGGTGAAGCGCTGGCTCGACCAGAACGGCAGTTGCAGCCGGCGCATGGTGAGCTCCTGCTGAATGTAGTTGCCGGACATGGTGAAGATCCCCTGCGCCTCGGAGGCTTTGCGCAGATCCCGGTAGGTCTCTTCCGCCTCCTTGAACCAGACCTTCGCCTGCTTGGGATCCCGCTCGCGCCGTCCCTTGCGATCCTGCATCACCCGTTTGCCGGTATGCATGTTGTCGAGCCGGGTATTGTGCCAGCGGATGCCGAGCAGGTTGACATCATCAAGGGTGGCGCACTGGAGGTTGGCATCGCTCAGATCGGCCTTCATCAGGCTGCCGCCCTTCATGCGCAGGCCGTAGAGGTGGCCACCCCGCAGGTTGGCGCGATAGAGGTTGCACTGCTCTAGCAAAAATCCCTGATCGGACTCCTTGTTGACCAGATTGAGGCCAGCCAGATTGGCGCGGGCCAACTGCAGACCGTGGCAGAGGCCGCCAGCGCGAACGTACTGCTCGAGCGCCTCGGCGGTGTGGGCTTCCTGATGGGGTCTGTGGGGGTCATGCCAGTGGCAGAGGTCGTGCTCACCCGCCTCTTCACTGCAGTGGCGGCCATCGGCCACCAGATAACGACACATCGCCATGCTCTACACCTCCCGTCACCCGTTCTGTTTCAGCATAGGCGGGGAACCGGAGGCGTGGCGGCGCTCAGCTGAACTGGTTGAACTCCTGACGCAGCTTGCGAAAACGCTCCTGCTGGGCCGGATTGAGGGGGATGCCGTCGAGCACGTCCAGGGTGTCCTTGCACTCGGTACCAAACTCCGGGCTCTTGCGGTTTTTTTGCATCAGTTGCAGCAACACCTGGATCTTGTTGAGGGCGGCACCGGTATTGGCGGGGGCACGGCGCAGTGCCTCGCGAAAGTGGCCGAGCGCCTGCTCCAGCTCGCCCGACTGGTAAGCCTTGATGCCCAGTTCGTTGAGTTGCTGGTAGCGCTGACGCCGTTCGAGCACGGTCTTGTCATCGCGGGTGGCCTGAATACAGGTGGTGAGCAGCCGGTCTTCATCCTCGGCCAGCAGGCTCTGCAGGCTCTCGGCATACTCGAATTCGCCGAGCTGGTAGAGAGCGAGAATGGTTTCACCGAGCAGCGTGGGTGGCATGGTGGCCGGTTCGTCGAGCCAGTTCTGGTTGGCGCGATAGAGCATCTTTTTGCCCTTGAGCAGCTCACCCAGCGCAATCTGCACTCGCGCCTGGCAGATCTGTTCGAACACCGGGTAGTTGAACTCCGACATCATCAGCGAGTCGCGGATGCGCGACAGGGCCGAGTTGACCTGTTTTTGCAGGTTGGCGATGTGGTAGCTGTCGTTGCTGTTGAGGGCGTAGAGGGTCAGGGTCTGGATATAGGCCCCCAGATAGTGAGGGGTACGGTGAATCGAGTTGCGCGACAGATCGATGAGGGAGAGCAGCACATCCTTGGCCTGGGCGTAGTCGTGGCGCAGCAGGCACACCTCGGCCAGTCGGCGCGATAGCTGGACCGACTGTGGCGAGATATCCACTGCGCGTTTGAGCTCCTGCTGGGCCTGCTCATCATTACCAAGGGCAAGCTGGGACTCGGCCAGCCAGCGGTGGGCCTCCACCATTAGCGGAGTATTCTTGAGGGTCGCCTGCAGGTGGCTGACCGCCTCTTCATGGAGTCCCAGGGTATTGCATGCCTTGCCCAGCGTCAGGCGGGCCCAGCTATTCTCCTGACCGGCCAGCAGCTGGCGCATCAGGGTGCGGGCCTCCTGCGCCTGACCCAGTTTGAGGTGAGTATCAGCCTGCAGGCAGCGGCAGTAGTTGGCATAGCGGGGCACGGCATCGGCCCGCTCGGCGCAGGCGGTGATAAGGGCGGCCAGATTGTTTTCGGCCAGTGCGGTAAACACGGGAGTGAGGGCGTTGTGCCTTGCCAGCGCGCGTTTGAGGCGAAACGAGAACTGCTCCTGCGAGAAGGGCTTCATCAGGTATTCGTCGGGCTCGGCCTCCAAGGCGCTCAGCACCATGGCGCGGGAGCTGTCGCCGCTCACCATGATCACCACGCTCTGGGGCGGGATCAGATTTTGGTCGCGCAGACTCTCCAGCAGCTGGCGCCCGTTTTCGCCGATCCCCAGATCGTAATCGATAAGATAGATGTCAAAACTGCCCTTCTGGCAACGGCGGCGGGCATCCTCGGCGGTGTTGGAATAGGTGATGTTGCTGATGCCCAGATTGATCAGCATCGCCTTCATCATCACCTGAAACGAGCGTTGCTCGTTGACCATCAGAATGCGTTGGGCTTTGGCAGGGGTTCTCTTTTCGGGCTCTTTTTCCGGTGTCTGCATCTGTCTGGGCCAAGGCGCTACGGGCTGATGGGGAAAGTGTGCCACCAAAGTCCACGATGAGGCAATTGGCCAAGTTGTCGATTGCGAACCGTTTTAGCTTGCGCTCCGCTTGCCTGGGCGGTGTGACAGCGGAAGGCCCTGTTGCCAGGGCCTTGAACTCACGATTTTTTCTTTGCCAGATAGGGGGCAAATTGGGGGGTGAATTCGGCCTTGAAGCCCTGATCCGTTTTGATGATGAGGTAAGCCGCCAGCTGATGTCTGGTCGCAAACGCCATGGCCTGTGCGGGGCCCATGACCATTAGGGCGGTATCGAGGGCATCAGCCTCCAGGGCGGTGGGGGTGATAATACTGGCCGAGACCAGCTTGTGAGTGATGGGCTGGCCAGTGGCGGGATCGATGATATGGGAGTAACGCTGGCCATCGAGTTCGTAGTAGTTGCGATAACTGCCCGCGGTGCTGAGCGCCATGCCGTTGGGTATCACAATATCGGAGAATGCCCCCGGCTGGTCGGAGGGCTCGACGATAGCCACTCTCCATGGTGAACCCTTGCTGTTGTTGCCCTTGCTGCGTACCGCACCGGCCACTTCGACGAGGTAGTTGTTGATCCCCTTGTGCTTGAGCAGGGCGGCGATTTCGTCCGCAGCGGCACCTTCCCCCAGGGTGGAGAGATCGAGGTAGAGCGCCGGGATCGCTTTCTCGAGCAGGAAGTGATCCCCTTGCGGGGTCAGGGTCAGCTTGTCGATACCGACTTTCTGGCGGGCGGCGGCGATAGCTGCGTCATCCGGCCGTTTGACCGGACGCTTGTCCGGGCCAAAGCCCCACAGATTGACCAGCGGCCCAACGGTGACATCCAGTTTTCCGTCGGTCAGCTTGCCAGCATCAATGCCCTGCTGAACGATGATGGCCATGGCAGGGGGAATGACAAATGGGGTGTGATCTGGCCCCTGATTGAAACGGGATATGAGGGAGTCGGGATCGTAGGTGGAGATCTCTTTGTTCATCCTGGCCAGCAGGCGTTCTACGTCGCTTTTGAGGGCGGATTCCCCACCCGGGTAGCTATCGCTCAGGGTCACCACATAGTAGGTGCCCATGGTCTTGCCCTGAATGCGGGTTTGGGCGGGTGGAGCCGGTTGGCAGCCAGTCAGAACCAGCAGCAGGGTCAGCAGCAGGCCGCGCAGGGCCGATATGGAGGCAATCGACATCATCAGGATCTCTGTATCACTCAAGGGATATGCTATCGGAGCGCTAGCTTAGCCAAGGGGTCTGTGGTGAGCGAGCTTCTCTCGGGGGAAAATAGCGGGAAAAATTAAACAGGGCAGGTGGTTTCCGGTTGCGCTGCGTATTGATGATGTCGGTGAGAGTGGACTGAGGGGGTCTGCAGGTGACCTGACTCGCAGCTTTGTCGTAAAACCATCGCCGATTGAAGACAATTAGGTAAAATGAAAGTTGATTATGACGGCATCTTTGCGGACGGGACTATGATTTGAGCCGTGAAGCTGTTCGAACCATTGCCAATCCAAGGAGAAGATGATGAAAAAAGCGATTACCCTGCTGTTTCTGAGCACCCTGGCTGCCCCGGTTCTGGCCGATGAGTGCGCACTGGTCATCGAGGGCAATGATGCCATGCAGTACAACCTCAAGGAGATGAGCGTACCTGCGACTTGCAAAGAGGTGACCGTCACCCTGAATCATACCGGCAAACTGCCTGTCACCGGCATGGGGCATAACTGGGTGCTGGCCAGCACCGCTGACTATCAGACCGTAGCAACTGCCGGGATGAGCGCCGGTGCCGAAAACAACTACTTGCCCAAGGATGATCCCCGGGTGCTGGCTCATACCAAACTGATTGGCGGCGGCGAGAGTACCAGCGTCACCTTCAAGACCGACGGTCTGGCGGGCAAGGATCTCACTTTCTTCTGCTCCTTCCCCGGTCACTTTGCCATGATGAAGGGCACTTTCAAGGTCAACTAAGTGTGTTACGTCTGTTGCCGGCAGCGAGTCGGCTGCCTGAATAGCAAAAGCCGGGATTGCCCGGCTTTTTCAGGTCTGTGGCGTGGCTGTACGCCGCCGACCTCCGCGCTATTTGGCCTGCAGGGTAAAGAAGGCGATGGTGCTCTTCTTCTGACAGTCGAAGTGAATGCTCTCTTCACCGCTTACTACCAGCGTCTCGTTGATGGCCACCTCTTTGTCCTGCACGGTCAGCTGGCCGCTTAGCAGGTGGCAGAGGTAGGTTTTCTCGGGCTCGAGGGTGAGGGTCAGGGGGAAGGGGAGGTTCAATACCCGCACGTTGGCGCTGATGCGATCAGGATGGTAGATAAGGCCCAGATCGGTCACCTCTTTTTTCAGCAACTCGCAGTGGGTCTCCTCATCGCCGCTAAAGTGCGCCGCCTCGAAGGTGGCGTAGGGGTGACCGTTGAGCACAAAGCCTGCCCCGCTCACCGGCAGCAAAATGCGCTGGTAACCTGGGAAGGGGGAGAAGGGGCCCGCACTCTTGATGGGGGCCGAGCTTAACCGGTAGTCAAAGTCGAGTTTGGCCAGACTTGTCCCCTTGGGGGAGATGAGGATCTGGCTGGTGGACCCCTGCTGGTTTTTCCAGGGCATCTTCTGGTGGTCAGACTCTTTAATCAGGGTGATCACGGGCACCTCCTCACGATGAAAAAACGCAGGGAGCCGGGGACATCAGCCCCGGCTCCCTGCTGGATATTGGCGATAGTAAAAGAGATCAGCCCTGACCATCCAGTGCAGTCAAGCGTGCTTCCATGGCGGAGAGGCGGCTCTTGAGCTCGCTCACCTCCTGCTCCAGTTCGCTCAGGCGATCCGCGGCAGGGGAGGCGTAGGCTGCTGCCGGAGCAGACTCCATCATCGCCTGAATATCCACTTCACCGCTGAACAGGTGGGCGTAACGGGATTCGCGTTTGCCCGGCTCACGCGGCAGCTTGACCACGTAGGGGCCGCGCTCGATGAGGTTGGTCAGCACAGCATCCACTTCGGTGACATCATCAAAGCTGCAGAGGCGATTGGTGCGGGAACGCAGTTCGCCCGGGGTCTGTGGGCCGCGCAGCAGCAACTCGCAGACGATGCCGAGCTCCTGGGCGCTGAATTTCAGCTCGCCAAACTCGGTATTGCAGAATCTGTGCTGGTAGCGGGGCACCCGGGCGTTGAAACCGGCGGTATTGACCACCAGTCGCTTGCGGATGAGCTCGTCCACCACGGCGCGAATATCCAGTTCGGAGAGATCCAGCACCGGCTCGCGGTTGCTCTTCTGGTTGCAGGCGTTGACCAGGGCGTTGAGGGAGAGGGGGTATTGATCCGGGGTGCAGATCTCTTTTTCAATCAGGCAGCCGATGACGCGGGCTTCCAGCGGGCCAAGTACTAACTCCATTTCCTACTCCCTTCAAAGTCGAGATATCAAGAGCCCCTATCTTAGTCATGACCCGCGTGGCGTCTAGCTTTGCGCGCCATTTTTGCGAGCCAATCAGGGAGTTGGTGAAAGCATCGCCAAGCCTTGCGCAAATCTGGATCATTGCTGACGTTGATAAAAGCGTGCCTTGTCGACGTACATGGCGTCATCTGCCACCCGGCTGAGTTCGGCCAGCGGGGTCGTTTCGCTGCAGCTCCAGCCGATGGCAAAACGCAGCGGGAAGCTCTGTTCCTGATGCTGCACCATAGCATGCTGCTGGCTCGCCTCCAGTCTGGCTGCCAACCGCTGACAAGCGAGGTGATCGGCCTCTGCCAGCAACACGAACTCATCGCCGCCGATCCGGAAGATCTTCTCATCCTGACGGCAGAGGGTGCGCAGCTGGCGAGCCATCTGGATCAGCAGGGCGTCACCTGCTTCGTGACCATACTGGTCATTGGTGCGCTTGAGGCCGTTTAGATCGAGCATGAAGAGAGCGAGGTGACGCTCTGGATGACGCGCCAGCACCGCCTGATAGTGATGCAGTGTCTCTTCGAACGCCTGCCGGTTGGGCAATCCGGTGAGACTATCGGTACGGGCGACCCGCGCCAACTCGTCGGTAAAGAGGCGGCCTTCGATGCCCACCGCCAGCTGCTTGGCAAAGAGCCGCAAAATGGCCCTGTCTTCCGACTCCAGCCCTTCGGCGCTGACCATCAGATAGCCGAACAGGACGCCACTCTGGCTGCCGGGCAGGGTCATGATCTTCCACAGGGTATCTTGCCACTGGCATTCGGAGTGTTTGACCTCCTCATCCATCAGCTGGGTCAGCTTCTCCTGCAGGGAGGCCCGCAAGGGGGCATCAACCCCCTGCAACAGGGTATAGGGTTCTTGTCCGTCACGGCGGATCACCAGCCCCCAGCGGTGGCCGGGATAGAGCTGGGAGAGTTGCAGCAGGGCCGAGCTGGCCAGCTCGGCGATATCCATATCCAGCTGTTGGTGCAGACCGAACTGCAGCCAGGATTGCAGCACATGGCGGCTGCGCTCTTCCCGACTCAGGGCCGAGCGCAGGGCGGTGGTCTGTGCGGCTACCTCCTGCTCCAGTTCGTCATTGAAGCCGAGCAGCCGCTGGTTGAACGCCTCTTTTTCGCTATTTGCCTGTTGCAGCTGTTCGTTTTGCTGATAGAGCTCCCGCACCTGGGTCGAGATGGTGTGTGCCATCTCCTCCAACAGTTGGCGCACTTCGTCATATTCGACAAAGCGCAGCGGTGGCTGCCGTTGCTGATAATTCCCCTTGCCATAGCTGCGCACCAGCGCCGCCAGTGAACCCAGAGGGCGGGTCAGCCAGCGAGTAAGCAAGATACAGGCAACCGCAACCAGCAGTAACATGCCGATAATGCTGCCGGTGAGCAGCCGCTGGGATTTGTTGAGCTCACTGACGCGATCATCGTTGTAGCTGTAGAGGGTGAGCGTGGGGGAGATGGCCTCTTCCAGCTGTGGCCAGCCGATGATCAAAGGTTGGGCCATCTTGCTCGGTGTGTGCTCCCCGCCGACGTTGCTGGCATCGTGAGTACTCTCATAGAGGCGACTATCCCCCTGAGAAATCACCAGATATTCGCTTCCCTTGAGATAGGGCTCCAGCAACTGGGCAATTTGCCGCCATGGGAGGATCGTCATCACGAAGCCTGCGGGGGGCTGCATCACCCCGGCTCGCTGGCGATTGCGATAGATGGGGGCCACCAGCGCCAGGCCACCACTATGGTTATTCTGCATGTCACCGATCAGTACCGGGTCATCGACGGGGAGCAGCAAGTGTTTACCCTGGCTGGCCTCGCGGGTTCTGCTCCATGCCATCAGCTGTGGGATCAGCGGGCTCGACTCGAGGTAAGCGGCCCGGCCATTGACGTACTCCACCACCTGGCCCTTGTCATCGATCAGGTAGGCGGATGTCAGCAGGCTGCTGCCCTTGATGAAACTGGCCAGTGCCAGCCGGGCATGGCTGGAGAAGAGGAAGTTGTCGAGTGCCTGGTTGAGCACTCTGTCGTTGCTGAGCTGATTGATCTCGGTGCCGAGCAGCTCGCCATGAAAACGGGCCTCGCGGGTCATGCTGGTGAGGGCTCGCTCCAGTTGTGACTGCTCGCTCTGGGCGATGATCTGGTGCTGCCGGATCAGCAGCACGCTACTGGTCAGCAATGCGGGCAGCAGGGTCATGGTGAACAGAATGATAATAAGCGTCGGGCCCAGCCGAACGGAGCGGTGGTTCATTTTGACTTCACCTGCCGATATTGCTGATCCGCCAGTTGTTGCATGTAACGGGCGGCAGCGGTGGCACTGCTCCCCTCCTGGAAACGATCGAACCCTTTATCCATCGCTTGCCAGGCAATCGACATGGCGCTATCCGATGGCATGGGGGTACTGAGGGTGAACTGTGCCAGCAACACTTTGGCCTGCGGTGCAGGGCGCTGGCTGATAGCGGTAAAGGCCTGCTGGTTGACCGGCAGCAGAGCCCCCTTGCGATAGATGAACTGCTGGATATCATCCCGCTGGATGAAGGTCATCAGTGCCTGGATGACGGCACGTCGGTCCTCATCTGCCATCGCCTGGCGAGAAGTACTTATCACATAGGCGCCGCTCATGGAGCGCATTGGCCGGGTTTCCCACTGGGGCAGCATGGCGACCCCCAACTGATCGCCCATGTTTTTTACCAGATCATTGAAGGCCCAATCTCCGTTGATGAGATAGGCGCTCTTGCCATCATGAAAGCGGGCGAGGGCGGTGTCATAGTCGCAGTCGGGATCGATCAACTGCTGGCTGGCGACGGTTCGGTAAGCCTCCAGTGCCTGTGCCATGGCCGGGGTGTCGAGGGTGATGCGCCCCTCCGTCACCGGCGCACCGCCAAAGGTGTGCAGAAAGGCGGCGAAATAGTACATGTCGTGATAGGGCCAGCTGACGGGGTAGACCCCTTTGGCCTTGAGGGCCGGGGTGAAGGCGGCCAGTTGTTGCCACCGGGTTATCGGAGCCGATACCAGCGCTTTGTTGTAAAACAGCATCAGATGATTGCCCTGCATCATGGGCATGCCCCAGCGCTGGTGGTCGAGGGTGACGTAGCGCAATGCACTGCTCATCAGTGCGGGGGAGAACCACTCTGGCGGAAGGGGGGCGAGGGACATCTGGTGGTAGAGACCGACGAAATCCGAGGGGATCAGCATCAGGTCGGGTAACCCCCTGGCTTGAGCGGCGAGCAGGATATCTGCCTTGATCTTGCCCGGTTCAATCTGGGTGACGCGCACCCTGTGGTTGCCCGCCTGATTGAAGCGGGCGATCACGTCGTCGATCACATAACCGGCCTGTTGGGAGTGCCATAACTCCAGTTCCGGTTCTTGCGCCTGCAGAGGTTTGCTGAAAGAGAGCAGGCAGAGCAGTAGTAGATGATACAAAGTGCCCTTGTTGCTCATGTCATTACCACTCTTGTTCCTTGAATCTCAAGGGAAAATGTAACAAACAACCGCTACGGCCGATAGCCTGGAGGCACAACTAATTGACTGAAAAAACAAAAAGCCCGACGCTTGGGCCGGGCTGGAGGATAAATTGCTTATCCTGATAATCTTTGAGGCATCTATTGTTGTGGATGTTGTTTGAGGATGTCGTATATCTCCTCTTTCAGTTTAAGTTTCTGTTTTTTCAGATCCTTCACCTCGGAGCTATAGTCGCTGGCGTGATGCTTTTCCAACTTTCTAATCTCCTCATCCAGGTCGTTGTGCAAGTCAAACTTCTTCTGGAAATGGACATCACTGCTCTTCAGTTTCGAGATGAGTTCTCTGTACTCTGGGAACATGTAATGGAGCCTCCTTGGTTTCGTTTGATTGTGCCTGTAAAACCAAAGCTACCCCTTCGCGCTGGTGATGAATGTGATCCTGATCGAATTTAGGGGCAATCATTTGGAGTATTCGGGAGGATATTTTTAACTAATTGAATAAAAACAAGATAAGTGATTTATCAATCTGAATGGTGAGCCAAACTGTGCCACAGGTCACAGTGCTGATACCGGGGTGGGAAGGGAAAATATGCAAAAGGGGCCATCAGGCCCCTTCGTTGATCTTGCCAATTTACTTACTGTTTTGGCTGTTCCGCCTGCTCTTTTTTCTTTTTCTTCTCGGGCAGCGGCTTGCCGTCGCGATGGATCACTTTGCCCGCTTCAAAGCCAATCTGGGCGGCCAGCTCTTCCAGATCGGCCGATTTGGCCTGATCCCCGATGGCGTAGCGGTAGTTGGCGATGGTCAGCTTGTCAGCGACCGGGGTGCCCGGGACGATAGGTTCACGCCAGCCCTGGCCGATATGGGCCACCAGGGTGCCATTCATCAGCAACTCGCCGACGATCTCCTGAGTCGGGGTGCCCTTGCCGTAGGTGAGACCCTGGGCATGCTTCTTGCCGACCAGCGGTTCGGTGCTGGCTGGCATCAGCTTGGTGCGGATCAGCCACTTGGGCTTTTTGGTGTTGCCCACCGCCTTGCCAGTCTGGTACTCGTTGATCTTGATGGTCTTGATCATCTGGGCCATGAAGTCCTTGGTCAACGCCTTCTGGGCTTCGCTGGTCTCATCGATGGCAATGGGGGCCACGTACCAGGTCTGGGTGGCTTGAGCCTTGGGAGCGGCAGGGGCAGTTTGCGCCATGGCCAGGGGGCTGAGCAGGATGGCAGCCAGCAAGAGTCCTATCTTCTTCATTGTGATTCCGCTTTTGTTTCAACAAGAATTTTGTTTTGCCAGCGACGACTGCGCCAGCGCCAGAACATGGCCAGACCGCGCACCCACTCGTCGCAGGCCAGCGCCAGCCAGATACCGACCAGTCCATAACCCTGCATGATACCGAGGAAATAGGAGAGTGGCACGGCAATTCCCCACATGGAGAGCAACGCCATGTAGAGGGGGAAACGGGCATCCCCAGTGGCCCGCAGGGCGTTGATCACCACCAGATTGAAGGTGCGGCCGGGTTCGAGGATGAGGCTGATGAGAAACAGCTGCGACACCTGAGTGATAATGTCGGCATCATCGGTGAACAGGCTGATGATGGTACGACCGCTGAGAGCGGCCGCCAGAGCGATGACACAGGTGACCGCCAGCCCCAGCTTGAGGCTCTTGAGCAGTTGCTGATAGGCGCGCTCGAACTGTCTGGCGCCCGCCAGATGGCCGATGATGATCTCGTTGCCAAGGCCGATGGAGAGGCCAAACAGCAGAATAAACAGACAGATCTGGAAGAAGTAGGACTGCGTCGCCAGCGCCTTGTCACCCAGCAATCCGACAAAAGCTGTCACCACCATGAACTGCAGCATCCAGGATAGGTTCTCCCCCGCCGCAGGCAGGCCGATATGGAGCACCTTGCCCAGCATCTCCCGGCTGGGGTGAACAATATCGCGCACCACCAGGCGAATGCCGGTCTTGCGGGCCACCAGCCATACCAGCAGCACCACGCCCACCAGCCGACCGATAACGGTGCTGACGGCCACGCCAGCCACCCCCAGCTGGGGCAGGCCGAACCAGCCGTAGAGCAGCAGCAGGTTGCCGACGAAGGTGATGAGGTTGACGATGAGGGTCACATACATCGCCTGACGGGTGTGGCCGTGGGCGCGCAGGGTCGCCGCCAGACAGAGGGCGGCGGCTTCCGGCAACAGGCAGAGACCGATGATCTGCAAGTAAAGCGTGCCATCGCTCATCAGGTTGGCGGGCAGGTTCATCAGCGCCAGCATGGTGCTGGCTCCTGCCATCACGCCGATGGCGGCCACCAGACCGATCAGCAGGTTGAACCCGATAGCGGTGTGGATCACCACCCGACTCTTCTCGCGATCGCCTGCCCCCAGATACTGGGTGATCACCACGCTGGTGCCGATGCTGACGAAGCTGAACAGGGTGATGGCCAGATCGAACACCTGATTGCCGACCGCCAGCGCAGCCACCCCCTGATAGGAGACGTGCCCCACCATGAAGGTGTTGAGGGCGCCGGTCAGAAAGTGCAGGGCGAGATCAATAAACAGTGGCCAGGTCAGCGCAAAGAGCGTGCCCGGACCGGCGTGGGATTGAGATTGCATGGTATGTCCAACAGCTGGAAGGGCATGGGGGAGTGCCCTCTGGAGGCGCATTTAACACCAAGGGCGAGGCCGGTGCAATCCTTGGGGGATTGCCCGGCCAGGGGATCAGGCCAAGGGATCAGGCAGGAGTGGCGCCCGCCTCTTGTTCGCTCGGCAGGGTGAGGCGCGCCGAGTCGGGCAGGGCATCATCTTGTGGCCACTGGGAGCGGAGGGCATCGGTGGTGCTCTCCACTACCGCATCATCCTTGAACACCGGCTCGCGGTAGCAGCGGGTCATGCGCAGCGCCTGATACATATCCGGGCAGAGGATTATCCCCTCGTCGCCCACCCGCACGCCCGCCTGCTTGAGCCAGTGGGTCATCTGGCCGTGGCGCCCCGCCATTACCATATGAATGCCGCGCCGTTTCAAATCCTTGTGCAGCTCCCCCACCATGCTCATCACGCTGATGTCCTGATGGGTAAAGCAGGCCACAGCATCCACCACCAGACACTTGGGATTGTGGGGATCCTGCACCAGCAGGGCTAATACCCGCCGCTTGAAGTAGGGAGCGTTGAAGTAGGTGAGGGGCGAGTTGAATCGATAGACCAGAATACCCGGGATCGCCTTGGCCTGTTCGTTGTCCCCCAGGGTGCGCACCACCCCTTCATCATCCATGCCGAGCAGTTGATCGGTGGGGCGCATCACATTGCGCAGGAACTGGAACAAGCCCAGCAAGACCGCGAGGGTGATCCCCGGGATCACCCCCATGGTGAGCACGCTGATAAAGGTGACCAATGCCAGCCAGAACGCAGAACGATCGGAGTTGCGCAGCGCCCACAGCCCGCGAAAGTCGGTGAGCGAGAGCGAGGCCATCACCAGCACCACCCCGAGGGCGGCGGTCGGGATGTATTGCAGCGGTGCCGTTAGATAGAAGGTGATGATGGCGATCACTGCGGCGGCGATGATGGAGACCAGCTGGCTCTTGCCGCCGTTGGCATCGTTGACCGCGGTACGGGAATCCGCACCGCTGATGGCAAAGCCCTGAGAGACCGCGGAGGCGAGGTTGGCCATACCTAGGGCCCGGAACTCCTTGTCCGCGTCTATCTCGTAACCGTTCTTGGCGGCAAAGCTGCGGGCGGTCAGCATCATGGAGACGAAACTCACCATGGCGAGGTTAAGGGCCGGCAGTACCAGTTCCCGCATCAGGCCGGGGGGAAATTCCGGCATCTGGAAGGTGGGCAGGCCGGAGCCCACCGCCCCCAATGTCGCAATATCAAACTGACCCAGATTGAAACCCCACACCAGCCCGGCGGTCACCACCATGGCCACCATGGAGGAGGGCCATGCCGGTTTGTAGCGCTTGGCCAGCAGCAGGGTGAGCAAGGCAACCAGGCTCATGGCCAGGGTCGGCAGGTGGGTCTGGGTAATGTAAGTGGTGCCGTTGGCGATCCGCTCGATGAGATAGCGCTCGCTGAAGGTGAAGCCGAAGATCTTGGAGAGCTGGCCCACCATGATGGTGATGGCCACCCCGTTGAGCAGCCCCATCAGGATCGGGCGGGAGAGAAAGTCGGCCAGCACCCCCAGCTTGAAGCGGCTGGCAATCAGACACCAGAAACCGGTCATGGCGGTCATGGTCATTACCAGCTGCCAGTGGCGGGTCGGGTCGCCAGCGGCCAGCGGCGTCACCACGGCGGCGATGACCGCACAGGTGGCAGCATCCGGGCCGACGATCAGCTGGCGAGAGGTGCCAAACAGGGCGTAGACCAGCATGGGCAGGATGCAGGAGTAGAGGCCGACAATGGCGCCGACCCCGGCCAACTCGGCATAGGCAATGGCCACGGGCAGGGCCACTGCAGCGACCGAGAGTCCAGCGCGAAGGTCAGGCATCAACCAGGCGCGCTGGTATTGCAGCAGGGCAGCGAGGCCCGGTAGCCAGCGTTCGAGAGAGAAGAAGTCGCGCATTATTTAACCCATTGAGTTACAACCAGCTTTTACCCTAGTGTGCCCAAGGTTATCGAAAGATTGCAATCAGGTTATGGCCAGTTTACGTGAAGGTCAGGCCAGAGGGCCTGCCACTGCTTCTCTTTGATGCGCTGGGTGAAGATCTGTTTGTCCTGACGGCATCTGGGGTTGGCACTCACTTGCAGCGACCAGTTGATGGCAAAGCCGTAGGGGGCAAGCCACTCGAACTCGCCATCCCGGGTGAGGCGCACGCCAATGCAGGTGGGCACCTCGACCCAGTGGCTCAGCGCCTCTAGGCTGCTGGTAAACGGTGCTACCAGCTGGCGAGTGTGCATACGGGCCTGATTGCGCACTTCCCACTGCTGGCCGGGCAGCCGTTTGGCGAGCCAGGCTTCGTGCTCTGCTTCCGCCACTCCTTGCGGGTCACTGTTATCGAGGTAGATAAGGTCGATATCGTTGAGCGGGGTAGGCTCGGTGTTGTGATGCAGGTGATCCCAGATGAGGTTGCGGATAAATCCGGCGCCCAGCGCCCAGTCGGGCAGATTGAGCTCGGCGGCGGCTTGCAGGCAAGCCATCCGCTGCGGATCGGCCCGCAGCAGGGCTTCGGTCTTGGCTTGGAATTGCTGTTCGAGGGCAGTATTCAGAGGCTCAATCATTGGCATTGCGGCGTAACCAGACATCAATGTAACGGCAGCTCGGCACTATAGTGAGCCCCTCCGCCTGAGTCCAGCTGAAGAAGGCGCGGGCCAGTTGATCGGCAATCCCCTGCACCCGCAGTTCGGGGGGGACGAAGGTGCTGTAGGCGTCGATGGTCTTGGCATCGAGGCGCCGGTAGCGCAGTCTCGACTCCTTCCCCTCCACCATACAGATGAACTGCTGCTGGTTGGCCTGATGGATGATCTCGCTCATGGTGGGCACCTCTGGCATGAAGATAAGTCTGTTGGCACAAGATAACTGTTAGCCAAGGTATAGAACAGATAACGGGGGACCGTGGCCAATATCATCCACTTTGGCAGGGGGTTGCGTGGATATCGCGATGCAGATCAGGGTGCCCGATCGCCTGTCGGGCACCGCGTCAGTGTCAGCAAGAGCGCCAGCTAGAGAGTGCTGGCAAAGCGTGCCGGATCAGGCCCAGGCTCGCTCCAGCAGAGTGAGTAACTGCTCACGGTCGGCATCTTTGCGATTGAACAGCAGGGCGCCGTCGTTGACTGCCAGATCCCGTATCTCTCCGAGTAGCGAGCGATCGCTCACCCCCGCTTCGCTCATGGTGCGCGGCAGTTTGACCGCTTGCCACAGGGTATCGCGCAGGGTGCGAATGGCGGTGATGGTCGCCTCGGCCCGCTGGTGGGCAGGGGTGGCGGCAAAGCGCTCGGCCCCCACCAGCGGCAGTAGCAGGCGGGCCAGCTCGCCATCCACCTCGGGACGGTTGTAGTCGAGCACGGTGGGCAAAAAGAGGTTCATGCACAGGCCGTGGGGCAGATGGCAGCGGGCTCCCAGACTGTGGCCGAGGGCGTGCACCAGCCCCACCATGGAGTTGGAGAAGGCCATGCCAGCCAGGGTGGAGCCTTCCGCCAGTTGCAGCCGCAGCTGTTTGTTCTGCGGATCGTGGATGATTTGCGGCAGGGCACTGGCGATCTTCTCCACCGCCATCAGGGCCAGCGCGTCGCTCACCGGATTCTTGGCGGTGCCGATAAAGGCCTCGATGGCATGGGTCATGGCATCCATGGCGGTGGCGGCGGTGATATTGAGGGGCAATCCCTGGGTCAGGCGCGGGTCGAGCACCGCCAGTTGCGGCAGCAGGAAGGGGGAGGTGAAGGGCACCTTGCGCCCGCTCGCCTCATCCTTGATCACCGCCACCAGCGTCACTTCGGATCCTGTGCCCGCCGTGGTGGGTACCACCGCCAGCGGCTTGAGGGGACGGGTCAGGCAACCGGCGCCCGAGTAGTCGAGCAGATGATCCCCCCCCATGGAAGTGAGAATATTGACCGCCTTGGCGGTGTCGATGACCGAGCCGCCCCCCAGCGCCACCAGACTGTCGCAGTCGAGCTCGCGATAGCGTTTGGCGATCCGCTCCACCACGGCGGTGGAAGAGTCGGCCGGGATCTCGTCCCAGATGGCGGCGACCGGCAGTTCCCCTTCGGCCAGCACATTGGCCAGCAGGGTGGCAAGGCCGGTGGCATTGACCCCCTTGTCGGTCAGCAGCAGCGGGCGACGCGCGCCAAGGCTTGCCAACTCGCTGGCCAGCTGCTCCAGCGCCTGTTCACCGGCCAGCAGTTTGACCGGGCAGAAGAAATCGTAATAGCGGCTCATTTCAAGGCTCCTTGCGCGTTAGCCGGTCACCAGACCCAGATAGATGTTGCAGGCCCGGCCGAGTTTGTTGGTCGGGGCAGGATAGTGGCGCAGCAGCGGCCGCGCGATAAAGGCGGGCAGGATCAGGGACTGCAACTGCTCAAGCCCCCGTACCAGATGCATGGCGACGGTCAGATCCCCCTCCACCAGCAACCGGTTTTCGCCAAACGCCTGATTGACCCCGAGCCGAAAACTCAGGGCGCGAAAGGCGATATTGGGGTGCTTGAAGCGCACCCGTAGCGGATGGATGGTGGCATGGGGGGCGGCTGGCGCACCGGGGTACCAGCGCCCTCCCACTTTGTGCATGTTCATGGCGTAGTCGATGCCCCCGACTTCAAGGCGGATCGCCAGCCCGTCTGGCAATGGCGCCAATTCGCGGCGCACCGCCTCATCGGTGCGGGCGGCGCGGCAGAGGGTGCGACCCACCACCCAGAGCAGGGTGGTGATCCAGAGGCGGCGGCCAAGGGCGGCCGCAGATTCAAACGTCCGTGTTTGCATGGGGATTGGCTCCTGAGATAGCTGACCAGAACAGGGCGAACGCACTGGCTTGCCAGTAGTCGTTCTGTCCCAGATCCGGTTGATCGACAAACAGTGATGCACAGGCGAGGAACTGGCCCTGACACACCTCCAGCAACAGTGGCGCGGGGGCATGCATCAGCTCGCCGCTGGCCTGCCCCTTTGCCAGCAGGGTGGGCAGAAAGCGCAGGGCATCGTTCAAGATCTGGCTGCGGGCCGGACGGGCCAGCAGGGGGGAGTGAAAAAAGCCCAGCACGAATTTGAGCTCGTTCGGGTGCGCCAGCATCCAGCTCATCGCCTGTTGCCAGTAGTGGCGGATCTGGTCGTGCAACACCAGCGAGGGGTCGGCCTCACTGATGGCTGCCCCCATCCGGGTCTTCACATCCTGATAGAGCTGGAGGATCAGTGCCTCCTTGCTCGGAAAGTGGTGAAACAGGGTGCCGTTGGCGACCCCGGCCGCCTTGGCGATGCGGGCGGTGGCCGCCCCCTGCAGGCCATCCTCGGCGCAGAGGGCAAGGGCGGCATCCAGGATCTGGCGGCGCTTGTCAGTCATGGGTTGTGGTTGTGGCATGGCCTGGCTCATGGGTGGCTCTCCATCAGCGCAGGAAGAAAGCCATCATCAGCTTCTGGATCCAGCTGTTGTAGGGCGGGTGGATCAGTGAGCCGGTGGTGAACTTGCCGCGGGTCAGCACGGTTTTTGCCTTGGAGAAGGTGAGGAATCCCTCGTGGCCGTGGTAGTGGCCCATGCCGGAGGCGCCGATGCCGCCAAATGGCACATCGTCGGCGGCCACCTGAAACAGGCTCTCGTTGATGGCCATGCCGCCGGAGTGGGTCTCCCGGGTCACCCGCGCCTGCAGCGCGGGATCGAAGCTCATCAGATAGAGGGCCAGCGGGCGGGGCCGCTCGGCCACATAGGCGAGCGCCTCCTCCAGGGTGTCGTAGGGGATGAGCGGCAGCAGCGGACCAAAGATCTCCTGATGCATCACCTGGCAATGACCGGGTACCTCGGTCAGCAGATGGGGTACCAGCAGGCGACGCTTGTCGTCACGGGCCGGGCTGGCACAGGGATGCAGCTGGGCGCCAGCCTGCTCGGCTTCCTCCAGCCAGCTGGTGAGGCGCTGATACTGACGGTCGTTGATGATGGCGCCGTAGTCAGGGCTGGCGAGCCCTTGTGGATAGAGCTTGCCGAAGTGGCTGCGATAGGCGGCGATAAAGTTCTCCACCTCGCTGCGGGGCAGCAAAACATAGTCGGGGGCGACGCAGATCTGGCCGGCGTTGAGGCTCTTGCCAAAAATCATTCGCTCCACGGCGGTGGCTACCGGCATGTCGGGGGCGATGAGGCAGGGGCTCTTGCCACCCAGCTCAAGGGTGAGCGAGGTGAGCTGGGGAGCCGCTGCGGCCATCACCAGCTTGCCCACCATGGTGGATCCGGTGAACAGCAGGTGATCGAACGGGAGCGAGCTGAAGGCGGCGGCCATCTGGGCATCCCCCTCGATGATGGCGATCTCGTTCTCGTCAAATACGCTGGTGAGCATGGTGCGCAGCACGGCGTTGGTATGGGGAGTGAATTCGGAGAGTTTCAGCATCGCCCGGTTGCCAGCCGCGATGGCGGTGATGAGGGGGCCAAGGCTCAGCATTACCGGAAAGTTCCACGGCACTATGATGCCGACCACCCCGAGTGGCTGGAAGTGCACCTCCACCCGGGCGGGGGCCAGCAGCAGCCCGGCATGACGGCGGTGGGGCTGCATCCAGCGCTTGAGCCGTTTCTGGGTGTAGTTGATCTGCATGATGCAGGGGAGGATGTCGGCGATCTGGCTGTCGTAGTGGCTGCGTTGGCCATAATCCGCTGCCAGCGCCGTGCAGAGCTGCTCCTTGTTGGCGAGCAGTGCCTGTTTGAGTTTGGTCAGTTGTGTCCGGCGCTCGACCAGGGTGGGCATGGGGTGAGCCAGACTCGCCCGTTTTAACCGTGCCAGCTGATCGGGCAGGGACAATTTGATGGCGAGGATATCCTCAGGAGTGTGTTGAAGCTGCGCCGCACCCATATTGTTCTCCGCATGAAAAATGACCGACTGATTAGTCGGTCTAAATCTAGCTATTTGTTGCGTGAATGTAAAGTCATCTCGTTCTTCCCCATGTCCCGCGAGTTGGACACAAGAGAGAACTGTGTGCCCCACCACATTTTTGTGGTTTTCCCATTGGTGGCTTATCCAATAAGGGGTAGTTTTTGGTTATTAACCGACACGGAGAGAGCACTATGACCAGGGAACTGAACAGCTTGTTGGCACGGCTTGAAGATGTGGTTGAGCGGATGCCGGATTGCTTCAACACCTATGAATTTGCCCAGAAGCTGGCACTGCAATATCAATCGGAGTTCTTTGCTGCCGGTCACTCGCTGGCTGGTCACGATGGTAAGGTGCTGCCGTTGCTGCACCAGAAGATCGCCGAGGCGCTGGCGGTCAGTGAGGTGGTGATTGAAGGGGCATTGCTCCCCTGTGTGACCCCCTGGGGGGAGAAGGCGACCTCACCGCGCTGGCATCGCAAGCACTGAGAGGGGCACGCTGGGGTGCGTGATGTTCCCTGAATGGATATCTCTGGCGCGGCCTGAATGGGCCGCGCCATTTTTTTGGGGCGGAGCCTCTGGTTGCAGTGCCGGAAAGTGCAAGCAAAGGTGCAGGGTGTGATCCCCTGCCGGGATAAAGGGCGATGAGCCCGGTAGACTCCCCCTTTTGTTGTCGCTGCAGGGAGGTCACATGACTGACAAGATCCAGACTCACAAGATTATTCTCGACACCGATCCGGGCATCGATGATGCCATGGCCATCCTCTTTGCCGAGGCTCACCCCGCCATCGAACTGCTCGCCATCACCACCGTCTTTGGCAACGCCACCATCGCCAATGGCACCCGCAATGCTCTCTGGCTCAAGCAGAAGTACGGCATGAAAGCGGATGTGGCCAAAGGCGCTGCCGCCCCGCTGCTGCGCGAGCCGGTCGGCCCGACCACCATAGTCCACGGCCCGAGCGGTTTTGGCGACCTGGAGGCGGGAGAGGTGAGTATTGCGCCCGATCCCCGCCCCGCCTGGCAGTATATTGTCGAAGCGGTCAAAGCGGCGCCCGGGGAGATCACCCTCGTTACCATCGGGCCCCTGACCAATCTGGCGCTGGCGCTGCAGCAGGCGCCCGAGATTGTTGCACTGGTGAAACAGGTGGTGGTGATGGGGGGCGCTTTTGGTAACAATGGTCATCGTGGCAACGTCACCCCTTATGCCGAGGCCAATATTCACGACGATCCCGATGCCGCTGACCGGGTCTTTACCGCCGACTGGCCGGTGGTGATCATCGGGCTGGATGTGACCCAGCAGAGCTTTTTCAGCGGTGACTATCTCGATGCACTGCGCGACGAGGCGGGCGAGCCGGGCCAGTTCCTGTGGGATGTCAGCCGCTTCTACCTGCGTTTTTACTCGGAGAAACTGGGGCTCTCTGGTTGTCACGTCCACGATCCGTCCGCCATCGCCTATGTGATTGACCCGACCCTCTTTACCCTGCGGGAAGGGCCGGTACGGGTCATCACCAGTGGCCCGGCCATCGGTCATACCCTGCAAAAGTTCGATGGCAAGCGCCATTCCCACGATGGCTGGGCCGAGTTTCGCCCGCAGCAGGTTGGGGTGGCGGTGCGTGATGAGGCGCTGCTCGCCCTCTATCGCGAGACGCTGGTGGCCTGGGGCAAGCGCCGTTAAACGACCCTGACGGCCTGGCGGGGATTCGTGGTGGCGCGCGTTGCGTTGCGGCTGTGATCCCTGCCAAACAATCGCGGCGTACGGGCGCTTATACTGTCTGATATCAAGACGTTAGGAGGAGTTGGCATGGCCTGGATTTCCTTGATAGTGGCGATAGCCCTGATCTGGTGGTTGATGAAGCTGGGGCGGGGTGCCCTGTTCGAGATCCGCCTTGCCCCCGGCAAGGTGGTGGTCAAGCAGGGCAAGGTGCCACCTGCATTTCTGGCTCAAGCCAAGCAGATCCTGCACCACGAGCCGGTGCGTGGCCGCATTGTGGGACAGCGCGATGGCGACGGGGTGAAGCTGGTCTTTTCCCGCTCCATCCCCGAGCCGGTGGCCCAGCGTTTTCGCAATATCTTCCCCTATGGTGACTACCGCCACGCCACCGCTCCGGGTGCCAAGCCGCGCAAAGGGTAGATGCTGGCAGGCAGAGTGCATCAGATAGCAGACGGGCCTCCAGTGGAGGCCCGTTTTTTTATGGCGCTTGGCCAAGAGAGCGCTGCTTGCCCTTACTCCTTGCCGTGCAGCTCGCGCTGCGCCTTGACGGCAGCAGCCTTGATGGCCTGCCCCTCGTTACCCCAGGAAGCGCGCAATGTATTGACCAGCTCGGCGATCCGCTCGTCATCCATGGTCCAGCCATAACCCGGCATGTGGTAGCCGATATGGCCGCGGGTGATGGGGGTCTCGGCGCCGTGCAGCAGTACGTTGATCAGGCTGGACGGGTCACCCGAAAGCACGGTGCGGTTGTTCACCAGCGAGGGAATGACGTGGTCATTGCCCTGGCCGTTGACCCCATGACAGGTGGAGCAGTACATGGCGTAGTCCGCTTTGCCGCCAGCACTGGCATAGGCTCGGGCCCCTTTCTCCGCCACCGGTTCATCTTTCAGATCGGTGAGGTAGGTGGCGATGCTGGCCAGATCGGCGTCGCTGAAATACTGGCTGCTGTGGGTGATCACTTCCCCCATCGGGCCTGTCACCGCCTGATGCTGGCTGCGGCCGGTTTTCAGCAGATCGATCAGCGCCTGCTTGTCGTAGCGGCTGCCGCGAATATCGGGAGCATACCAGCCGTCGAGGGCGGCACCGCTCAGATAGACGGGATCCGCTTCGGTCAGCGCTTTCTCCTGCATGCCAAGCCCGCGCGGGGTGTGGCAGCTGCCGCAGTGACCGGCACCCTGTACCAGATAGGCGCCGCGGTTCCACTCTTCGCTCTTGCCAGCGACCGGGGTGAAGCGACTGTCATCGTGATAGACCCAGTTCCAGCCCATCAGCGGCCAGCGCATGTTGAGCGGCCAGGGGATGTCGCTCTCCTTGTTGGCGATGGCCAGCGGTTGCACCTCCTGCATCAGGTAGTGGTAGAGGGCGGTGAGATCTTCATCGCTCATCTTGGCGTAGGCGGTGTAGGGCATGGCCGGATAGAGGCGATGCCCATCGCGGGCTACCCCTTCGCGCATCACCTTGATGAACTCCGGCAGGCTGTAGTTGCCGATGCCATGACTCTTGTCGGGGGTGATGTTGGTGGCAAACACGGTGCCGATGGGGGTCGGGAACCCTTTGCCGCCAGCCAGCGGTTTGCTGGCCTCGCTGGTGTGACAGGCGGCGCAATCACCCAGCTTGGCCACGTATTCACCGGCCGACATGGCAGGCGCGGCATGCAGGGTGAAGGCGGGCAGGGCCAGCAGCAGGGTGCTGGCAGTCAGTGACAGGGCGCGGCTCATTGGGCACCTCCCTTGGTGATGGCGACCAGCTCGTTGACGGCGCGCCACGCCTCGTCGATGGCGGCGTGGGCATAGGGGCTCCAGCCTGAATCCGAGTTGGCGATGGTGATGTTGCCGACCGGCTTGCGACCCAGCTCGATCCACTTCTCGCACTGCGCCTCGTCATCGAACAGGGTGTTGGTGATGTAGGAGTAGCCGTGGGACCAGCGGTTGACCGTGATGGCGAGGATATCCTGCTCATGGTTGAAACCGGCGCTACCCAGCATCCCCTGCAGCTGCTCGCGGATCATCTGCTCGTGCTGCTCGAACGGCATGCCGAGGATCATGGCTCGCCCCTTGCGGGACTGCTCGCGGGACGACAGACCGCTGCCCGGCAGGGTCGGCACATAGACCATGTGCAGGCACATCGGCTGATCCGGGTTCTTGGGATGCTCGTACCCACCCAGATTGACCGGATAGTCGAGCTTGACCCGGCTGTAGGGGGCTGCGGGGGAGTAGACCTCGTGTACCCCCAGCTTGACGAAGGCTTGCCAGTTTTTGATCACCACCTTGGTGTAGACCAGCGGCGCCTTGACGTTCTGGCGCAGCGCCTCCTTCTGGGGATCCGGCATTTCGGGCACCAGGTAGGGGATCATCATGTTGTAGCCAGCCATAACAGACTGCTTGGCTCTTACCCGATGCAGTTTTCCTTCCTTGATGTAGGTGACATCCACCGCCAGTTTGCCATCGGCGAGGCGCACGTTTTTCGCCTGTAGCGCCGTACTGCCAAGGCGCAGCTGCACCTTGTGCCCCGGCAGATCGAGCTTGCTGTAGTCAAACTTGGCCAGCACCACATCCTGCATGCTGTGACCCGGCGCCACCTGCGGGATGAGCTTGCGCACCATCAGGCGGGTGAGGCCGGCATTGCCATCCGGGAAGTGGAAGATGTAGGGGTCGTCCAGCTCCGCCTGCTCCTCGGCATCGAGGGGCGTCAGGTTGAGACCATCGAAGCCCGGCAGGGCGCACAGGCGAGCATCGGCACAGGCGGTGGCGTCGATGCCGACAGCCTGAAAATCGTTGGTACGCTGCTGGAAGTAGGTGATGGCACGTTCGCTGAGGCCCACTTTATCGCGCAGGAAGGTGGTGTAGCTGTTGCGGGTCACCCACTCATCCTGCTGCTCGCGGGTCATGCCGCTCAGGTAGTCGATCTTCGCTTCGTGCAGGGCCAGCAGGGCAGCCTTGTCACTCTCGTCGAGCGGGAAGTCGCCGATAAACTCGGCCAGTGGACGGCCGTTCAGGCGATCGCGCGGGATGTCGTCCGCCACGTTATGGCCCGGATCGCCGTTCACTATCTTGTTGACGCCAAAGTGCTTCTCGTCGAAATAGACGCCGCGGCTGAGCCCCAGATCCGGATAGAAGGTCTGCTGGAACCCTTTGGCCAGCTCGTCGATGTTGACCTCCAGTGTCTTGAGCAGCCCCAGCGCCACCGGGCTGTAGACCGAGCGCGGCGATTGCAGGGACTCGCTGCCGCCATAGCCCAGTCGCAGGCCATCGGGAGTGGTGAACTCGTTGCGCTTGGCGTGACCGCCAAAGTCATCGTGGTTGTCGAGCAGCAGGATCTTTTTATCGACCCCCAGCAACTGCTGATAGAAGCAGGCGGCGGCCAGCCCGCTGATGCCTGCGCCGACGATCACCAGATCATATTCCCCCTCGAGGGGGACATTGGCAAAGTCATACTGCTTGCCGTCGCGGGCAATGCTGTGGGCCGGTTCGAAGGAGCCGGGATGGTTGCCGCGCAGGCCGGTGAGGGCGGGCGGGTAGACCAGCGTCTTGTCAGCCAGCGCGCTGCCGGCTTCGGCAGCCTTGAGCAGGTTGATGGGGGCGATGCCTGCTGCGATGGTGATGGCGACGCCATTGAGAAAATCTCTGCGTGTAATGCTCATGGCAATCCCTGTTGTATGAAGAGTTGAAAAAATGGCACAGAGTTGAATTGGTAGCTGGCAAGCAGCAAGGAGACGCAACCTACTGCCATCTCCCGGTAGAGTCCAAGGTTTTGATAATAACTTATTAAACAAAATGATAAAGCTTGTGATTGGCCAAAGAGAATTAGATGCCTCTGTTTTGCATCTTTGCGAGCCAAAACCTCATCAAGCCCCTGGAATTAATTTGAGCCAAGCATGATTAATTATTTTTTTGACCCAGATCATTGTCATGTTTTCGCTTTAATCCAATCAAAAAACAGTGCCAATATCATGCTAGGAGTGACCATTCTGGGTGATTTGGCCATGAATAAACCGGTTGTGTCGTTCCTCGGACCAAGGGTGGTTGAAATAAACACAAGGATTGGTTGGTTAGTGAGCGGTAAGTATCAGGAAACTTGTTACCAGTAACCTGATAACAATTGTTATGCATACGGTGCTGAATCGCATACAACTGTGAGATTAATTTTTCATGTTGTTCACATGACCCTGTTTTGCTCAAAATAATCCGCTTTTTTTACAACTTTATCCTGCGAAGTTAAGGACACTGCATGAGACCTTTTGAGTTAAAGAGGGGCTTGGGTGCTTTGCTGTTGATCGCAGCTGCCAGCATGCTGACTGGCTGTGACATGGCTCTGATGAGCCCCAAAGGGCAGATTGGTTTGGAACAGAAATCACTGATATTGACGGCACTTGGCCTGATGTTAATCGTGGTGATCCCTGTAATTATTATGGCCGTGGTATTTTCTCGTAAATACAGAGCTTCGAATACCGACGCCAAATATACGCCTGACTGGTCTCACTCCAATAAAATTGAAGCGGTTGTCTGGACCGTTCCCGTCATTATTATCGTCATTCTGGCGACCATTACCTGGAAAACAGCGCACGAGCTGGATCCCTACAAACCGCTGGATTCTACGGTGAAACCCATTCAGGTCGATGTTATTTCCCTCGACTGGAAATGGTTGTTTATCTATCCGGAACTGGGTATTGCATCGGTCAATGAGCTGGCCTTCCCGGTCAACACGCCGGTCAATTTCCGGGTGACCTCCGATACCGTGATGAACTCCTTCTTCATTCCGCGTCTGGGTGGCCAGATCTACGCCATGGCGGGGATGCAGACCAAGTTGCACCTCATCGCCAACGAGGCGGGTCAGTATGACGGCATCTCCAGCAGTTACAGCGGCGCCGGTTTCTCCGGCATGAAATTCAATGCCATTGCTACCCCGGATCAGGCCGGTTTTGATGCCTGGGTTGCCAAGGTGAAGGCATCGCCCAAGATGCTGACCACCATGGGTGAATTTGACGTGCTGGCCAAGCCGACCGAATACCATCCGGTGGAGTACTTCTCCAGCGCCGACCCGAAACTGTTCGTCAATGTGATCAACAAGTTCATGGGCGATATGGGCCATGGCGAGCACAAGGGCATGAACCACCAGGCTCCCATGCCGCAGGGCGAAACCATGACTCACGAGGGCATGGATCACTCGCAGATGAACCATGCCGAGATGGCGCAAGATGAACAAATGGATCATGCCGGCCATATGAACATGGCGATGGATGACAACTCTGTGAAAGCGGGATCCGAGGAATAACCGATGTTTGGAAAATTAACGCTCGACGCCATTCCGTACCATGAGCCGATTATCATGGTAACGGTGGCCGGAATCATTCTGGGGGGATTGGCGGTTGCCGGTCTCATCACCTATTTCGGCAAATGGCAATATCTGTGGAAAGAGTGGTTCACGTCGGTGGATCACAAGCGCCTCGGGATCATGTATCTCATCCTCGGCATGGTGATGTTGCTGCGCGGTTTTGCCGACGCGGTGATGATGCGCACCCAGCAGGTGATGGCATCGGCGGGTAGCGACGGCATCTTGCCACCCCACCACTATGACCAGATCTTCACCGCCCACGGCGTCATCATGATCTTCTTCGTGGCGATGCCACTGGTGATCGGCCTGATGAACATCGTCGTGCCATTGCAGATCGGCGCCCGTGACGTGGCCTTCCCCTTCCTCAACAACGTGAGCTTCTGGTTCACTGCCGCCGCCGTGGTGTTGATCAACATCTCCCTCGGGGTCGGTGAGTTTGCCCAGACCGGCTGGCTGGCCTATCCGCCGCTGTCGGGGCTGGAGTACAGCCCGGGGGTTGGGGTCGACTACTGGATCTGGAGTCTGCAGATCTCGGGGTTGGGTACCTTGCTGACTGGCGTCAACTTCTTCGCCACCATCATCAAGCTGCGTGCCCCTGGCATGACCATGATGCGCCTGCCGGTGTTCACCTGGACTGCCCTGTGCGCCAACATCCTGATCATCGCCTCCTTCCCGATCCTGACTGTCACCATCGCCCTGCTCACCGCAGACCGTTACCTCGGCACCCATTTCTTTACCAATGACATGGGTGGCAACATGATGATGTACATCAACCTGATCTGGGCCTGGGGTCACCCCGAGGTGTACATCCTGGTATTGCCGGTGTTCGGGATCTTCTCCGAAGTGGTGGCCACCTTCAGCAAGAAGAAGTTGTTCGGTTACACCTCGCTGGTGTGGGCGACTATCGCCATTACCGTGCTCTCCTTCATCGTCTGGCTGCACCACTTCTTCACCATGGGGTCCGGTGCCAACGTGAATGCCTTCTTCGGCATCACCACCATGATCATCTCCATCCCGACCGGGGTGAAGATCTTCAACTGGCTGTTCACCATGTACCGTGGTCGCATCGAGTTCACCTCGCCCATGCTGTGGACGGTTGGCTTCATCATCACCTTCAGCATCGGTGGCATGACCGGGGTACTGCTCTCGGTACCGGCCGCCAACTTCGTGCTGCACAACAGCCTGTTCCTGATCGCCCACTTCCACAACGTCATCATCGGCGGCGTGGTGTTTGGCTGCTTCGCCGGTATCACCTACTGGTTCCCGAAAGCGTTCGGCTTCAAGCTTAACGATGTCTGGGGCAAGCGTGCCTTCTGGTTCTGGATTGTCGGCTTCTTCGTCGCCTTCATGCCGCTCTACGTGCTGGGCTTTATGGGCATGACCCGTCGTGTCAGCCAGCAGCTGGATCCGGCTTTCCACCCCTGGCTGGTGGTGGCTGCAGTGGGTGCCGGTCTGATTGCCATTGGTGTCTTGTGTCAGGTGATCCAGGTAGTGGTCAGTATCCGCGACCGCGAGCAGAACCGCGATCTGACCGGCGATCCCTGGGGTGGCCGTACCCTGGAGTGGGCGACTTCCTCGCCACCGCCCTTCTACAACTTTGCCATCGAGCCGAAGATCAAGGGACTGGATGCGTTCTGGGAAGCCAAGCAGGAGGGCACTGCCTATCAGCAGCCCGAGCACTATGACCCGATCCACATGCCGAAAAACACCGGCGCCGGGGTCATCATCGCGGGCTTTGCCACTCTGTTTGGCTTTGCCATGATCTGGCACATCTGGTGGATGGCCATCGCCGGCTTTATCGGCATGATCGCCAGCTGGATCATCCACAGCTTCAATGATGACGTGGATTACTACGTGCAGGTTGACGAGATCGAGCGGATCGAGCGTCAACGTTTTGAAAACCTCAACAAGGTGGCGTGAAGCAATGGCGACCGACGTTCTACATCACACTCAAGAGGGTGCCCATGACCATGGGCACCACGATGCCGGTGCCAACAAGGTGTTCGGTTTCTGGATCTATCTGATGAGTGACTGCATCCTGTTTGCATGCCTGTTTGCAACCTATGCAGTCCTGGTCAACGGCACCGCTGGCGGCCCGAGTGGCAAAGATATCTTCGAACTGCCGTTCGTATTTGGCGAAACCATGCTGCTGCTCTTTAGCAGCATCACCTTCGGTTTTGCCATGCTGGCGATGAACAAGCACCAGCTCTCTGCCGTCAACGGCTGGTTGCTGGTGACGTTCGTGCTGGGTGCCGGCTTTATCGCGATGGAGGTCTACGAGTTCCATCACCTGATCGTCGAGGGTTACGGCCCGGATCGCAGCGCCTTCCTCTCCGCCTTCTTCACCCTGGTCGGTACCCACGGTATCCACGTGACCAGCGGCCTTATCTGGATCATCGTGATGATGGTGCTGGTGGCCAAGAAGGGGCTGACTGATCGCAACCGCTCCCGCCTGATGTGCCTGAGCCTGTTCTGGCACTTCCTCGACGTGGTGTGGATCTGCGTCTTTACCGTGGTCTATCTGATGGGGGCAATGTAAATGAGCACACATACCGTAGACAATCACGGCGCCAGCCATGGCACCACCAAGAGCTATCTGACCGGCTTCGTGCTGTCAGTCATTCTGACCGCGATCCCGTTCTGGATGGTGATGGATGGCTCCGCCTCCCACACCACCGTACTGGCCACCGTAGTTGGTATGGCCGTGGTGCAGATCTTCGTGCATCTGGTTTATTTCCTGCACATGAACACCTCGTCCGAGGAGCGCTGGAATCTGGTGGCACTGGTCTTTACCGTGCTCATCATCGCCATCGTGGTGGTGGGTTCCCTGTGGATCATGTACAACCTCAACATCAACATGATGGTCCACTGAGCGGGTTGACAACGATGATGAAGCAATACCTGCAAGTGACCAAGCCGGGCATCATCTTCGGTAACCTTATCTCGGTTATCGGGGGATTCCTGCTGGCCTCGAAGGGGAGCATGGACTTGCCCCTGTTCATTCTGACCATGGCTGGTGTATCACTGGTGGTCGCCTCCGGTTGCGTGTTCAACAACTACATCGACCGGGACATCGACTGCATCATGGAGCGCACCAAAAACCGTGCGCTGGTGAAGGGGCTGATCGCACCCGGTGTGTCGCTCTGGTACGCCACTGCGCTCGGCATTGCGGGCATTGCACTGCTCTACTGGGCGGCCAATCCGTTGGCCGCCCTGCTGGCGGTGTTGGGCTTCATTGTCTATGTGGGGGTCTACAGCCTCTACATGAAGCGCCACTCGGTCTACGGCACTCTGGTCGGCAGCCTCTCCGGCGCCGCGCCGCCAGTCATCGGCTACTGCGCGGTGAGCGGTCAGTTCGACTCGGGTGCACTGATCCTGCTGGCGATCTTCAGTCTGTGGCAGATGCCGCACTCCTATGCGATCGCCATCTTCCGCTTCAAGGATTACCAGGCGGCCAACATCCCGGTGTTGCCGGTGGTGAAGGGGATCCCGGTGGCCAAGCTCCACATCACCCTCTACATCCTGGCCTTTATGGTACCGACCCTGATGTTGTTCCTCGGCGGCTATGCCGGTTACAAGTATCTGGTGGTGGCGACCGCGGTCAGCGTCTGGTGGCTGGGGATGGCGCTGTCGGGCTACAAGCAGGTGGTGGATGATGCACTCTGGGCGCGCAAGCTGTTCATGTTCTCTATTGTCACCATCACTTGTCTCAGCGTGATGATGTCGGTGGACTTCCAGCCGGAAGCCGGGTCTGTTGTCCTGGTGAGCATGTTGCCCTGACATGTTGCCCTGATAGTGTGATTCGCCCCCTAAATAGATGAAATCCAGAGCCGGGAACTTTCCCGGCTCTGTTATTATGGGGCCGCCCTCCCGGGCACTTTTCCCGTATATCGGGTGTGGCACGCCCGTGTCGGCCACCCCTTGAGTCTCCCTTCTCCCTGATCTATCGAGGCCATCATGAATGATTTCACCATGACGAGCGGCGAGCGCCGTGCCACCTGGGCGCTCGGCTCCGTCTTCTCGTTACGGATGCTCGGCATGTTTATGGTGCTGCCGGTGTTGACCACCTACGGCATGTCGCTGGCCGGTGCCTCCGAGGCGCTGATTGGCCTGGCCATCGGCATCTACGGCATGACCCAGGCGCTGTTTCAGATCCCGTTCGGCCTGCTTTCCGACAAGGTGGGCCGCAAACCCCTTATTGTCGGCGGCCTGCTGATGTTTGCGTTTGGCAGTGTGGTCGCCGCGCTGACCCACTCCATCTGGGGGGTGATCCTCGGCCGCGCCCTGCAGGGGAGCGGTGCCATCTCCGCCGCCGTAATGGCGCTGCTCTCGGATCTCACCCGCGAGCAGAATCGCACCAAGGCGATGGCCTTCATCGGGGTGAGCTTTGGTATCACCTTTGCCATCGCCATGGTAACCGGCCCCCTTATCACCCACGCGCTGGGGCTCTCCGGCCTGTTCTGGCTCATCGCCCTGCTGGCGCTGGGGGGCATCGCCGTTACCCTCTGGCTGGTGCCGACCCCGAGCGGCCACCTGCTCAATCGCGAGTCCGGCATGGTGAAGGGGGGGATGCGCACCGTGCTGACCAATCCGCGCCTGCTCAAGCTCAACTTCGGTATCCTCTGCGTACACACCCTGCTGATGTCGAGCTTCGTGGCGCTGCCGCCGCTGCTGGAGCGCGCCGGCTTGCCCCGCGACAGTCAGTGGCAAGCTTATCTGGTCACCATGCTGATCGCCTTTGTCAGCGTGGTGCCCTTCATCATCTATGCCGAGAAGCGCAGAAAGATGAAGCGGGTGTTCCAGATCTGCGTGCTGGTGATGCTCGTTGCCGAGCTGGTGCTCTGGCAAAGCGGGCTGCAGCTGTGGGGGCTACTGGCCGGGCTGCAGATCTTCTTTATCGGTTTCAACGTGATGGAGGCGCTGCTGCCATCCCTCATCAGCAAGGAGTCGCCCCCCGGCTACAAGGGCACCGCCATGGGGATCTACTCCACCAGCCAGTTTATCGGGGTGGCCATCGGCGGCAGCCTCGGCGGCCTGCTCTACAGCCTGGGTGGCGCATCGCTGGTGTTTGGCGGCTGCGCGGTGCTGGCCCTCGTCTGGCTCGGGGTCAGCCTCACCATGCAGGAGCCCCCTTACGTGAGCAGCCTGCGCATTCTGTTACCGGAGGGTGTCGCGGCGACCCCGGCGCTGGAGCAGAAGATCCGCGCCTGTGACGGGGTGAGCGACGTGCTGCTGGCCGCCTCGGAGCGCTCCGTCTATGTCAAGGTGGACAGCAAGCGTATCAGCCGCCGGGATCTGGAGCTGCTGGTCATCGACGGTTGGCACTGATCGCGCTAAGCTTGGCTCAGCTCTGTAACTACTTGTTTTTGAACCATCTGGAGGCGAAATGAACTGGTATATTTCGGTACTCAAACAATATGCGGTATTCAGCGGGCGGGCACGTCGCACCGAATATTGGATGTTCGTGCTCTGCAACGTGGTGGTTGTGCTGCTGGTGGGGATGGTGGATCGGCTGCTCGGCAACGAGAAGGAGATCCTGAGTTCCATCTATTCGTTGGCGGTGCTGCTCCCCTCGCTCGCAGTCGCCGCGCGCCGGTTGCACGACACCGACCGTAGCGGCTGGTGGCTGCTGATCGGCCTTATCCCCATCATCGGCACCCTGGTGCTCATCTACTTTATGGTCTGCAACGGCCAGCAGGGGCCGAACCGCTTCGGCGATGATCCCAAAGCGGGCCCCTCGCAAGGCTTTATTGCCAGCTAGGTTGAGTGGTCAGTCGCGCAAACAGAAGAGGGAGGCATCATGCCTCCCTCTTGCATTATTGGGCGTCAAGATCGCGCCAGAACGGCTTGTCACCGAGCACGGTCGCCCGATGCATGATGCGCCGGGCTGGCAGATAGTCGGCATTGGCGTAGTGCTGGGTGACCCGGTTGTCCCAGATGGCGATGTCGTTCTCCCGCCAGCGCCAGCGTACCTGATACTCGGGCTTGGTGATGTGGGCGAACAGGAAGGTGAGCAGCGCCTCGCTTTCCCGCGTCGGCAGATCGGGCAGACGGGTGGTGAAGCCTTCATTGACGAACAGAGCCTGACGGCCACTGAGGGGATGGGTGCGAACCACCGGGTGGCGCAGCGGCGGGTGGCGGGTCGCCGCCTCTTGCCAGCGCGCATATTCGGCAGCGCTGCCCTGATGGCGGTGGGCAGGAAACGATTTGGTGAAATCGTGCTCTGCTTCCAGCCCTGACAGCAGTCGTTGTAATCGGGTGGAGAGCCCTGCAAAGGCGGCAATGCCGCTGGCCCACAGGGTATCGCCTCCCACCGGCGGCAACTGCTTGGCGGCCAGAATGGCCAGCGCGGGGGGAGTCTCGATAAAGGTGACATCGGTGTGCCAGTTGTCGTTATCCGGCGGGTTGTCGTTGTGGGTGTCGAGCACAATGATCTCCTCGGCCTCCGGCGCGTGGGGATAGACCGGGTGAATGTGCAGATCGCCAAAGCGGTGGGCCAGCGTCCGCTGTTGCCGGGGTGTGATGGGTTGATCCCGAAAGAACAGCACCTGATGGGTCAGCAGAGCCTGTTGCAACTGGGCGAACTGTGCATCCTCGAGTGGCTCGGCCAGGGTGAGGCCGCTGATCTCGGCGCCGATGTAGGGGCCGAGGGGGGTGATATGCAGGGAATTATTCATAGTCCTTCTCCATGCCACGGCGTCAGGCGACGCTGCAGCGCACGTAAACCAAGTTCCAGAGTGAAGGCGATCAGAGCGATCACCAGAATGCCCGCCAGCACCACGTCGGTGGCGAGAAACTCGCCGGCGGATTGCACCATGAAGCCCACGCCGCGGGTGGCGGCGATAAGCTCGGCCGCCACCAGGGTGGACCAGCCGACCCCGAGCCCGATGCGTAGCCCGGTGAGAATATCCGGCATGGCACCGGGCAGAATGACATGCCACAGCACTTGCCAGCGGGTGGCGCCCAGTGCCTTGGCAGCCCGCAGCCGCACCAGTTTTGCGCCCTGCACCCCCGCCAGCGTCGCCATGGCGACCGGTGCGAAGATGGCGAGATAGATGAGCAGCACCTTGGAGGTTTCACCGATGCCAAACCAGATCACCATGAGTGGCAGGTAGGCGAGCGGGGGGACCGGCCGGTAGAGCTCGATCAGCGGATCCAGCATGCCACGCAGGGTGGGGCTGAGCCCCATGGCGAGACCCACCGTCACGCCGCACAGGGTGGCGGCAGCAAGGGCGATCAGGATGCGCTGCAGACTGGCGGCGAGGTGCTGCCAGAGGGTGGCATCCATGAAGCCTTGCGGCCCTGCAATGGTGACAAATTGATGCAGCACCTGGCCGGGGGGGGCAGGAACAGCGGGTTTATCAAGCCGAGGCGCGCCACCAGCCACCAGAGAAGCAGCAGGACAGCCAGAGTGAGCAGACTCACGCTGAGTCGGCGGGAGAGGGGTCTGCGCAGATGATGACGCAGGGCCCTGCGAGTCGGGCCGAGGGGGCGGGAGAGGGCAAGGCTCATGCAAACACCTCCCGCTCGGCGAAGACCCGGCCAAGGACATATTCCCGTTGCTCGATAAAGGCAGGATCCGACTTGATGCTGCGGCATGACTCGCCAGCGGCAAAGCGACGGCCAAAGTCCAGGGTCAAGCGCTCCATGACTCGCCCCGGCGAGGGGGAGAGCAGTATCAGTTCGGTGGCCATAAATACCGCCTCCTCGATATCGTGGGTGATGAGCAGCACCTGGCGGCGCTGTTCGTGCCACAGGCGCAGCAGCAGGGTTTGCATCTGCTCGCGGGTAAAGGCATCGAGGGCGCCGAAGGGCTCGTCGAGCAGCAGCAGTTGCGGCTGGGTGGCCAGCGCTCGGGCGATGCCGACCCGTTGACGCTGACCGCCGGAGAGCTGCCAGATGGGCTTGGCGTGGGCCTCTTCCAGTCCCACCTTGCGCAGCATGGCCAGTGCTCTGGCTTCGCGTTCCGAGCGGGGCAGCCCGGCCAGTTGCAGCCCGAAGGCGACGTTGTCCAGCACGGTGCGCCAGGGCAGCAGCCCCTCGTGCTGAAAGACCACCCCGCGCTCGGCGCCGGGGCCGGTTACTGGCCGCCCCTGCAAGGTGATGTGTCCCTGCTGGTAGGGCAGAAAGCCTGCGATAAGGTTGAGCAGGGTGGTCTTGCCGCAGCCGGAGGGGCCGAGCACCACCATCAGCTCTCCCGCGTCCAGCGTCAGGTTGATGTTGTCGAGGACGCGGCGTCCGTCGTAGTCGGCGCAAAGGTGAGTGAGTTGCAGCATGGCTGCCTCCTTGTGGTAGCGGGGTCAGCGGGGCTGAGCCTTGACGAAGCGATCGGTGACAACGTCGCGATAGTCACTGCGGTTGCTCTGCACCTTGCCCTGCTCTTTGAGAAAGCGGCTGGTGTCCACCAGGGTCCGGTTCACCAGCTCGCCGAGCTCGGCACTCTGCTGGCTGGCGCTGAGGTAGGTGTTGCCCTTGACCAGTCCGGGCACGTCCGCTTCTGCAACCCCGCTCAATTTGGCCAGCTTGGCGAGGTTGTCCGGCCGGGCCAGCCAGCCATCGGGGTTGGCAAGATAGTCACGTTGGGCGGCCAGGGTGCTGTCGACAAAGGCTTGCACCAGCTCGGGATGGGCGTTGGCGAAATCCTTGCGCACTACCCAGACATCCAGAGTGGGGGCGCCCCACTCACCCACTTGGGTCGAGTCGGTCAGCACCTTGCCCCCCTTGGTCAGTTCGTTCAGCGCTGGTGCCCAGACATAGGCGCCATCGATATCCCCCCGCTGCCAGGCGGCGATGATGGCGGGCGGCTGCAGGTTGACGATCTGCAGGCTGGCCGGATCCACGCCCCAGTGCCGCAGGGCGGCCAGCAGGCTGTAGTGGGTGGTGGAGGTAAAGGGGACGGCGATGCGCTTGCCGCTGAGCGCCGCAGGGGATGCGAGCCCGGGCTTGACCACCAGCGCTTCCGAGTTGCCGATCTTGGCGGCGAGCAGGAACACCTCGATGGGCACCTGCTGGTTGGCTGCCACCGCCAGCGGGCTGGAGCCGATATTGCCGATCTGCACATCGCCGGAGGCGAGCGCCCGCACCACGTTAGCGCCGCTGTCAAACTTGAGCCATTTCACCGTAGCGCCGCTGGTGCGGGCAAAGGTGCCGTCAGCCTGGGCCACCTTGGCGGGTTCGGCGGAGGTCTGGTAGGCCACCGTCACCTCGACGGCATTGGCCTGCAGGCTGAGGAGGGCAAGAGCCGCGAGCCAAAGGGAATGTCCTTTTCCTGTCATTAGATTGCTCCATTGGGGGAATGAAGCAGCAGTTTTCCCATTGTTCAGGGCGACAGGGAAAGACCGAAAATATATGGCTGATGAGATATGGTTCTTAGATAAATAACGGCAACAGAATCCGGTTATTTATATATCTCAATATGACAAGTCGATATTTGGCAGCTGGCAATAGGCGTTGAAATATCGTCAGAAAATATGGGCAAGTTGCTATGGTCGCCATTTATTGAATATCAAACAGGCCAAGTTTTGGCGGGCAAATATAACACCCGCCATTGTACCGCGTGACTCAAGAGGATCGGCCCCTGTTCAGCGCTCGATCAGGGGGGCTGAGCGGTAGCTCCACATACCGTAGGTGCGCAGCACGTCGCGGTAGATGCCGAGCAGTTCGCTCTGGCTCACACTTGCCAGATCCTCGAGCGGCTTGTCGGGAAAGCTGACGCTCACCACCTGCAGCCCGGCCGGGCCAGCCTGATCGCAGGCGGTTTCGAGCACCGCCTGACCTCGGCGGACATGGCTGGCGGAGCTCACCAGCACCGCATGGCTAATTTGGTGGCGGGCGAGGGCGTAAGCGCTGTAGAGGCCATTTTCCACCGTGCTGGTGGCGTAGTTCTCCTCGATGAGGCGGCTGCGGTCGATGCCGCGATTGGCCAGCCAGTCGGCCATCAGCTTGCCCTCGGTCTGGTGATTTTGCGGCACCCCGCCGGTCAGGATGATGAGCGAATCGGGATCCGCCTTGGCAAGCTTGAGGGTGGCTTGCAGTCTGCCCAGCAGGATCCGGTCCATGGTGCCATCCGGATTGAGGGCATAACCCAGGGTGACGATGGCGCGTTTGCCCTCTTGGGTGGCCTTGAGCTGATCCTCGGTCAGCTCGGTCTGCAGCGCCATGGTGGTGACTCTTTGTACCCGGGCGATGATCTTGTCCAGATCGGCGGCGCGTCCGCCGTTGCGATCCGCCACCTTGGCAAGGGCGGTGCGCGACGCCTCCTTGTTTCCCTTCACCAGCTGCCAGATGGCGAGGTAACTGTTGATGTCGAGGTCATCGGGGGCGACCGCCTGTGCCTGCTCCAGCAGCGCGATGGCGCGGTCGATATTGCCGTTGTAGATCTGGGCGTTGGCTGCCGAGATGAGCAGGTCGGTGCGGTAGGGTTCGAGCTGATAGGCAGCCAGCAACCGGTTGGTGACCAGCTCCATATTGCTCGGCATCTTGGCGGTAAAACCGGCGTGGGAGATCTTGGCCGGTGATTTGTAGATCTGCTGTGCCTCGGCCAGCAGCATGTCCACCACCTGACGTTTACTTACCAGAGTATTGAGGTCGCTCTCGATCTGCATCGAGCTATCGGCCGCCTGCAGGGCGAGGGGAGAGAGGGCCAGCAGGCCGCTCAGCGTCAGGGCGAGAAGGGTCTGTTTCATTAAAAGGATTCCTCGGTCGATCTGCGCACCACCGCTGCGAGCCAAACAGTGGGCATAGCGAAGCAAAGTCGCGTTAATTCAGGCTGTTAGTGCAAAACAAGCGGGCAATATAGCAGTTATCGGGGCGTCAAACTGTGAGTCGGGGCGAGTCGTTGGGTTGCCACCGCCAGGGAGGCATCCATGTGGCAATAAAGGGACTGCAGGCGCCTGAAAATGACAGGGGGAAGTGCTTCCCCCTGCCGTGAGAGGCTCTGGCCCCTCCCTCTATCGCGATTCAAGATAGATTGGGTGTCAAGCTATCTGCCGGTGAGTGGCCGCGGTCAGTTCCACATTGGGGAGACGCGTACTTCCAGCGTTTCCTGCTGCTCTTCCGGCATATCGCTGAAGAAATTGAGGTCGGTTTGCTCCTCCACTTCGCTTACCGAGACCCGGTAGTTTGCCAGCTCGCTAGTCGCGACTTTTTCATGGGGCAGAATAAAGGCGATAGCTTGCAATTTGGCCGGATCCATCACGATCTTGTAGTAGGCGCTCGGGATTGCCACACCCTGGCCAATGGATTCTTCGGAGTGGGTAAAAATAGGACCTGTGATGACTTGCACATCTTTCCGGGTAATAGCCCAATCGCGCACCATCTTTTCCAGTCTTGCCCAAGCTCCACTGTTCAGCGTACTGATTTGAGGGGTCATATTGGAGAGTAGAAAGCTCTCTTTCATGCTCTTTGCCGAAGTTCGCATATCAGCGGCAGGGGCCTGATGACCACGTGTATAGCCAGATTTATAGTAGTCACTCAGGGTCGCGCGGTAGGCCGCCGGGATTTCCTTGTCCTCGGCGAAGGCATCCTTGCGCGGCGCTGTGCCCTGTGCGCTCTTGGCGGTCATCCGGTAGGAGACCCAGTCCGCCACCTTGTAGTCGTAGTTGTAGCCGACGGCATACCCTTCACGGCAGAGCTTCTGATCCGATTCAGAGGGGAGGCCGAAGCGCACGTGGTCGCCGCACTCCCAGTGGGCTGCCAGCAAGGGAGTAGCCGTGAGGGTGAGGGTAACAGCCAGAAACAATTTATTGATTTTTATCATTTTTTTGATGCTCCAGTTTAGTAGGTGGAGCCATTTGACCTGAGATCTGGCCAGCGCTTCAATTGCTGTTTTCCTACATGGCTTCATTCTGTGATGGCTCGCCAAAATCCGTAATGTTGCAGGTTAATATGTTTTAAATCAGTGGCTTGGCTAGTGGGATGATATGGGATTGGTCGGCAGACAACAAAAAGGGGCCCGCGATGGGCCCCTGGTGATTATTCGGGTCGTCTGGTTGCTATCAGGCAGCTTGGGTCTTGTTGCCTTGAGTGCGTGCCAGCAGACCTTCCGGATTGTGAATCGCCTCTTTGACTTTCACGTCGATCACCTCGATATCGGTGAAACGTTCCCGGTATTTGATGGCCACATCGTGGGCGAAGATAACGTAGCGAGCGTTGGCGACATCCTTGGCGGTGATACGGTTGATGATGCCGTTGGCGCCCTGGGTCTCGACCTTGAGTTTGATCCCCTGCTTGGCAGCGGCCTTCTGCAGGCTCTTGGCGGCCAGGAAGGTGTGGGCAACGCCAGACGGGCAGGCAGTGATGGCCAGGACGTCAGCTTCACCTTCGGCTTCGATAGCCTGGTAGTCGGTCTCCGGAGTGGTCACTTCATCCTCTTCGGTCACCGGCTTCTTCAGCAGGTTGACGATGACGGCAGTGGTCAGGGCGCCGAGGATGGTACCCAGGATGTAACCCATCTTGCCTTCCACGACCGGCAGCACAATCCAGCCACCCCAGGGGGCGTGGTTGATGCTGTGCATCATGAAGCCGGTGATGTTGCCGACGATACCACCCGCCACGATGGCCGGGATAACACGCATGGGGTCAGCGGCGGCAAACGGGATGGCACCTTCGCTGATACCGATCATGCCCATGATGGCGGCCGCTTTACCGGATTCACGCTCCTCTTTCTTGTAACGCTTCGGAGACATCAGGGTAGCCAGTGCCATGCCCAGCGGCGGCACACAGATGGCGATACCGACACCGCCCATCAGCCAGGGCTGGGTGTTGACCTGAGTCTGGGCAAACAGGGTAGCAACCTTGTTGACCGGGCCGCCCATATCGAAGGCAGTCATACCACCCAGAATGGCACCCAGCATCACTTTGCCGGAGCCAGCCATGCTGGAGAGCCAGTGGTTCATCCCTTCCATCATGGCGGCGATCGGTGCACCGATCCCCCACATCACGATGCCACACACCAGGAAGGTACCGATCAGCGGATAGATGAAGATGGAACCGAGCGAGGTCATGGAGTCAGGCAGCTTGATCCGTTTGAGCTGATTGACCACGAAACCGGCGATAAAGCCCACCAGGATGGCGCCGAGGAAACCGGTTTGATAGTGCTGAACGGCAATCCAGGAGCCGATCATGCCCGGTGCCAGGCCCGGTTTGTCAGCCAGCGAGTAGGCGATATAGCCGCCCAATACTGCGGTAAACAGGGTCAGACCGGCGATACCCATGGTCGCCATGTCCTTGAGGAAGCCCGCTTCCGGCACGGCGCCCTTGCCGCTCATCATCACCGACAGCGACAGCAGCACACCGCCCGCCACGATAAAGGGGATCATGTGGGAGGTACCAAACAGCAGGTGCTGTTTCATGGTATTGAGGCGATCCTTGAAGGTGCGCTCGGTGGGTTCAGCCGGGGCAGTGGCAGCCGGTTTGGCAGCCGGGGCCGGTTTTGCCACGCTCGGGCCTTGCTTGAGCAGCTTCATCGCCTGTTCTATGGTGGTGGCGGCCTTCATCTGTTCAATAAAGCCCGGCTCCAGCAGACGGGTAGAGAGTTCGGCCAGCACTTCGATGTGGTGGTTGGCGCCGCCATCCGGGGAGGCGATCATGAAGATCAGCTGGGTCGGCTTGCCATCTTCGGCACCGTACTCGATCCCCTGACGGCTGACACCGATGGCAATGGCCGGGCGGCTAACCGCCTTGCTCTTGGCGTGGGGCAGGGCCACACCCTGCTCGAAGCCGGTGCAGTCGAGCTGTTCGCGGGCCCAGACATCTTTGACAAACTGCTGCTGGTCAGACACGGCGCCATCACGCGCCAGCATCTGCGCCATCTCGTCGAACAGGGCCTCCTTGCTGGTGGCCTTCAACTCAAGGCAGATGAGTCTGCCATTGGTCATGGTGGATAACATCTCACTCTCCTTTCCCGTCAGGGCTAAGTCATGCGTTACGAATTGGTGTCATTATTGCCCTGTCTGGTTGTGATAAACAGGCGATGAATGTAGCAATAACTGGATTTTTGTTGCATGGTTTTGCGGGTGTGATCCAGCTCGCAAAGTGTTGTTAAAGGACTCATTAATTGTTCTTGTTTAATTCAATGCGAGATGTGATTGCCGTCAAGGTATGACGAAAAAGGGCTTGCTGCCGTTTTTTTGGCAATTTAATCCGATTTACGCCCGGTTTTTGATGCTTTTAACGCCAGTAGTGGCCAGGCAGCGCAGGATCAAAAGAAAACGGCCCAGCGCCGATTAGATCTTTTCAATCTATCTGGCGTGGACCGTCTGGTATCACAAAGTGACATTTTGCGGCTGTGAGCTAAATGTCACTCCAATGCTATGGCACGTTATTTTTGGGATGGAGTATCGCCCATCACAAAGTGGAGGTTGCCCCCCGGTACAAACTCCTTGTGCTCGAAGAACAGGCCATCTTTGAGCGGTTTGCCATTGATGGTGGCCGACTGGACATAGCGGTTCTGGGCACTGTTGTTATCGGCGGTGATGGTGAATGTCCCGCCCTTGACCGGGATGGTCGCTTTGGCAAACAGCGGACGACCGATGGTGTAGACGGGATCCGCCGCATTGACCTGATAGAAGCCAAGGGCAGACATGACGTACCAGGCTGACATGGAGCCGACATCCTCGTTACCTATGATGCCTGCCGGGGTATTGGCGTACATGGTGGTGAGGATGTGATCGACATGCTCCTGGGTTTTCCACGGCTCCGAGGTCCAGTTGTAGAGATAGGGAATATGGTGGGAAGGCTCGTTGCCAAAGGCTACCTGGCCAATCATCCCGGTCATGTCTGCGGTCTCCGAGCCCTGGCTCTTGGCGGCGAAGGTGGCATCCAGATTTTGCTTGAAGGCCTCTTCCCCGCCCATCGCGGCTTTCAGACCCTTGATGTCGTGGGGGACAAACCAGGTCCACTGCCAGGCGTTGCCCTCGGTATAGTTGCCGGTCTCATGTTCGGTACCATAAGGGTCAAACGGTGTCATGAAGGAGCCGTCGATCATCACCGGACGCATGAAACCGGTCACCCCGTACTGGGCGTATTCGGCTGCATTGTGATCGAAGTAGCGCTGATAGCCGTTCGAGCGGGTCAGATAGTGCGCCTCTGCGGCCTTGTTGCCTGCAGCCTTGGCGATCCGGGCAATGGCCCAGTCATAGAAGGCATTTTCTAGGCCATAAGAGACCGACTCGAGGGTGTAGTCCGGGAAGACCGGTTGGCCATTGAGCCGCTGTACCGCCGGGGCAAAACCGTATTTTTCGATGTAATCGATATGCTTGCTGAGCGTCTTGTCCAGCACCGCCTTGTCCCATTCAGCAGCCAGTATCGGGTAGTTGGTATAGGTGGAGGAGTCGATGGCCGCTTTCAGCGCCAGGTTTTTCTCCTGGGGAGTGAAGGCCTCGGGGTATTTGGTGATGGCATCGGCAATCACCACCACCGCCGGGTAGCCAACCATGGTGCCGGTCTCATCCCCCAGATGTTCCCACTTGGGCAGCAAGCCGCTCTCCAGATACTTCTGGATCATATTCTTGGCATATTGCACGGCGCGGGTCGGTTCGGTGATGGTCTTGAGCGGGTGCAGCGCGCGCTGGGTGTCCCACAGGGAGTAGACCGAGAAGTTGGGCTGCTCTTCGCTCGCCTGACCATAGTAAATCGAGTAGCTGCCTTCCCCTTTGGCCTGTGCCCCTTTGCCCATGCCGCGGTAGTTGCCATCCACATCCTGATGGACGATGGGGGCGATCTTGGTGTGGTAGAGGGCGGTGTAGAAGATCGCTTGTTGCTCGCTGGTACCTCCCTCGATGGTGAAGTTGAGGGCGTTGGCCCACTTCTCGCGGGCATTGGCGCGGGCCTCGTCAAACGAGACATTCCCTTCGGCCTGATAGTTTTTTTGTGCCCCGGTAGCATCGACAGCGGAGAGTGCCACCCTGGCATTCAGTTGTGCGGAATTGCCGGCGTCAAACTCGATATAAGCGGTGACATCGGCGTTGGAGTTGGCTTTGTGCTCGGCGGTCAGCCCTTCGACCGGTACGCCACCGGCAAGGATATATACCCCTTTGATCTTCTTGTCGAAGGTCGCATGGAAGAAGATCTTCTGGTTTTTCGCCCAACCGGAGAAGTGGGCGGCATCCCGCTCCCCGATGACGGTGTAGCCATCTTCACTGACAGTGAGTTTGTTGCGCAGTGAACTCGAGCCCCAGTCGCTGTTGAGGATCGAGTTCAAATCGATTTTCAACCGCTGCGGTTCACCCTGCGGATAGGTGTAGCGGTGAAAGCCCACCCGTTCGGAGGCGGTCAGTTCAGCCTGGATGCCATTGTCGGCGATGCGCACCGCATAGTAGCCAGGTTCGGCCTGTTCGGACTTTTTGTCCATTTTGACCGAGATGGCCTTGCGGTAATCATTGCTCTGTTCGATGTATTTGGAGTTATCTTCGGTAAATGGCAGGAACAGAATATCCCCCAGTCCCCCCATGCCGGTGCCGGAGAGATGAGTGTGGGAAAAACCGAACAGGGTGTCCTTATCGAAGTGATAGCCAGAGGAGGAGTGCCAGCCGATCAACTCGGTATCCGGCGAGAGTTGTACCATCCCTTCAGGCACCACGGGGCCGGGAAAGGTGTGACCATTAAAACCAGTGCCAACGAATGGGTTCACATATTGCAACACATTGGTTGGCGTTGGCTTTTGCTCGTCGTCATTGGTGGTGCTGTTATCTGAATTGCAGCCGGATAACATGGCTACCGTGCTGGTCAGGGTAATGGCCAGAATATTTTTCTTGAACATATTGAGCGGCTCCATCGGGTAGAGGGTGAGCAGTCATGATCTATTTTTATGAGACCGGAGCGATCCCTGAGCAATATTGCTGCTCGATGGCATTGATCCCGGCGAGCACTATTATTCCCATGCCAGCTGCTCCATCGACAGAGTAAAAAAGTGTCATTCACTAGACTTTTGTGGCAAGGCGTGCTGTTTGTGATCCGGGTATCATGTAATTGCGTGCGGTATATTTTTGAACATTTTTGTTAGTGAACAAAAAAGAGGCCCAAAGGAAGCTTTGGGCCTGAACATATATTGGCAATGAATGATGGTTATTTATTATTTGGCGCGGTCGGTTTCTGTGCCGTCATGATAAATTTCAGTTCACCACCGGCACGAATATCGCTGTGGTTGAAGGTCAGATTTTCCCCTAACGGCTTGCCGTTGATGGTGACCGATTCCACATAGATATTTTGGGGGCCATTGTTTTCGGCGAGCACGGTGAATTTCCCGCCATCGAGATCCATGGTCACCTTGTCAAACAGTGGTCGACCTATGGTGTAAACCGGGACTCCTGGCGTGACCTGATAGAAGCCCAGCGCACTCATGATGTACCAGGCAGACATTTGCCCCACGTCCTCATTGCCAATCAACCCGGTGGTGGTTGGATGGAAGAAGCTGCGCACCGCCTGATCCACATACTCCTGGGTTTTCCACGGCTCTTTGGTCCAGTTATAGAGATAGGGTACATGGTGATCCGGTTCGTTCCCCATCACGAACTGGCCGATATAGCCGGTCATATCCCCTTGCGAGGTGTCGGCATTGGAGTTGGCGGTGAAGAGGGCATCCAGATTCTTCCTGAATTTCTCCTCGCCCCCCATCACCTCTTTGAGCCCCTCGATATCGTGGGGAACAAACCAGCTCCACTGCCAGGTGTTGCCCTCGGTAAAGTCCTGTCCCCGGTGTTCGGCTCGATAGGGCCAGAAGATGTCATAACGGCTGCGATCGTTGATGTCACAGTTTTGTGGTGGTGTAACGGGGTTGCCATTGTTGTCGATGGCACAGGAGGGGTAGTTGTTGACCCAGCTGCCATCGTAATTTTTGGGGCGCATAAAGCCGGTCGAACCATATTTGCCATATTCCGCCGGGTTGTAGTCAAAATAGGCGCGCCAGGTAGTAGCCCGGGCCAGATAGCGGTTCTCGGCGGATTTGTCGCCAGCCAGGCGGGCCAGCTGGGCGATACACCAGTCATAGTAAGCATTCTCGACACCGTACGAGACGGATTCGTTGACCAGCTCATCGTACTTGTCCTGGGCCATGCCACCCTCTTCCGGCTTGTATTTGACGTTGGCCGGTACATAGCCGTGCTGTTCGGCATACTGACCGTGACGGGTCATCACGGTGAAGCGCTTGTCACCGTTCCAGGGATCCTGATAGGGCACCCAGGTTTTGGTCAGCTCGAGGTCAAAATTGGCGGAGACGTTGGCCGCCTGCAATGCCAGCTTTATCTCTTCGGGCGTGAATGCATCCGGATATTTGACGATGACATCGGCGATGATGGAGACCGCCGGGTAGCCGACCATCTCGCCGGTATAGTCGGAGTGCAGCTCCCACTTCGGCATGATGCCGCCGGTTTTATATTTGTTGAGCAGATCGTGCACATAGTCGATGGCGCGCTCTTTTTCGATGATGGTCTTCAATGGGTGGGCGGCGCGGAAGGTGTCCCACATGGAGTAGACCGAATAGTTGGTAAAGCCCGGCTTGGCCTGATGCACCTTGCCATCCATTCCGCGATATTGACCATCCACATCCTGATAGACGAAGGGGGCAATGTAGGTGCGATAGAGCGAGGTATAAAACATCGTCTTGTCGGCATCGCTGCCACCCTCCAGGGTGAATTTATTGAGCACTTTTGCCCATGCCAGTTTGTTCTCCTGCACCACCTGATCGAAGCGGTAGCCATGTTCATCGGCGCGCAGGTTGGCCATGGCCCCCTCTATGCCAGTGCCCGAGATCGCCATCTTCATGGTGATGGGCTGCTCCCCTTTGGCAAAGTTGAGCTGGGTCACCACATCCCGCACCCGGGGTCTGGTTTCGCCATACCCGATGTAATCGGCCAGACCCACCTCGGTGTCGCTGCTCAATTTGCCATCGACATAGAGGAGCTGATCCACAAACGGCTCGGAAAACTCGGCGTAGAAAAAGACCGTTTGCCACTGCCCCCACTCGTTGCTGGTTCTGGCTCCGGCAATGGCGTTGTCGCTCACCCGCTTGAAGTAAATGTTGCGGGAGTGGTTACCGTACTGCTCCAGCAGCTCGTGCTGCAGATCAAGCTGGACTTTGCGATCTTCACCCGCCGGATAGCTGTAACGGTGGAAGGCAACCCGCTGGGTGGCAGTCAGTTCGGCCTGGATGCCGGTCTCCACCAGATCCGCTTTGTAATAGCCCACCTCCGACTGTTCGCTCGTCTTGTTGATGGTGACCGGATCGGTATTGCTGCCGGTGAAGGGCAAGAAGGCGAAATCATTGAGATCCCCCTTGCCTGCACCCGAGATATGGGTGCTGCTGAAGCCGGAAAGCTTGGTCAGATGGTGGTGATAGTCGGAAGGGGAGCCCTTGCCATTCCAGTTGGCCGGATTCCAGTTGTCCGGGCCCGGCTGGATCATCCCCTCCGGCATGACCGGGGCCGGATTGACATTGCCCAGCCCATCGGTGCCGATCAGGGGATCGACATATTGCAGCACCTGCAGCGGGTTGTCGGGGCGCTCATTGTCGGTGGTGGTCTCATCGTTTGCGTTGCAGCCATAAAGACCCAGCAGGGTGGTCACCACGATGGCCAGCTTATGGGGTTTGAACATCTGTTGCTCCTGAATACCGGATATGAAAATGCGGCAAGCCGGGGGGCTTGCCGCTTGCAGCGTTACGGGGTCGGTTTCTGATTGGTCATCACAAAGCGCAGCTCACCACCGGGATAGATTTCGCTGTGGGCGAAGGTGTTGTACTGGTTGAGTGGTTTGCCATTGATGGTTACCTCTTTGACATAGAGGTTGTCCGGGCTGTTGTTCTGCGCCACCACGTTGAACTGGCCGTTGGGCAGGTTGATGGTGACCCTGTCAAAGATGGGACGACCGATGGTGTAGGTCGGATCACCCGGAGCTATCTGATAGAAGCCCATGGCACTCATCAGATACCAGGCTGACATCTGGCCGACGTCTTCATTGCCGATCAGGCCATCCGGGCTGTTTTTGTAAAACTCTTTGTAGACCTGATCGAGGTACTCCTGCGCTTTCCAGGGCTGGGCAGTGCGGTTGTAGAGATAGATGACATGGTGGGAGGGCTCGTTACCGTGGATGTACTGCCCGATGTAACCTGTCATGTCCTGATGTGCCTCACCCCCGTTGGGGTCGGCGTTGAACAGGTTGTTGAGCTTGTCGTTCAGTCCCTGCTGGCCGCCCATGATCTCGGTCAGCTTGTCGAGATCCTGCATGAATGACCACTGCCACTGCCAGGCATTGCCCTCGGTGTAGTAGAACGCATCGGACTTGTAGGGATCGAAATCGGCTGGTGCGTATTTCAGGGCGCACGGGTCGCCGTTTTTCAGCTCGGTCGGCACGAAGAAGCCTTTGCCATCGGCATTGCCAGCCTGGGGATCCCAGTGTTTGAGCGAGTTGTAGGAGCGCGCCTTGAACTCCTGATAGGTGGCCATGTCGCCTGCGGCCTTGGCCATTTCGGCGATGGTCCAGTCGTAGAAAGAGAACTCCAGCGAATAGGAGACCGAGTTCCAGTTGGGATAACGGACGCACTGCTCTTTTTCGTGATAGCTGAGCTGGCCAGCCATCAAGGAGCTCAGAATATCGTCGTCGATTTGCGGGTAGTCGGCGGGTCGGTAGTGGGCGGATTTCACCGACGCTTGCAGCGCCTCTTGCGCATCGATCAGCCCCTTGGTGACCGCATCGGCGAGGATGGCGGTCGAGGGGTAGCCAATCATGGTGCCGGTTTCCGAACCGTGACCTTCCCACTTGGGCAGTAGGCCAAACTCCACGTTGGATTTGCGGATCAGATCCTTGGCATACAGGGTCGCTTGCTCCGGGTCCATGATGGTCCACATGGGGTGAACGGCACGGAAGGTATCCCAGGTCGAGTAGATGGAGTAGTTGGGGGTATCACCCGGTTTAAGGCTGCGCCGTGTGCCTTGCATATCCAGGTATTGGCCATCCACGTCGTAGAGCTCGATGGGGGCAATCATCATGTGGTAGAGGGCGGTGTAGAAATTGGTCTTCTCTGTCTGTGTGCCCCCTTCGGTGTTGAGTGTTGCCAGTTTTTCGGCCCACGCGTATTCGGCGTCTGACTTCACCTTGGCAAAATCAAAGGTGGGTGCTTCTGCCTCCAGATTCTTCTGGGCCCCTTGCCAGCTCACTGCCGAGATGCCGACCCGGATCTCGATGGGCTGCTCACCCGGGCCAAAATTGAGGTAGGCGGTCAAGTCATCACCCTGATAGACGCTGTTTTGCCGCATCTCCCGGGTCGGCAGCTTGTCCTGCTCGCCCAGCATGGCCCTGGCCACTGGCTGGCTGAATTTGGCGTAGAAGAAGATGTTCTGGCCCTGATGATTCTGGCCCTGGAACCAGCCCGTCGAGGTTCTGCGGCCACGCAGGGTGTACTCATCCACCACTTCGACTTTGTTTTTCAGCGACTGACCGTTGTTGTTGAGCAGGGTGTGGCCCAGATCGAACTTCACATTGCGATCTGCCCCCTTGGCAAAGGTGTAGCGGTGCAAACCGACCCGTTTGGTGGTGGTCAGTTCAACCTCGATGTCACCCTTGTTCAGGCGGGTTTGGTAATAGCCGGCACTGGCATGCTCGTTGACTTTATCGAAAGCGTTGAGCTGGGTGTCTGCCATATCCGAGTAAGGCAGCACCAGAATGTCGCCGAGATCGGTGGCGCCGGTGCCGGAGAGATGGGTATGGGAGAAACCGTACAGCGGGACATCGGTCGCGACGATTTCACCCGTGAGGTAATTGGAGGAGTCCCAGTAGCCGGAGGCAGAGTGCCAGGGGTTCATGCCTGACTCCTGATCCCTGTTGGAACCGATAAAGGTATCTGGCGAGAGCTGCACCATGCCCGCTGGGCGCGTGGCGCCGGGGAAGGTATGGCCGGATGCGGCGGTGCCGATCATGGGGTTGACGTATTTCAATACCGACAGGTCGACGACGGGTTGTACCGGCCGCTCGATGGCGGTCGGTTCTTGCTCGCTGTTGCAACCGGCGATGCCGCCAGTCAGCGCGGCAATAACCGCAAGGGAGAGGAGATTGCTCTTGAACATGGGCATTCCATTATTTGAGTGATGATGGGGGAGGGAGCCCTCCCCCGAACGGGTGGTTAACGGGAACCGGCAGGCATCTCGCCTTCATGCCGGAACGCGCCAATCCCTTGTGACGGCGGCAGATCTTCCGGTTGACTGCCCCAGTTCTGATTGGGGGTGTCACCCATGACGAATTCAAGCTGGCCACCACTCAGGATTTCCTCATGAGTGAGATAGCTGCGATTGAATTCGCTGCCATTGAGGCGAGCAGACTGGATGTAGATGTTGTCGCGGCTGACGTTCTGGGCCGTGACGGTGAACTGCTTGCCATCACCCACATCGAGCGAGGCTGTGTCGAACATGGGGGTGCCAATTTCGTAGATGCCGGAGGAGGCATTGACCGGGAAGAAGCCCAGCGCCCGGAACACGAACCAGGCAGACAGCGTGCCAAAATCATCGTTGCCACAGATGCCGTCGGGGGTGTTTTTGTAGCAGACGTTGGTGGCGGCCGCGATGGCTGCCTGTCCCTTCCAGGGCTGCCCTACGTAGTTGTAGAGGTAGGGCACATGGATATCCGGCTCGTTGCCCTGCACATGCTGGCCCACGTTGCCGGTGTTGAAGACCGGGAACTGGTTGTCGCCAGCGTTGCGATCCGGGTAGGTGGTCCAGTACTCGTCCAGTCGTTTGGCAAACAGCTCGCCGCGTTTGGCCTGAGGATTCTGGGTCTGGTCGAACCGGGTCATCAGATCGACCAGGCCATGAATGTCATGCTGAACACTGAAGGAGTATTGCCAGCCATTGGATTCCGAGAAGGCCCAGTTGAACATGTCGGGGCGCCAATCCTTGCCCACCGCCCGTCCGGTTTTCGGGTCTACCCAGCCTGCATCGATGAACTTGCCATCGTAGTCACGGGCCTTGAACCATCCTTTGTACTGCTTGCCGCCAAAGTCAAACTGCGCCTGCCAGTTCTTGGAGCGATCGGCAAACTCCTGATAGCGGGGGTCGCTTTCACCAAATACAGTTTTGATCGATTGGGCGATAGCCCAGTCATCCATGGAGTACTCCAGCGAGTAGGAAGCAGTCCAGGCATCCTTGAAGGGGGAGTGCGATTCCCAGTCATTGGTCGGCGGCGTGTCGTGCAACTGGGCAGGCACGTAACCCTGCCGTTCGTACTCCTTGATCCAGGCAACCCCCTGGCTGGTGGATGCGCGGGCATCGGTGATCATGGCGGTCACCAGTCGCTCCTTGATCTCCTGACGTTCGGCATCGCTGAAGCCCAGCGCGATCATCCGTCGGTCCAGCGAGCCCTTGGAGAGCACATCGTGGATCACCGGGGTGGAGTGCATCCCCATCATCATGCCGGTCTCGTTACCCTTGAAGGTCCACTCCGGCAATCGGCCCTTGCGCAGATTACCCTGATCGTCCAGCCACTCCTCCTCGGCGTAAGAGAGCATGGAGAGCACCACATCGGCGAGGCGATCCGGCTCCAGCAGTGACGAGAGAGGTTGTACTGCGCGGTAGGTATCCCACAGGGAGAAGGTGTCATAACGGGTAAAGTCCGCTTTGCCATCCCGGTTGGCATCGGCGGTGCGAACCGACTCCTTGAGGGTGTCGATCTGCTCGCCCCAGGGGGTATTGCCCTCCGGGTAGGCATTGCGTCCCTGATGGACCTGACGGTAACGCCCGTCCAGATCGGAGTGGATGGTCTGGCCCAGATAGGTGTGGTAGAGCGCGGTATAGAAGGTCTGTTTGTACTCTTCATCCCCGGTAACCCGGATCTTGCCCAGCTCTTTTTCCCATTTTTGGGTCGCAGCCTGACGGACATCGTCGAACGACATGCCAGCCACTTCGGTCATGTTGAGGGAGGCTCCAGCGTTGCCATCCTTGCCGATCTCGACGTTTGATAGCGCGACTTTTGCCTCGACGGTCAAACCGGCTTGCGCGGTATCGAATTCAACATAGGCACGCGCGTACTGATATTTACCGCGGGTTTCGTTGCCGATTTCGGTGATGCCTTCCGGCACATCCAGATAGCGGTTCTGATCCTTGTCAAAATAGGCGAAGCGGATGTTCTTGATGGGTTGATCAAACTCCATCACGAAGAACTCTTTTTGACTGGGGGCCCAGCCGTCAGAGAAGCGATGCCCCTCGATCCGGTTGTTGGTTTTGTCCCATTTCAGATAGGAGTCGGAGGTGTAGTCCCAGTTGACCTTGAAGCCGAGGTTGACCACGATTTCCGATTTTTTATCCTGCGGGAAGGTATAGCGATGGACACCCACCCGATCCGAGGCGGTCAGCTCGGCTTTGATGCCGTAATCCTTCAGATTGACCTTGTAGTAGCCCGCGGTTGCCTCTTCATCCTTGTGGCTGTAGCGGGAGGCTTCCAGATTCAGTGACGCCGACCCCTCGTTCAACATGTAATTGGAGCGGGTGTTGATAGGCATCACCAGAATATCATTGAGATCACCGGCCCCGGCTCCCGAGAGGTGAGTGTGGGAAAACCCGGCGAGGCGGTTGTCGTGGTAGTAATAGCCGGAGATGTATTCCCAGCCATTGGCCCCATTATTGGGCGACAGCTGCACCATGCCATGCGGGGTCGTGGCACCGGGATAGGTATTGCCCAAATTACCTGTGCCGATAAACGGATTGACGTAACGGGAGAGGCTGGTCTCTTTGTGTTCGTTGTCTGCAGTGTCACTGTCAGTTTGACAGCCAGATATACCAGCCAATCCGGCAAGCACGGCACAAGCGAGTAGAGAACGGGTCAGTTTCATATTTGTCGCCATCGGTTAGTGTGAGTAGGGTACGGAACGTATAAAAATCGGATAATGCAGTCGCCGGATCTGCCAATGAATATCTGCCTGATGGGAGGGGCACCTGCATGTATTGCCCGAATATCACTGGATATGCTTGGTAATACGGTCAAACATCAGCCAGATAAATGGATAATGAAAAAATCTGGCAATAGAGGCGGTAAAAATAACAGCGCAGGACAAAACAGGCATGTTCGCCTGAGTTTGAAATAATGGGTTCTGCCTCATCTGAAATAAATGGCAAAACTGTCGCTATATCTTGAATATATAAATAATCTGACGCGCTCTTCCTGCTGCCTGTAAATTAACGATTTCTATTATTTCTGTGATTAATTTTTGGTAACAGAGGAAAAAAATGGCATTAACTGGATTTTTATGACGTGTGCGGTAGGGTGTGAGCTGGCTCGCATAACTGCAGGGCGGCGTGACCCGAGAGGCCAAATGATATTAATCATTATAAGTCAGCGTGTTATTCTTCGACGTTGGCTTAAATGAGCGGTTTTATGCCACCCTGATGTGGCGAGGCGATCAAAAAAGGGGCCCAAAGGGCCCCTGGGTGATGTTTCTCTTATCAGCGGTTGCTGGCGCGGGCAAAACGCCCTTCGGCAGTCACGCGATAAACACCGGTGCTGGCAGGCACAAACGCGGATTGGCCGATGGCCAGTGTCAGGCGCTCGTCATCTTGACCAATCAGGGTGATGGACCCATCGATGGCAAACAGGATCTCTGCATTGCTGGTGGTGAGGATATGTTCCCCGGCACCATACACGCTGAAGGTGAAGTCCGGTACCGGCACGTCGAAGTGTTGTACTGTGCCTTCCATCCGGGGGCTGAGCAGGATCTGGTCGTCCGGTTTGGCGACGCAGCGGGTGCAGGCCAGCAGCTCCGGTACATCCATGTATTTGGGGGTCAGGCCGGCACGCAGCACGTTGTCCGAGTTGGCCATGATCTCCAGGCCAGTGCCGTGAATGTAGGCGTGGGGGGTCTGGGCATCGAGGAACATTGCCTGACCCGGCTCGAGGGTGACCACGTTGAGCAGCAGTGGTGAGAAGAGGCCCACATCTCCCGGATACTGGCTGGCCAGATTGCTGATGGTGGCGAAGGTCTCCTCATCCTGATGGGCGGCGGCATAGGCCAGCAGGCCAACCAGCGCCTCATCCTTGCGCTCACCGCTGAGGATCAGCAACTGGTGGAAGAAGTGCTGCAGGCCTGCCTCATCGGGTGATTGACGCAGCGCCGCGGTCAGGTCGGTCAGCGCTGGCAGTGCCATCCGATCGAACAGGGCCAGGATGGCCGGAATGGCACGAAAGCCGTTCATCGCCTGATAGCGGGTCAGGGCAAAGACCAGCTCCGGTTTGTGGTTCGGATCCTTGTAGTTGCGGTTGCTCGCCTTGATATCGATGCCTGCGGCCTCTTCCTTGGCAAAACCGGCTTCGGCCTGAGCTTTGCTCGGATGTACCTGGATGGAGAGGGCTTGCTCGGCGCAGAGCACTTTGAACAGGAAGGGGAGTGAGCCGAAACGGGCAACAGTAGCTTCGCCCAGCATGGCGACGGGGTTGGCTTCAATCAGTCGGGAAAGCTTCAGTTGCTCTTTGGCAACAGTGACTTCGGAGCAGCCATTGGGGTGAGCGCCCATCCACAGTTCTGCTTGCGGTTTGCCCTCCGGGTTGGCGATGCCAAACAGTTTGGTCAGGGAGTCATGACTGCCCCAGACATAATCCTGGATCGGGTTGCTCATTAGAAAAAACGGCGGGTAGCTCATGGATGGCTCCTTGTATCAGAACGATTTTTTGGGGAATTACGGTCTGGCGCGGACTATAGCATGGCAGGGGCGGCGCACCGCAATCGGTTGCTCTCTGCATCTTGATCAGGATCATTCATGAGTATCATCTTTACCCAGCTGTTGGATGGCTTTCTAAGTGAGGGGGAGGGCTTTGAAAAGGTGCTGTTTGCCTCTGACAAAGGCGTGCCTCCCTGTTTCAGTTATCAGGTCAACTTTCCGCGTCTCGAGCTGGTATTCAGTGGCCACTATCTCAACCAGATCTGGTCCCCTGAGGGGGATGTGCAGTCGGTACAGATGGGGCAGCGGGAGGCGATGTATATTCCCCCCAACGGCTGGAACAAGCCGGACTGGGACAATGACTGCTCCGTGCTCAGCCTGTTGTTTGGCAAGCGCCAGATAGGGTTCAGTCTGGTGAGCAAACACAAGGGAGATACCGGTTTCTTCGATGTGCAAAAGCACAGTATTCAGGCCGGTGCCGGACGGGCGCTCGATCATATCCTGCTCTCCCTCAATACCCTGGCGCAGGAGCAGGTGAGGGCACCGATGGACAATCACCTGCTGCAGGCACTGCTCAGTTACTCCCGGCAACTGCTGGTGGAGTCGGAGAGCGGTCGTCCTCGCGGCTCCGATCTCTTCCACGGCATCTGCATCTACATTCAGGAAAACTTTCACCGCCCCATCAGCCGCGAATGCATCGCCGCCCGCTTCAATCTCTCCCCCAGTCACCTTTCTCGCTTGTTCCGCCAGCAGGGGCATATGCGGTTGGCGGACTACATCAGTTGGGTACGGTTGGAGCGGGCCAAGTTCATGCTCAAGAAGTATCGCTTCCGCCTCGAAGAGGTCGCCAATCGCTGCGGCTTTACTGACGTGAACTACTTCTGCCGGGTGTTCAAGCAGAAGACCGGGTTGACCCCTTCCCAGTACCGCTCCCTGAGTCAGCCACAGGCTGCTGCCAGCGAGCTGGAGGGATAGCGGGCCGGTGTCGACGGGGGTTGTGACGGCGCACTGGCAGGTGGCTACCTCTTTGGTCTGACATGCTTTCTTGTCGTTTTATTATGAAAATGAATGGGCTAAGATGGCCGCGCGCAACAAACAAGTTGATAACAAACGGAAGTTAGGAGATGCCGATGGAAAGCAAAGTAGTTATCCCGACCCAGGGTCAGAAAATCACAGTCGATGCCAACGGCAAGCTGCAGGTTCCCAACCATCCGATCATTCCGTTTATCGAAGGGGATGGCATCGGTGTTGACGTGACCCCGGCCATGTTGAATGTGGTCAATGCTGCGGTCGAGAAAGCCTACAAGGGCGAGCGCAAAATCGCCTGGATGGAGATCTACACCGGCGAGAAGTCGACTCATATCTATGGCGAAGGTGCCTGGCTGCCGGCCGAAACCCTCGATTTCATTCGTGAATACTGCGTGGCCATCAAGGGCCCGCTGACCACGCCGGTCGGCGGCGGTATTCGCTCCCTCAACGTGGCCCTGCGTCAGGAGCTGGATCTCTATATTTGCCTGCGCCCGGTCCGTTACTACGAAGGGACCCCGAGCCCGGTCAAACGTCCGGATCTGACCGACATGGTGATCTTCCGCGAGAACGCCGAAGACATCTACGCCGGTATCGAGTGGAAGGCCGACAGTGCCGAAGCGAACAAGGTGATCGCCTTCCTGCAAAACGAGATGGGCGTGAAGAAAATTCGTTTCCCCGAATCCTGCGGGATCGGCATCAAGCCGATGTCCAAGGCCGGTACCGAGCGTCTGGTGCGTGCCGCCATCGAGTATGCCATCGACAATGATCGCGACTCCGTGACTCTGGTGCACAAGGGCAACATCATGAAGTTCACCGAAGGTGCCTTCAAGGATTGGGGCTATGCTCTGGCCCAGAACGAGTACGGTGCCCAGCTGATTGACGGCGGCCCCTGGTGCTCCTTCAAGAACCCGAAAACCGGCAAGACCATCGTCATCAAGGATGTCATCGCTGACGCCTTCCTGCAGCAGATCCTGCTGCGCCCGGCCGAGTATGATGTCATCGCCTGTATGAACCTCAACGGTGATTACATCTCCGATGCGCTGGCTGCTCAGGTGGGTGGTATCGGTATCGCGCCGGGTGCCAACATCGGTGACGGCGTGGCTCTGTTCGAGGCAACTCACGGCACTGCGCCGAAATATGCCGGTCAGGACAAGGTCAACCCGGGCTCCCTGATCCTCTCCGCCGAGATGATGCTGCGTCACATGGGCTGGGTCGAAGCGGCCGATCTCATCATCAAGGGGATGGAAGCGGCCATCGCCAACAAGACCGTCACCTATGACTTCGAGCGTCTGATGGAAGGTGCCACCCTGCGCTCCTGCTCCCAGTTTGCTCAGGACATGATCGACCAGATGTAATGATCGGTTGATGGTCAGAAACGCAAAACCGGCGCCATGAGCGCCGGTTTTTTTATCGGTGAAGAGCGAAGGGACTTATTGCGCCTGCTCTACGTGTTGCTGATAGCGCTGCTGCCATTTGCTGGTTTCTGCGTCGTCTCCCTGTGCCTTCCAAAAGGCGCAGATGGTGTTGGCGAGCTCCGAGGCCATCGCGTGATCTCCGTCACGGCGACTCATCAGATAATCTCCCAGCCAGCTTTGATATTGTTTCATTACCCGATCTCCTTATCTCATGTGCCCGTGATGGTGCCCATCTCTGATGGGAACCGGATGGCTCGCCATTAGGGGTGACCTCATCAGGCATGATGGTGCAGAGTCACGACCCGGGCAGAGAGCCCGATAGGCAATCTGGCGGCGAACGTGACGCGAGATGTCAAAAAACGAGCGCCATTTTAGCACAAACTGACCAACTTGGGGAAATTGTCGCCACGGATTGTAACGGATCAGCTCCATCCCCTTGTTCCCAAAACAGAAAACCCGCCGTGATGGCGGGTTTATTGGTTGTTAAATGTGGCAAAACAGCTTAGATCCGGGCGGTAGCCAGGTATTTGGCCATCTCTTCGGCGGGGACCATGCCACCGCCGGTGGCCCATACCAGATGGGTGGCCTGTGCCATGGTGGTGGCATCAAAACCACGCGTGGCTTGCCACTCGGGGTTGGCCGCGATGCGCCACGGGCCAGCCATGCCAGCCAGAGCAGAAGGTTCGAGTTTGATCTGCTCATCGCGCGCCAGCAGCCCCAGCAGGTCATACATCTCCTGATCGCTCAGGGTGTAGAAGCCATCGAGCAGCCGCTCCATGGCGCGGCCGACGAAACCGGAGGCACGCCCTACCGCGAGGCCGTCGGCGGCGGTGAGGTTGTCGATGCCCAGATCCTGCACGGCAATCGCGTCGTGCAGCCCGGTGTGTACCCCCAGCAGCATGCAGGGGGAGTGGGTCGGCTCGGCAAACAGGCAGTGAACATGGTCACCGAACGCGAGCTTGAGACCAAATGCCACCCCGCCCGGGCCGCCGCCCACGCCACAGGGCAGATAGACGAACAGCGGGTGCTCGGCATCCACCTTGATGCCCATCTGGTCGAACTGTTTTTTCACTCGCTCGCCCGCGACCGAGTAGCCGAGGAACAGGGTGCGGGAGTTCTCGTCATCGATAAAGAAACAGTTGGGGTCGCGTTCGGCCTCTTTGCGCCCCTGTTCTACAGCCACCCCGTAATCCTCGGCATATTCGACCACGATGACACCGTGCTCGCGCAGCTTGCGCTTTTTCCACTCTCGCGCATCGGCCGACATGTGGACGGTGACGGTGAAGCCTAGTTTGGCACTCATGATGCCGATGGACATGCCGAGGTTGCCGGTGGAGCCCACCGCAATGCTGTACTGGCTGAAGAATTGGCGAAACTCGTCCGTGAACAGTTTGCGGTAGTCATCCTCTTCCCGCAGCAGACCGGCTTTGATGGCCAGCTGTTCGGCATGGGTCAGCACCTCATAGATACCGCCACGGGCCTTGATGGAGCCGGAGATGGGCAGGTGACTGTCTTTTTTCAGCAGCAGTCGACCGGTGACCTCAACGCCGTAACGCTGGTTGAGAGTGGCCTGCATCGCCGGAATAGCAGCGATCTCGGACTCCAGAATACCATTGCTGACGCGGGTCTCCGGGAAGGCTTCGCACATGTAGGGGGCAAAGCGGGCCAGGCGGGCGGAAGCGTCCGCCACATTGTTGTTATCGAGCCCGACATAGGGCAGACCGACTGCCAGGGTGGTGGCGTTGGGGTTGAACCAGGTGACCTGCTCGAGATCAATCAGGGATTGCACCAGCGGAAATTGGTTGGTGAGCTGTTGTACGTCGATGTTTTTCATAGGGTTCTCGGTCTTGTTACACGATATAGGAGAGCAGGAAAGTACCGGCCAGTGCCATCAGGGAGGCAACAAAGGTGGCGGTGGTGTAGTACTTGAGCGTTTCGTTCAGGGTGGCACCGCAATACTGTTTGACCAGCCAGAACAGGGAGTCGGTCACCATGGTGCAGCCAATGGCGCCTGAGCCGATGGCCAGGGTCATGATCTCCGGGCTGATGTTCGGGTAGTGCACCATGATGGGGGAGACAATGGCAGTGGCACCCATCATGGCAACGGTGGCGGAGCCTACGGCAGCGTGCAGCACGATGGCGACCAGCCAGGCCAGCAGAATGGGGTGCATATCCAGCTGGGAGAGGATGGTGGCCAGGCTATCGCCCAGGCCGCTTGCCTTGAGTACCCCGTTGAAGGCACCACCCGCCCCGATGATGAGCAGAATGTTGGCGATGGAGGAGAAGCACTCCTCGGTCTTGCCGAGCAGCCCTTCCATCTTCATCTGCTGGCGGATCCCCAGCACGTAGTAGGCGGTGAAGGCGGCGATAAACATGGCAGTGATGGGGTTGCCGATAAACTCCAGCACGACATAGAGGTGGCTGGCGTGATCCATGTTGAGTTCGGCAACCGTCTTGGCCAGCATCAGCAGGATGGGCAGCAGCACGGTGAAGAGCGAGGCGCTTAAGGTAGGGAGAGTTGCTTCATCGCGGGCCTTGATGTCGGCAAAGGCGGCTGGCACCTCCTTGAACGGTACCCGTTTGCCCAGCAGTTTCAGGAACAGCGGGCCGCCCACCAGTGAGGCAAACAGGCCCACCGCCAGACCATAGACGATGACGGAACCGATATCGGCACCCAGCTGATTGGTGACATAGAGGGCGGCAGGGTGAGGCGGCACGATGCAGTGCACGGCCATCAGGGCGGTACAGAGCGGAATGGCCAGGGTCAGCAACGAGGTTCTGGTCTTGCGGGCGATGGAGAAGGCCAGCGGAATAAGCAGCACCACGCCGACTTCGACAAACAGGGTGATGCCGCACACCAGACCCACCAGCACCATGATGACCTGGGGTGAGAGCCAGCGGCACTGTTGCAGGGCGAGACCGATGCGTTCCGCCGCGCCAGACACCTCCATCATCTTGCCGAGTATGGTGCCAAGGCCGATGACGGCGGCGAGAAAGCCCAAGGTGCCGCCAATGCCCTCTTCCATGGCATTGACCATCTTGAGGGGGTTCATCCCCATCAGGGTGCCGACATAGAAGCTGGCCAGCAACAGGGCAAGAAAGGGGTGGATCTTGCCCTTTACTATGGTGACCACGATAAGAATGATGCTACTTAGCAATGTTGCGATGACCCACAATTCTGAACTCATACTGCGCCTCGACATCTGTTATATGTGATTGATTATGCACTATTGAATGAAATTGGCGGTTCCCTGACAAATGATGAAATCCGTCAGTTGGATGAGCTGAGTTGATGCAAAAGTGCCACATTCGTCACATCTCATCGAAATTGCATCTTTTGGTTCTCATGTGTGAACCCTAAAGAGTGGTTGGCGGGTGTATCATCGGCTGCTATTGCAGAGAGGTGGATGAATGTATCGCGGGGATAATTACATATCGCGCAACAAGCTGCTGAGCGGGTACCAGCTGGCCAAGTTGCATACCTTTGAGGCGGCAGCCCGTTATGGATCTTTTGCTATGGCGGCCGATGAACTGTCACTCAGCCCCAGTGCCGTCAGTCACCGGATCAGTGCGCTGGAAGAGGAGTTGGGGTTTAAGCTCTTTGAGCGCTTTCACCGCAAGGTGGTATTGACGGCGGAGGGGCAGCGGGTGTTCTGGGCGCTCAAATCCTCGCTGGAGTTCATCAATCAGGAGATCCTGGAGATCAAAAATCAGGAGCTCTCCGGTACCCTTACCATCTATTCGCGCCCCTCCATCGCCCAGTGCTGGCTGGTGCCCAGGCTGGCGGATTTCTCCCGGCTCTACCCGCAGATCGAGTTGAATATCATCACCGGCAACGAGAACATCAATCTGCACGGATATGGTATTGATTTAACTCTTTATTTTGATGGGAAAACCCCGGAGCGACTCGCTATCCATCCGCTGATGGATGAGTACATGCTGCCAGTCTGCAGCCCGGAATATGCCGAGCAGCACGGGCTAACCGGCAATCCCGTCAACTTGTCCCAGTGTCGTTTGCTCCATGATCGGCAGGCGTGGGGATTTGACTCCGATACCGATGAGTGGAGCAGCTGGGCCCGCCAGACGGGGGTCACTCTTGAGGCGTGTCAGCTGAGCATGGGCTTTGATCGCTCGGATCTCGCCATCATCGCCGCCATGAATCACGCCGGGGTCGCCATGGGGCGCAAGAATCTGGTGAGCAAGCGGCTGGCGCGCAACGAACTGGTGGCTCCCTTTCCGGGACGGGAGGTCAAGTGTGAGCAGCGTTACTACATGGCAACCCTGCCCAACCGCGAGTGCCCCAAGATCCAGGCTTTTATCGACTGGGCACAGGGAATGGCCGGGGAGATGGGATGAACAAGGCTGGCATTACCGCTTTTTGATTGACGAAAACGCTGATGCTGCGGGGAAGGTGGCGGGCTTGGCGGGGGGCAATATGGCCAGAACCAGAGTGGCTTGTCGCCTTGCTGCCATGACCTGATGGCTGGCAGCAAGGCGACGGTCGGTATCAGGTGGTCTTTTCCAGATGGTTTTGGTAAATCTGCTGCCACTTGTCCAGTTCGGTGTCATCCCCCTGTTGCTGCCAGAACTCGCAGATGGAGCTTGCCATCTCGCATGCCATGGCATGGTCACCATCACGACGACTCATCAGGTATTGCCCCAGCCAGCTTTGATACTGTTTCATTGCTCGATCTCCTTATCCATTTCACCCTTGATACTGCCGCTGCGGGCAACCCGTCCGGGGTGTTGCACCACAGTCCACTTTTGCCGTGCAATCTGGCGAGTTGGCATCTTCAGTACGGCCATTACTATCAATTCAGACAGTTAGCGCGTGCGAAAAGCGCGAAAGTGTTAAAAATTGGCCACCACCTTATCACAAAATGGTGTGATATGCAGGCTGTGGGGCCAATTGAGTTATAAGCGCAGGTGTACGTCCCGAGATAACGACAAGGATTGACGGACTCTGACGGAGTCAATCTTGTGCAGCGAGCAGCCATATGACCCGTTACAGGGTCAGACGGCGCGCCTGCCAGTAGCGACTGTTCCAGTAGACATTGTCGAGGCGGGAGCGGATCACCCCTTTGCTGGTGGAGGCGTGGATAAACTCACCGGCCCCGGTGTAGACCCCAACATGATATTGCTGCCAACCGGTCTTGAAGAAGACCAGATCACCGTGCTGCAACCGGTAGCGATCCACCGGTTGGCCGATACTGGCTTGGGATTCGGTGGTTCTTGGCAGATTGACCCCCAGCACCTGGCTATAGGCGAGTTGGGTGAAGGCGGAGCAGTCGAGGCCAGCACGGCTGGCACCGCCCATCCGGTAGGGGACACCACGCCACTGTTGGTAGAAACCGTCAAATGCACTGCTCTGGCGCGGGGCAGGCGGCTCCGGCGTACTGGAACAGGCGGCCAGCAGCAGGGTCAGCAGGATGAGCAGCAACGGACGGTACATCGGGGCACATTCTCCAGAACAAACGTGGCAAAACAGGTGTAACAGGACACGTTCGGCACGACAACTTTTCCATCATAAACAAGGTATTGGTCAGATACCTAGCTACATGTGACAAAAATGGTCGTTTTGTTGCAAAAAAACGCCAGCACGGTGGCTGGCGTTTGGGGTCTGGTGTCAGGAGACGGGGCTGATCAACGGTTTGAGCAGCTCCGCCAGCTTGTAGAAGGTCTGCACCCGGGTGGTGCTGGGGCGCCACACCAGCCCGATCTCGCGGTAGGGGTGTTCACCGGGCAGCGGGATGGCGACCAGATCGGAGTTGTCGAGAATACCGGCGTCGATCGCCATCTGCGGCAGGAAGGTGGTGCCAAGCCCGGCCTCCACCATTTGCACCAGAGTATGCAGACTGGTGGCGGCGAACGGGTTGATCTTGCTCTTGTCCCGCAGGCGACAGGCGCTCACCGCATGCTCGGTGAGGCAGTGCTCCCGCTCCAGCAGGAAGATGCTCTGGTTGGGCAGCTCCTTGTAGTCGAACGGGGTGTGCAGGCCAGCCGCCATGCTGGCGGGCATCACCATGTGGAACGGGTCCTGACCGACGGTCTTGCAGTGAAAGCCGCCGATCTCGATGGGCAGGGCGAGGATCAGTAGGTCGAGCTGCCCCTGCTCCAGTTGCTTGAGCAGATTGCTGGTGGTGTCTTCCCGCAGTAGCAGTTCCAGCTCGGGATAGGCCTTGCTGCACTCTTTGAGCAGCTTGCTCAGGAGGAAGGGGGCAATGGTGGGGATGCAGCCGAGCCGCACCGTGCCCTGCATCACCCCACCCTGATTGAGGCCGAGTTCCATCAGATCTCGCGCATCGGAGAGCAAATTGCGAGCCCGCTCGACGATTTCCATGCCGACAGGGGTCATAATGAAGCTCTTGTGGTCCCGCTCCACCAGTTGCAGGTTCATCATCTCCTCCAGTGTCTGGATCCCGGTACTCAGGGTCGACTGGCTGACATGACAGGCCTTGGCGGCGCGGTTGAAATTTTTGTGCTCGTCGAGAGCGACCAGATATTGCAGCTGTTTGAGGCTGGGCCAACGTTGCATAGAAAAACCCGATTAACGCTATCTATTTAATTTGATTTACTAATCTACCATCGGGTCTATAGTTTGTCGCTTGAATTAGATGGACTTGGCTCTAGGTAGCCCAATCCTGACTGGATTGTTCACTTCACATCAAGAGGAATTGAATATGGTATTGGTAGGCCGTCCCGCACCTGATTTTACCGCCGCTGCTGTTCTGGGCAATGGCGAGATCGTTGACTCTTTCAACCTCTCTTCCCACATCAAAGGCAAAGCTGCCGTCCTGTTCTTCTATCCGCTCGACTTCACTTTCGTTTGCCCGTCCGAGCTGATTGCCTTCGATCACCGTCTGGAAGAGTTCAACAAGCGCGGTGTGGAAGTTATCGGTGTCTCTATCGACTCCGAGTTCTCCCACAACGCCTGGCGCAACACCAAGATCGAAGATGGTGGCATCGGCCCGGTCAAGTACCCGCTGGTTGCTGACATCAAGCACGAGATCTGCAAAGCCTATGACGTTGAGCATCCGGAAGCGGGCGTTGCTTTCCGTGGCTCTTTCCTGATCGACAAGAACGGTGTCGTTCGTCACCAGGTTGTCAACGATCTGCCGCTGGGCCGCAACATCGACGAGATGCTGCGCATGGTCGACGCCCTGCAATTCCACGAAGAGCACGGCGAAGTGTGCCCGGCTCAGTGGGAAAAAGGCAAAAAAGGCATGACCGCCTCTCCGGATGGCGTTGCCAAGTACCTGTCCGAGAACGCTGCTTCCCTGTAATCGGGTTGTATACCGGATAATGAAAAACCGATGCCTTGGCATCGGTTTTTTTTATGCTCGCAATTCCTGTCTTGCTGCTTTCATTGGCGCGCTGATCTCTCGTTGCTTATGTGACATGCCGGATCTGCCGACTGGTGGCAGTGGATCGGATGGTGAATGCTCTCTGGCCTTGATGAGCAAAGTATTGCGCGGATTGCCATCTTGTTTCACAGGTGCAACAGTCAGAAAGTTTATCGCCCACAATTTGCAATAATCTAGGCTGGACTGGTCATGCCCTGAGAGAGGCAGAGATGCGAGGGGCATGTGATACCGTCGTCCGCTTTTGCCCGCATCGGCGAGGAATGGGTCGCCGCAGCGCGTTGTTGGCGATGGCTCGAGGCTGGCTTGATAGAGGAAAATAGTCATAAAAAAAGCGCGCCATGGGCGCGCTCTGGACAGGGGAGCAGGACTATTCGTCAAAGATCCCGAAGTGTTCCTTGGCGAAGTTGACTCGCTGCTCGACGTTCATCTTCACCTGACCCAGCTTCTCGATGGTCTTGAGGTTGGGCACCAGACCACGGCCGTTGGCGATCTGAATGGCCAAGCCCGGGCGGGCGTTGAGCTCCAGCAGCATGGGGCCGCGGAACTTGTCGAGCACCATGTCGGTACCGATATAACCCAGACCCGACATCTCGTAGCAGGAGGCCGCCAGCGTCAGCAAGGTATCCCAGTGGGGCACCTGAAGCTCATAGAGGTCGAGGCCGGTATCCGGATGGTGGCGCAGCGGATTGCCAAACTGCACCGCCCGCAGGGCGCGACCGGTACGCAGGCACAGACCCACACCGACAGCACCCTGGTGCAGGTTCGCCTTGCCATCGGAGGCCGAGGTGGAGAGGCGCATCATCGCCATCACCGGGAAGCCCTTAAAGATGATCACCCGGGCATCGGGCACCCCTTCGAACGAGTAGCCGTCAAAGACATCATCGAAGTTGATAAGGCCTTCTACCAGCGCCACGTCGGGCTTGCCGCCGAGCGAATAGAGCCCCGCCAGAATGTTGGAGACGTGGCGCTCCAGATCCTGACCGTTGCTGGCACTGCCGTTGGGTTTGTAGAAGAGACCATCTTCCTGACGCAGGATCACCAGGATCCCCTTGCCGCCCGAACCCCGTGCCGGCTTGATGCAGAAACCCGGCCAATCCTTGACCAGCTCGGTGATGCGGCCCACATCGTGCTGGGCGCGGATGGTGCCGATCAATTCCGGCACCGTGACGCCCGCATCCAGCGCGATACGCTTGGTCTGCAGTTTGTCATCCACCAGCGGGTAGAGGCTGCGCGGATTGTAGCGGCTGATATAGGAGTGGTTGCGTTTGTTCATACCGAGGATGCCTGCCTGCGACAGGCTCCACGGGGTGGTGTACTTTTCCCAGAACCACATCTGTTACTTGTCCTTACCCGGAGTGGCACCCGATTTGATCTCGTCTACCAGCGGTTTGAAGCGCTTCAGTTCGCTCAGCTTGTAGCCGGTGTAGTTACCCATCAACAGCACGGTCGCCATCAGCACCAGCTGCAGGCCGAGGAAGTTGAAGGTGAGGTGACGGATCAGTTCGTTATCCATGGCCAGATAGGCGATGACGGCCACCAGCAGAGACCCCCCCCCTTGGCGGAATACCTCTTTCGGGCCCTCTTCTTCCCACAGGATGGACATCCGCTCGATGGTCCAGGAGAGGATGATCATCGGGAAGAAGGTGATCTTCATGCCATCGGTCAGCCCCAGTTTGAAGGCAAAGGCGGAGAAAATACCGATCATCGAGATCACCATGATGATGATCGCGGATATTCGGGCGACCAGCAGCAGGTTAAGCCGCGACAGATAGGAGCGGATCACCAGACCGGTGCCGACGATCAGCAGGAAGCCGACCAGACCGGTGATGAGCTGGGTCTGGATAAAGGCGACCGCGATCAGCACCGGCATAAAGGTACCGGAGGTCTTGATACCGACGATGACCCGCAGGAATACCACCATCAGCACGCCAATGGGGATCAGCAGCAAGCCCTTGAACAGGGTCTGCTCTTCCAGCGGCAGGCTGTGGATGGAGAAGTTCATCATCTCTGATTTTTCAAACTTCTGGGCCAGCGCCACGCTCACCGGCTGCTCTTGCTCGATCATCGAGAAGCTGACGCGGGAGTTGTGACCACCGGTTACGTCCAGCAGCGCGCCGGAGTTGTACTCCCACAGCAGCAGGTTGGCGGGACGACCCTGTTCACCGGTTTGCGGGTTGAACAGCTTGTAGTCGGTCGGGCTGTTGAATACTTGCAGGTAGTCCACCAGCTCCTGACGACGGCGGCCATCTTCCAGATTCAGGGCATGGACCACGCGGGTTGGCACATCGGCATTGTTGAGCAGTTCGGCGACCAGGTTGGCGCGACTCTTGTGCTTTTTCAGCAGTTCGGCGTTCTGCTCCTGCTTCCCGATCTCCTTGATGATCTCGCGAGTCAGGGTGTAGCCGTCGGCGGAGCGCTCCTGGGCGCGTTCCAGGATCTGCTTCATCGCGGTGGCGTAAGGCTCGCTCTCGATCTGCTTCTCGATGGCGGGCGGTTGCGGATTGGCGGCCGGTTTGGCATGAACATCCGCCATCATGTCGACGCGGTAGTAGAGCTCCTGACGGCCGGAAGCGCTGCGGATCGACCACTCGGCGCGGGAATCGCCATCCTTCTCGACGAAGGAGAGACCGTAACCGGGGCTGGCGGCGTTCTCGTTCATCAGGGTAAAGCCGGGTTGGGTACCGGGAATGGCCAACGATGCGATCACCGGATCACCGGTCGCCTCGAACTCTAGCTTGGCTTCGATAGACCAGATCTGGCGCTTTTCACCGGGCGTCAGCGGTACGTCCAACGCGATGTGGTGATAGATCGTCATCCCCAGGCCGACAATGTACAGCAGGGCTACCAGCAAATAGAACGGCTTACGGGAAACCATGGATTATTTCACATCCTTGAGCTTGGGTTTGGGTTGGATATATTCGCGGGCCACATCAACCACGGCGATATCTTTCAAAAATTCACGGCCCAGCAGCACGGGGAAGGCCATGTCACTACGATCTTTCAGGGTAAATTCGGCCTTCTCGGTCATGTCGCCGATCCGCACCGCCAAACGCACCACCGGACGGCGGTCGAGATCGTCGGCAGAGGCCTGACGTACCCGCACGTGGCGTACCAGCGGGGCTTCGATCTGGATCTTGTCATCCACATCCTGATGGCTCAGGAAGAAGCGCACCCAGTTTTTGCCATTGCGCTCGAAAATGGTGATCTCTTGGGCGCTGATGGAGGAGGTGGTGGCACCGGTGTCGACCCGCGCCTGGAAAGCGTCGTTGGCGGCATCGACCCAGATCCACTCCGCTTCACCGACCATCAGCTTGCCGTCCAGGGTGTGGCCCTGATTGGGTGCCGGGCATTTATCGGTTGGCACGGCCATTGGCTTGGGGGGCTCGACGGGCAGGGTGGCGAGTTTGTTGTCTACTTGCTTGACTGACTCTTTCATATTGGTCACATCGGTGTTGAGCTGAACCAGCAGGTGCTGTTGCTGCACATACTGCTTCTGTTGCTGTTCCATGGATGTTTGCAGGCGCTGTTCGCTCTGGTTAAGTTCGCTACGAAGCTCGGCCAGTGTCAGAGCAGGAACCTGAGGCGCTTTTTCCATATTGACACACCCGCCGAGACTAAGCAGGGAGAGCAGGGTCATTCCTTTTAATTTGCTTTTCATGTCATTCATTTAACTGTGCTTCCTGGAATTGGGTCAGTGTAACTTCCTGAATCGCCATCGGCTAGTCTTTGGCCTTGCGGGCAATCAGTACGGCACGTTTTGGCGCCGGGTATCCTTCAACCGTGAGTGCCGGATTGTCTGGGTCCAGATAATCACTCAGGGATTCATTAATCATCCAGTCGGTACGACGCTGTTCGTCGGTGCTGGTCATATTCTCGTCTACGATCCGCACGTCGGTAAAACCGCAGCGTTCGACCCACAGTTTGAGGGCGCTACTTGAGGGGATAAACCAGACGTTGCGCATCTTGCCGTAACGATCGGTAGGCACCAGTACCTCATTGACCCCGCCATCGACCACTAGCGTCTCCAGCACCAGCTCGCCATCATCTTTCAATTGATTGCGCAGCTGCTCGATGTGCTCGATGGGGGATTTGCGGTGATAGAGCACCCCCATGGAGAAGACGGTGTCGAATGCCCGCAGCTCCGGCAGCTCCTGAATGCCGAGTGGCAACAGGTGGGCGCGCTGATCACCGCCGGTAAAGTGGCGAATGGCCTCGAACTGGCAGAGAAACAGCGGGCTCGGGTCGATGCCGACCGCGAGTTTGGCCCCTTCACCGACCATGCGCCAGAGGTGGTAGCCGCTGCCGCAGCCCACATCCAGCACGTAACGGCCTGCCAGCGGGCTGATATGGGGCAGCACCCGATCCCACTTCCAGTCGGAGCGCCACTCGGTATCGATGTGGATGCCGTGCACGGTGAACGGCCCCTTGCGCCAGGGCATGAAGTGGCGCAGCAGGCTCTCAACCTTTTTGCGCTCTCCCTCACTCAGGCTCTCAGGGGAGCCTATCTCGACCCGTCTGTGCAGCTCGACCTGACCGGGCGCAACGACCGGCAGCTTGTTGAGGGCGCGGTTCCAGCGCGGCAGATCGCCATGCTGGTTATCGTGTTGCCAGGCGTGCAGCTGGGCGGGCAGGGTATGCAGCCAGTGGCTCAGCCGGTTCTTGGCGATCAGTTGATAAAAGTTGGCAAAGTCGATCATGGCTGGGCGTCGCTGGATTTGATGGCAATCATGGAGCCGAAGTTGAAGCACTGGAACCAGAGATCCTGATGGATGAAACCGGCGTCGCGCAGGCGGGCGTGGTGAGTCTCCAGGCTGTCGGTGCGCATCACGTTCTCCAGGGCGGTACGTTTCTGGCTGATCTCCAGCTCGCTATAGCCATTGGCCCGCTTGAAATCGAGGTGCAGCTCGATGAGCAGATCGTTGACCGGCTCATCTTCGAAGCGGAACTTCTCGCTCAGAATAAGGATCCCGCCCGGGCGCAGACCGTCGTGAATGCGCTGGATCAGGGCAGCCCGTTTCTCGGGCTCGACAAACTGCAGGGTGAAGTTGAGCACCACCACGGAGGCGTTCTCGATCTCGATGTCACAGATATCCGCTTCCACCAGCTCCACCGGCACTTCGGATTTGAAACCGGAGAGGTGGGCGCGGGCGCGCTCGATCATCGGGTGGGAGAGATCCACCGCGGTGATCCGGCAGCCGGGCTGGCTGATATGACGGCGCATCGCCTGAGTGGCGGCGCCCAGTGAACAGCCCAGATCATAGAGCCGGCTCTCGGGTTGGGCGTAGCGTGCGGCCATCATGCCGATGGCGGAGATGATGTTGCTGTAACCCGGCACCGAGCGCTGGATCATGTCGGGAAATACGTCGACGACCTGTTCGTCAAAACAGAAGTCTCCCAATCGGGCGATCGGGGCGGCAAAAATTTGGTCTTTGGTCTGCATGCTGGCGCAACCTGACAGTCGGGGGATACCGGCTGTATTGTTCAATTGAGTCGTTGGGTGATACCCATCAGAGTAGATTTATCACCTGTTTACGAACGGGGTGGCTGGTCGTGAAATCCTTTGGACCGATCCCGTTCGTATGGGCCATGTTCCGGACCCTTACTTGGGGCGCTAGTGTAGAGGATTGATGGCCGTTTGTCTTGACGCCAAGGCTTGCCTCGCCACAAAAAAGCGGAATTTTTACCATACGCCGCGGGCTTGAGAATGCACTGGCTAAAAGGGCAGCACTCCCTGCCGTGCGCGATCGTTTTCCCCCGGCCAGGGGGCCATTTCCTCTCCCAGCAAACGGGTGATCTGGCGGGCCAGCTCCGGTGCCTGGGCGTTGTCGGCGGTATGTATAAAGAGGTAGAGATCCTTGCCCTCGCTCAGCCACTGGCGCCAGTGGGGGAGCCAGCTCGGCAGGAAGGGGTGGTTGGCCGCCGGATCCGGCAGGCCGATAAAGCGCACCATGGGGGCTCTGGCGGTGGCCAGCAGATGTACCGGCAGGCGCGGCTTCTTGCCCTGGGCATCAACAAGGGCTGCTGTCGAGGCTTGCACCGAAAAGAGCGGGCGACTGTCGAGCATCACCCGGTTGACTCCTTGCTCCATCAACAGCCGGTTCAGGGCTCGTTCGGCGTCGCCTTTGGCGAAAAAGTCGGGGTGACGAACCTCAAGAGCGTAGCGAAACGCCCGCGGCAGTCGCTCGATAAAGGCCGCCAGCCGGGGCAACCCCTCCGGCCCGAAGCGGGCTGGCAGTTGCAGGGTGAGCAGCCCCAGCTTGTCGTGGAGCGGGGCGAGCAGCCGGATAAAGTCGGCTACCTGTTTGTCTGCGCTCACCAGATCGCTCTGGTGGCTGATGGTTTGCGGAAACTTGAAGTTGAAACGAAAGTCGGCAGGCACTGCATCGGCCCAGCGCTGCACCGTATCGGGCGTCGGCAGGGCATAGAAGGTGGTGTTGCCCTCTACCGAATTAAACACGGTGGCGTAGTGGGCAAGGTGTTCGGCAGGCTTGGCGCCAAGGCCCAGCAACTGGCCCGGCCAGCTGGGGTGGGACCACTGCGGCAGGCCCAAATAGAGGCTCATGGCGACGTCTCTCTCTGCTCTTGGTGAATTCGGGCCCGTTTTTTTGCCACTTTTTGCCATCGAGTGCAAAAAACTGGCGAAAGGAGGCTGCTGGCCATTTTACCCAAAAGGGGGTTTTCCTCTATAATGCCAGCCCTTTTGTTTTTCAATTTCTTGTGACCCATGCCTATCTACGAATATCGTTGCGACGTCTGTGGCCATGAATTGGCAAAACTGCAAAAGCTTTCCGATGCCCCCCTGACCGACTGTCCGGCCTGTAGCAAGCCGAATCTGGTCAAGCTGATATCGGCGGCAGGCTTCCGGCTCAAGGGAACCGGATGGTACGAGACTGATTTCAAACCGGGTAAGAAAAAGAATCTGGCCAGCTGTGAGACAGACGGTGCTTGCCAGTCGTGCCCGGCGGCCCAAGGTTAACCGTCTCTCTACAATTTCGAAGGAAGAAGTCCATGCGCTCTATCTATTGCGGACAGGTCAATGAGGCCCATGCAGGGCAGACCATTACATTGTGCGGTTGGGTTCATCGTCGTCGTGATCTCGGCGGTCTGATCTTTATCGATATGCGCGATCGCGAAGGGATCGTTCAGGTATTCTTCGATCCGGACAAGCCGGAAGCATTCGCCCTGGCCTCCGAGCTGCGTGGCGAGTTCTGCATCCAGGTGACCGGCATGGTGCGCACCCGTCCGGACTCCCAGCGCAACAGCGATATGGCCACCGGTGCCATCGAAGTGTTCGCCCACGAGCTCAACATCATCAACCGTGCCGAGCCGCTGCCCCTTGACTTCAACCAGGTCAACAGCGAAGAGATCAGCCTCAAGTATCGCTATCTGGATCTGCGTCGCCCCGAGATGGCCAAGTACCTGAAGACCCGTGCCAAGGCCAGCGCCTTCGTACGCCGCTTCATGGACGAGCACGGCTTCCTCGATATCGAGACCCCGATGCTGACCAAGGCCACCCCGGAAGGTGCCCGTGACTATCTGGTACCGAGCCGTGTGCACAAAGGCAAGTTCTACGCTCTGCCGCAATCTCCGCAACTGTTCAAGCAGCTGCTGATGATGTCCGGCTTCGACCGTTACTACCAGATCGTCAAGTGCTTCCGTGACGAAGACCTGCGTGCCGACCGCCAGCCGGAATTCACCCAGATCGACGTGGAGACCTCCTTCATGACCGCACCGCAAGTGCGTGAAGTGATGGAAGAGATGATCCGCAAGCTGTGGCTGCACATCCTGAACGTGGATCTGGGCGACTTCCCGATCATGACCTTCGACGAAGCCATGCGTCGCTTCGGCTCCGACAAGCCGGATCTGCGTCTGCCGATGGAGCTGGTCGATGTGGCAGATCTGCTGACCGCCGTCGAGTTCGCCGTGTTCGCCGGCCCTGCCAACGATCCGAAAGGCCGTGTGGCAGCCCTGAAAGTCCCGGGCGGCGCCGAGCTCTCTCGCAAACAGATCGACGAGTACACCAAGTTTGTCGGCATCTACGGTGCCAAGGGCCTGGCCTGGATGAAGGTCAACCAAGCGGCCAACGGCCTCGAAGGCGTGCAGTCTCCGGTTGCCAAGTTCCTCTCTGACGAGATCGTGCGCGAGATCCTGGCCCGTACCGGCGCAGCTGACGGCGACATCATCTTCTTCGGCGCTGACTCCAAGAAAGTGGTCTGCGATGCCATGGGCGCCCTGCGTCTGAAAGTGGGTCGCGATCTGGGTCTGCTGGAGAACAGCTGGAAGCCGCTGTGGGTCATCGACTTCCCGATGTTCGAGGAAGATGGCGAAGGCGGTCTGGCTGCCATGCACCACCCGTTCACCGCACCGAGCAACATGGGCCCGAGCGATCTGAAAGCCAACCCGGTGGCGGCTTACGCCAACGCCTACGACATGGTGATCAACGGTTACGAAGTGGGTGGCGGTTCTGTCCGTATCCACAACAGCGAAATGCAGTCCACCGTGTTCGATATCCTGGGTATCACCCCGGCCGAGCAGCGCCTGAAGTTCGGCTTCCTGCTGGATGCCCTGAAGTACGGTACCCCGCCGCACGCCGGTCTGGCCTTCGGTCTGGACCGCCTCAGCATGCTGCTGACCGGCACCGAAAACATTCGGGACGTCATCGCCTTCCCGAAAACGACCGCGGCCGCCTGTCTGATGACAGACGCCCCCAGCCTTGCCAACGCCGCCCAACTGGGCGAGCTGGCGATTGCAACCACCGTCAAGGGTGACGAGTAAGCCGATACCGGCACCGGAGGCCGCCGTCGTGCGGCCTCTGTGTTTCCCTTGGGTTAGTCATGATCAGTGTTACTGACATTTAAAAAATAACGGAGAGTCTCTATGGCAGGTCACAGTAAATGGGCCAACATCAAACACCGCAAGGCCGCTCAGGATGCCAAGCGTGGCAAGATCTTCACCAAGCTGATCCGCGAAATCACCACTTCCGCGCGTCTTGGTGACCCGGATCCGGCCAACAACCCGCGTCTGCGTGCTGCGGTGACTGCCGCCCTGACCAACAACATGACCCGCGACACCATCAACCGTGCCATCCAGCGTGGCGCCGGTGGTGGCGATGGTGAACAGCTCGAGACCATCGTATACGAAGGTTACGGCCCGGCTGGCTCTGCCGTGATGGTCGAGTGCCTGACCGACAACCGTAACCGTACCGTTGCTGAAGTGCGTCACGCCTTCAGCAAGTGCGGTGGCAACCTGGGTACCGACGGCTCCGTCGCCTATCTGTTCAGCAAGAAAGGTCTGCTGACCTTCGTTGGCGTGGACGAAGATGCCCTGATGGATGCCGCGTTGGAAGCAGGTGCCGATGACGTGGTCACCGAAGAGGATGGCTCCATCGAGGTGTATACCACCCCGAACGACTTCGGTACCGTGCTGGATGGTCTGGAAGCTGCTGGCTTCAAGGCCGAGAGCGCTGAAGTGACCATGATCCCTTCCACCGAAGCCGAGCTGGATGCAGAAACTGCACCCAAGTTGATGCGTCTCATCGACATGCTGGAAGATCTGGACGACGTGCAGGAGGTTTACCACAACGGTTCCATCTCCGACGAAGTGGCGGCGACCCTGTAATCGCCCATCGCACTCCTTGCAATGGCAGCCTGATGGCTGCCATTTTTTTTATTGTCGCAAAAGTGCAACAATCATGGTCATAGCCTCTATCCCAATCCCTTGCGATAAAGCTCGAACAGGCTTTCCGCGTGTCCTTGTAGCTGGATGATGAGCGAGTACTGCAATGAAAACCGTCGAGTTTCTCCAATACACCCTGCGATCAGGTACCGGTAATCGGTTTTATCAGATCATGCTGAATATCAGTGTGCCTTTACATCAGGCGGCGGGTATTGATGTGGTCACGCACGGCCAGTCTGACCATGATCCGGATTGCTATCTGTTGGTGCGAGCGTTTGAGAGCCCTGAGCAGCGAGAGCGCTCTTTGCATGCGTTTTACCAAAGTGATGCATGGCGCAAGGGGCCAAGAGAGGAGATCATTAACAGCATTGAGGTGAATGTGATGTCGGTTGTGTCGATGGAGTCAGCCGCTATCGATGCTCTGCTTCACACCTTGTATTGTTGCAAAGTGGAAGCGACTCGAGGCTGAACTGTTTCATCAGTGAAATGGTGTAGGGGAGGGGGGATTTCCCATCCAAAGCTCTTGCTATCGCGTTCAGGCCCGCTTTGCGTGCTCCCTGGTGATGAAGAAGAGGCAACAGAGTGTGGCTGGTTAAGCCATAAAAAAAGCCCGCGCAGTGCGCGGGCTTTCTATTTCTACTCAGGCGAGATTACTTGGACTTCTTCTTGCCTTCAGCCTTGGTTTCAACCGGGGCAGCAGCCGGAGCGGCAGCGCCTTCGGTGAACGGACGGCCGTAGTAGGTGTCCATCAGGATGGCTTTCAGCTCGCTGATCAGCGGGTAGCGCGGGTTGGCGCCGGTGCACTGGTCATCGAAGGCTTCGATAGCCAGCTGGTCAACTTTGGCCAGGAAGTCAGCCTCGGCTACACCAGCTTCGCGGATGGAGGCCGGGATGCCCAGAGTGGCTTTCAGTTCGTCCAGCCATGCCAGCAGCTTCTCGATCTTGGCAGCGGTGCGGTCACCGGCAGCAGTCAGACCCAGGTGGTCAGCGACTTCAGCGTAACGACGGCGAGCTTGCGGACGGTCGTACTGGGAGAACGCAGTCTGCTTGGTCGGGTTGTCGTTGGCGTTGTAGCGGATCACGTTGCTGATCAGCAGGGCGTTGGCCAGACCGTGCGGAATGTGGAATTCAGCACCCAGCTTGTGAGCCATGGAGTGGCACACACCCAGGAAGGCGTTGGCGAATGCGATACCGGCGATGGTAGCAGCGTTGTGTACTTTCTCGCGAGCAACCGGGTCGTTGGCACCGTTCTGGTAGCTGGACGGCAGGTACTCTTTCAGCATTTTCAGGGCTTGCAGCGCCTGGCCATCGGAGTACTCGTTAGCCAGTACGGAAACATAGGCTTCCATGGCGTGAGTCACGGCATCGATACCACCGAAGGCACACAGGGACTTCGGCATACCCATGACCAGGTTGGCATCAACGATGGCCATGTTCGGGGTCAGCTCGTAGTCAGCCAGCGGATACTTCTGACCAGTCACTTCATCGGTTACTACTGCAAACGGAGTGACTTCAGAGCCAGTACCGGAAGTGGTGGTGATACAGACCAGTTCGGCCTTCACGCCCATTTTCGGGAACTTGTAGATACGCTTGCGGATGTCCATGAAGCGCATGGCCAGATCTTCGAACGCAGTGTTCGGGTGCTCGTACATTACCCACATGATCTTGGCAGCATCCATCGGTGAACCACCGCCCAGCGCCAGGATAACGTCCGGTTTGAAGGAGTTGGCCATCTCGGCACCCTTGCGAACCACAGCCAGGGTCGGGTCGGCTTCTACTTCGTAGAACACTTCCACTTCCATGTTCTGTGCTTTCAGCAGACGGACCAGTTCATCGGCGTAGCCGTTGTTGAACAGGAAGCGGTCGGTCACAACCATGGCACGCTTTTTACCTTCCAGGTCGCTCAGAGCGATCGGCAGGGAACCACGACGGAAGTAGATGGATTTCGGAAGTTTGTGCCACAGCATGTTTTCTGCCCGTTTTGCGACTGTCTTCTTGTTGATCAGGTGCTTCGGACCCACGTTTTCGGAGATGGAGTTACCGCTCCAGGAGCCGCAACCCAGGGTCAGGGACGGTGCCATGGCGAAGTTGTACAGGTCACCGATACCGCCTTGGGTAGACGGAGTGTTGATCAGGATCCGCGCAGTCTTCATCTTGTCGCCGAAGTACTTGATGCGGTCAGCGTTGCGGTCCTGGTCGGTGTACAGACCGGAGGTGTGGCCGATACCACCGATGTTGACCATGTCACAGGCCATATCAACGGCGTTTTCGAAGGTGCTTGCACGGAACATACCGAGCAGCGGGGACAATTTCTCGTGAGCAAACTCATCTTCTGCACACAGCTTGGCGCCTTCACCGATCAGGATCTTGGTATCAGCCGGTACAGTCACGCCTGCCATCTCGGCAATCTTGGTAGCCGGTTGGCCAACGATGTTGGCGTTCAGGGCACCGTTGATCAGGATGACTTTACGCACCTTGTCAGCATCTTCTTTGGAGAGCACGTGGCCCTTGTGAGATGCAAAGCGCTCTTTAACCTGGTCGTAAATGGCATCAACCACGATGACAGCTTGCTCGGAAGCACAGACAACGCCGTTATCGAAAGTCTTGGACATCAGCACGGACGCAACAGCACGTTTCACGTCGGCGGTCTCGTCGATAACGATAGGCACGTTACCGGCACCCACACCGATAGCAGGCTTACCAGAGGAGTAAGCAGCTTTCACCATGCCCGGGCCACCGGTGGCCAGGATCAGGTTGATGTCTTCGTGTTTCATCAGGGCGTTGGAGAGCTCAACGGACGGTTGGTCGATCCAGCCGATGATGTCTTTCGGTGCACCGGCGGCAATGGCTGCATCCAGTACCAGCTTGGCTGCGGTATTGGTGGAGTTCTTGGCACGGGGGTGCGGGGAGAAGATGATGGCGTTGCGGGTCTTGAGCGCGATCATGGATTTGAAGATCGCAGTAGAGGTCGGGTTGGTGGTCGGAACGATACCACAGATGATACCTACCGGTTCGGCGATGGTGATGGTGCCCATCTGAGAGTCTTCGCTCAGAATGCCGCAGGTCTTCTCTTCTTTGTACTTGTTGTAGATGTATTCGGAGGCGAAGTGGTTCTTGATAACCTTGTCTTCGATGATACCCATACCGGATTCTTCCACGGCCATCTGGGCCAGGGGGATACGGGCGTTGTTGGCGGCCAGGGCGGCGGCACGGAAGATCTTGTCTACCTGCTCTTGTGAGAAGCTGGCGAATTCACGCTGGGCTTCTTTAACGCGGGCGACCAGTGCATCCAGTTCAGCCAAATTGGTTACTGCCATGTTTATCTCCTGATTATTTGAAAACTGTTTAGTAAGACGTTGGCAATGCCCGGCAATTATAGTCGCCCTGTCAAGGCGGTATCGTTGCAACAGCTTTTTCACATGCCTTACTAAATCGCTTTCTGAGTCGATTATAGAGCGGGGGTGACTCAGAAAAACTTGATCTGGATCATGTGTAACAAAAGAACAAAAGAAATTTTATTTCACAATCCTTGTTTGACCAATGTTACCGGAATGTGCGCCACGGCGAAAGGTAAGATGCTTGTTAAAAGATGGTAATAAACCACATTTATCAAATGGTTAATTACTGTTTTCTGGTTGTTGTCGGGCTTGTTTGAACCACGATGGTTAGCAAATATGAGTGAATTGGTTTCAGAATCACCGACAGCTGCACTTTATTTCCGCATTTGTTGCAAAAATGATTGTTGTTTTAATCCATGACTAACCCGTTTTATGTCCCAAGCGGGTTGTTTCTGCCATATTCCCCCAATTTCATCTTTTCCCGGTGGTTGGCGGAATTCATACCGGGCGGCGTTGTACAAAGAGTGATTGCCTGCGATATCGCACCCACTGGCTAATGATGAGTCCTTTGTCAGTGGTAGCAGCCAAGATGACCATGATGGTGGGTCATAGTCTTATGAGCAGATGGCTATGAGCGGGGAAATTGGCTGTGGTACAGGTTTATGTCAATCGGGGGCGATGCATTAGATGAACTAACTAAAAACCCCTAAAAATGGTGAGATTATTTGATTGGTGCCTGCTTTGGCGATGATGTAAATTTACGCACGAAATTAATGGACCGGCCCGATGGGCTCGACACTCTTATGGAAGGCGCCTATGGCAGCAATTGACGTCTCTTTATATCTGAAGTTTTTTGTTGGTTTGTTTGCAATCATCAACCCGCTCGGTCTGCTGCCAGTCTTTGTCAGCCTGACCAGCCACCACACCCAGGCCGAACGGATGAAGACCAACACCACCGCCAATATCGCGGTGATGGTGATCCTGTTGGTCTCCATGTATGTGGGGCAGTTGATCCTCGATGGTTTTGGTATCTCGCTGGCGTCGTTTCGTATCGCCGGTGGTTCCCTTATCACCCTGATCGCCTGGTCGATGTTGCAGGGCAAGCTGGGCGAGGTAAAGCACAACAAACAGGAGAAGGGTGAGCTGGCAGTACGGGAATCGATCGCCGTGGTGCCGCTGGCATTGCCGCTGATGGCGGGCCCGGGAGCCATTTCGTCGGTCATTGTCTATGCCAGCCAGAGCCACTGGCAGCAGCTGATCGGCATGTCGCTCGTTGTCGTCGCGTTCTCTTTCTGCTCCTGGCTAATCTTTCGCGCCGCGCCGCTGCTGTTCAAGATCATGGGTAATACCGGGATCAACGTAGTTACCCGGATCATGGGCCTTATCATGATGTCACTCGGTATCGAGATTGTGGTGGCAGGGATCAAGGGGGTTTTTCCCAGCCTGATGTGAGCCAGGTCTGTTTTATGAAAGCCGGTCCTCGTGACCGGCTTTTTATTGGTTGCTTTTTAGCCTGTCTTTTCTAGAATCGGCTGTTTGTATAAAAAGCGAGCATGCTGGTGGTGTTTTAATATTAAAAAATAGCGCCAAAGCTTACTTTTTGACCAAGAAAGGCCGATTACCCTAACAATATATGTTGCATTATCGCAATTGGCAGGGAATTATGCTGGGAGCGGGTTTCAACCCCGTCACTTAATGAACGCATGGAATGTTCTTGTTGGAGTATGGAAATGACTCATAAAAAAACAATTATTAACACATTACTGATGGCTGCACTGTTTGGTGGCATTAACGTAGCGCAAGCTGCCGATGTCCCGGCGGGAACCAAGCTGGCGGATGTCCAGCAACTGGTAAAGGGGAATGGCTCGGAGCCTGCGACCCTTGATCCGCAAAAAGTTGAGGGAACACCTGAGTCTGCTATTTTACGGGACCTGTTTGAGGGGCTCGTTTCTTCCGGTCCCAAAGGAGAAGTTAAACCGGGTGTCGCAGAGTCTTGGGAAACCAAGGACAACAAACACTACATCTTCCATCTGCGCAAAGATGCCAAGTGGTCCAACGGGGATCCGGTTACCGCTCACGACTTTGTTTATGCCTTCCAGCGCGCAGTAGATCCCAAAACTGCCTCTCCTTACTCCTGGTATCTGGAGATGCCGACTATCGCCAACGCGACCGAGATCATCGCAGGCAAGAAACCGGCAGATACCCTTGGCGTGAAAGCAGCTGATGATTACACCTTCGAAGTGCAACTGGAGAAGGCGATCCCCTATTTCGTAACCATGCTCTCTCATACCACTACCTATCCGGTACCGAAGAAGGTAATCGAGCAGTTTGGCGAAAAATGGACTCAACCTGAGCACATGATTTCTAACGGTGCCTATGCATTGAAGAAATGGGTGGTCAACGAGCGGATTGAGCTGGAGCGCAATAAGAACTATTGGAATGATTCGAAAACGGTGATTGACAAGGTTACCTATCTTCCAATCCAGTCTACCAACGCAGAACTTAATCGCTTCTTGGCTGGTGAAATAGACATGACTTGGAACGTCCCTATCGAACGTTTCAAGCAACTCAAAAAAGATTATCCGGCTGACCTGAAAGTTGAAGGTTTGGTCTCTACTTACTACTACCAATTTAACATCAAGAAGAAGCCCTTTGATGATGTGCGTGTACGTACCGCACTTTCGTATGCGGTTAATCGTGATGTGATTGCCGACAAGGTGATGGGGCAAGGGCAAACTCCAGCCTATGGCTTGACCCCTGACTATGTCGATGGCTTCAAGCCTGTTGCCCCCGAGTGGTCGAAGATGACCCAGGCCGAGCGTGATGCCAAGGCCAAGGCGCTGCTGCAAGAGGCCGGTTTCGACGCCAGCAAGCCGCTCAAATTCGAACTGCTCTACAACACCGACGACAACCACAAGAAAGTGGCGGTTGCGGTGGCCTCCATGTGGAAGAAACTTGGCGCTGAAGTGAGTTTGGTTAACCAAGAGTGGAAAACCTATCTGGAGACCAAGAAGCAGGGGCAATTTGATGTGGGCCGTGCCGGCTGGAGTGCCGACTATAACGAAGCATCCTCCATGCTGGATCTGATGCAGACCACCCATGGCAACAACGACGGCAAATATTCCAATCCGGCGTTTGACAAGCTGATGACCGATTCTCGTGATCAGGTCGATGCGGATGCGCGTAACAAGCTCTATGTCCAGGCTGAAGCAATTCTGGCCAAAGACATGCCCATTATCCCCATTTACCAGTATGTACAACCCCGAATGGTCAAATCATACGTAGGTGGGTATCCGAGCAACCCGCTGGATAACCTCTACAGCAAAGATATGTACATCATTGCTCACTGATTTAACGCTACACGTCGCATAACAAGCAGGGCCCGCCAGACGGCGGGCCTTTATTACAACCGCGACCCTTTGGAAGCAGTTCAGGACAGGTAATGTCTATGTTGAAATTCATTTTTAAACGTCTACTGGAAGCGATCCCGACTCTGCTGGTCTTGATCACCGTCTCCTTCTTCATGATGCGTTTCGCCCCGGGTAACCCCTTTACCAGCGAGCGCTCGCTCCCCCCCGAAGTGATGGCCAACATCGAAGCCAAATATGGTTTCGACAAGCCGATCGGGATGCAGTACCTCAATTATCTTGGCAACCTGGTGCAGGGTGATTTGGGTCCCTCTTTCAAATACAAGGATTTCACCGTCAATGATCTGGTGAGTCAGGCCCTGCCGGTATCCGCCAAGATCGGGACCACAGCCTTCTTCTTCGCCGTGCTATTGGGGGTGACCTTCGGCACCATAGCGGCGTTGAAACAGAACACCATTATCGACTATCTGTTGATGTCGTCGGCGATGGCCGGGGTGGTGATCCCGGGCTTTGTGCTGGCACCGCTGCTGGTGCTGTTCTTCAGTATCCATCTTGGCTGGTTCCCGGCCGGTGGCTGGCAGGGTGGTGGCATCCAGTTTATGGTGTTGCCGGTGTTTGGCATGATGATGTACTACATCTCCGCCATCTCGCGGATCATGCGTGGCAGCATGATCGAGACCATGAACTCCAACTTCATCCGTACCGCCCGTGCCAAGGGTCTGCCGCTGCGCCACATCATTCTGAGACATGCGCTGCGTCCGGCCATGCTGCCGGTGGTCTCCTATCTGGGCCCGGCCTTTGTCGGCATCATCACTGGTTCTGTGGTGATCGAGACCATCTTTGGCCTGCCGGGGATCGGTCAGCTGTTCGTTAACGGTGCCCTTAACCGTGATTACTCCATGGTGCTCGGTCTGACCATTCTGGTCGGTGCCCTGACCATCACCTTTAACGCTGTGGTCGATATTCTCTATGCCTTTATCGATCCCAAGATCCGTTACTAATTCGGGAGTGCATCATGGTTGTTTCAACTGAAAAACGCGAAGCCGTCGAGGCGTTCGCGCAACAAGTGGAAGTGGTGGAGGGTCGCTCCCTGTGGAAGGATGCCCGTCGCCGTTTCCTGCGTAACAAGGCTGCCCTGACCAGCCTGATTATCCTGACCATCATTGGTCTGGCGGTCATCGTCGGCCCCCATCTCTCTCAGTACACCTTTGACGATCCGGACTGGGGCGCTATGCAGTCGCCGCCAGATATGGAAGCGGGCCACTATTTTGGCACAGACAGCTTGGGCCGCGATCTGTTTGTGCGCACCCTGCTGGGCGGCCGTATCTCGCTGATGGTCGGTATCATGGGTGCCATGGTGGCCGTTATTATCGGTACTCTCTATGGCGCAGCTTCCGGCTTTATCGGTGGACGGGTCGACAGCCTGATGATGCGCATTCTGGAGATCCTCAACGCGTTCCCCTTTATGTTCTTCGTCATCATGCTGGTGACCTTCTTTGGCCGTAACCTGGCGCTCATCTTTATCGCCATCGGCGCGGTGAGCTGGCTCGATATGGCGCGGATTGTCCGTGGCCAGACTTTGAGCCTCAAGAGCAAGGAGTTTATCGAGGCGGCCCACGTCTGTGGCGTCTCCAAGTGGAAGATCATCACCCGTCATATCGTACCGAACGTACTCGGTATTGTGGCTGTTTATGCCACCTTGCTGGTGCCGGGCATGATCATGTTTGAATCCTTCCTGAGTTTCCTGGGCCTTGGCGTTCAGGAACCGATGACCAGCTGGGGTGCCCTGCTGGATGAAGGCTCCAAGTCGATGGAAGTGGCCATCTGGCAACTGCTGTTCCCCGCCTGCTTTATGGTGGTGACCCTGTTTTGCTTCAACTTCCTCGGGGATGGTCTGCGTGACGCCCTCGATCCGAAAGATCGTTAATCGAGCATCGGATCGACAGGAAAGCATCACACAAGATCGATAAGGAGTTTTTATATGAAGTTACTGGATGTGAAAGATCTGCGGGTCGAGTTCAAGACCCCGGATGGCAATGTGGTGGCGGTCAACGACCTCAACTTCTCCCTCGCCGCGGGCGAGACCCTGGGGATCGTCGGTGAGTCCGGCTCTGGCAAGTCCCAGACAGCCTTTGCCATCATGGGCCTGCTGGCCAAAAACGGCATTATTACCGGCTCGGCCAAATTTCAGGGCGACGAGATCCTCAACCTGCCGGAGTCCAAGCTCAACAAGATCCGCTCCGAGAAGATCGCCATGATCTTCCAGGACCCCATGACCTCGCTGAACCCCTATATGAAGGTGAAGGATCAGCTGATGGAAGTGCTGATGCTGCACAAAGGGGTGAGCAAGGCGGAAGCATTCGAAGAGTCGGTGCGGATGCTCGATGCGGTGAAAATTCCCGAGGCGCGCAAGCGGATGGGGATGTATCCCCACGAGTTCTCTGGTGGCATGCGTCAGCGGGTGATGATCGCCATGGCACTGCTCTGCCGGCCGCAGCTGCTGATTGCCGATGAGCCGACTACTGCGCTGGATGTGACCGTGCAGGCCCAGATCATGACCCTGATGAACGAGCTCAAGCGCGAGTTCAACACTGCCATCATCATGATCACCCACGACCTTGGCGTGGTGGCCGGTATCTGTGACAAGGTGCTGGTGATGTATGCCGGTCGTACCATGGAGTACGGCAAGGTAGATGATATCTTCTATCGCCCGAGCCATCCCTACACCGAAGGTTTGCTGCGCGCCATTCCCCGTCTCGATACCGAAGGGGAAGAGCTGCCCACCATTCCTGGCAATCCGCCCAACCTGCTGCGTCTGCCCACTGGCTGCCCCTTCCAGGAGCGTTGCCACCGGGTCAGCGAGATTTGTGGCCAGCAGTCGCCGATCCTCATGCCGTTCAACGACGGCCGGGAACGTGCTTGTCACTGGGTGTCGGATGCCATCAACAAGGGGGCCAACTAAATGGGTGCCGAGAAGAAATTGCTGTTGGAAGTGTCGGACCTCAAGGTTCACTTCAGTATCAAGAGTGGCAAGGCGTGGCCGTGGGCCAAGCCGTCCGACCTCAAAGCGGTCGATGGGGTGACCATGCGCCTGTATGAAGGGGAAACCCTCGGCGTGGTGGGGGAGTCCGGTTGTGGCAAGTCCACCTTTGCCCGTGCCATCATCGGTCTGGTGCCTGCTACCGATGGCAAGGTGGTGTGGCTTGGCGACGACCTCACCAAGCTTGACCAAAATGCCCTGCGCGAAAAGCGCAAAGAGATCCAGATGATCTTCCAAGACCCGCTGGCTTCCCTCAACCCGCGAATGACCATCGGTGACATCATCGCTGAACCGCTCATCACCTTCTATCCCAACTTGCCACGGGAAGAGGTGAAGGAGAAGGTACGGGCCATGATGAGCAAGGTCGGGCTCTTGCCCAATCTGGTCAACCGCTATCCCCATGAGTTTTCCGGCGGCCAGTGTCAGCGGATCGGGATTGCCCGGGCGCTGATCCTCGAACCCAAGATGATCATCTGTGACGAGCCGGTCTCGGCACTCGACGTCTCTATTCAGGCGCAGGTGGTCAACCTGCTCAAATCCCTGCAAAAGGAGATGGGGCTGTCGCTTATCTTCATCGCGCACGATTTGTCGGTGGTCAAACACATCTCTGATCGGGTGTTGGTGATGTATCTGGGCAATGCCGTTGAGCTGGGGACTCGCAAGGAGATCTTCGCCAACCCCCTGCACCCTTACACCAAAGCGCTGATGTCGGCGGTGCCGATCCCGGATCCGGAACTGGAGCGCACCAAGGTGATCCAGATCCTGGAAGGGGATTTGCCCTCGCCAATGAATCCGCCCTCCGGCTGCGTGTTCCGTACCCGCTGCCCGGTGGCCGGTCCCGAGTGTGCCAAGACCCGACCCCAGCTGGAGGGGAACTTCGATCACGCGGTCTCCTGCCTCAAGGTCGATCCGCTCTGATTGGGCAAGCTGAAACGAAGATGACGGGGCACCCGGGTGGTGCCCCGATTTATTTTTGATTTGCCGTGAAGATGCCTCTTGGCGTTATCTTTTGTCGCTGTTACTATCCGCGCAACAAGGGGAGTAACTTCTCGCTGGTTTGTCGTCATTACGGTGCACCCATTTCCTGCAGTGCACCCGGCAGCCGGGCAGTCGATGAAAATTGGCTGTAAGTGAGACCTTGCCGAGAGGCAAGGTGTATCTGCTCCAAACGCAAACCCACGCCTCTCGGTCGTGGGTTTTGTCGTTTTTGGGAGAAGTGAAAATGGGTGAATGGTGGATGTGGACCGGTTTCTTCAGCATAGTGCTGGTCCTGTTATGGATAGATATACGCTTTGTCGGTGGCGGCAAGTCACACAAGGTGTCGCTGAAAGAGGCGGGCGTCTGGTCCCTCATCTGGATCAGTGTGGCGCTGCTGTTCAATCTGGCGATCTGGCTTTGGCTCGATCACAGCGCGGGCCGTGAAATTGCCAATCAGAAGGGGTTGGAGTTCCTCACCGGCTATCTCATCGAGAAAGCACTGGCGGTGGACAACGTCTTTGTCTGGCTGATGCTGTTCGGTTACTTTGCCATTCCGGCCGAGCTGCAGCGTCGGGTGCTGCTCTACGGGGTGCTGGGTGCCATCGTGATGCGGGCAGGTATGGTGTTTGCCGGTAGCTGGCTCATCGAGCAGTTCCACTGGATCCTCTATCTGTTCGGCGCCTTCTTGCTGCTGACCGGTGCCAAGATGCTGTGGGCGGCCGACAAGGAGCCGGATCTGGCCAACAACCCGCTGCTGGGCTGGATGCGCCGTCGCTTCAAGGTGACCGAGACCCTGGAAGGGGAGAACTTCTTCGTCTGGCGCGACGGTGTGCGCTATGCCACCCCGCTGCTGCTCATTCTGGTGTTGGTTGAGGTGAGCGATCTTATCTTCGCGGTGGACAGTATCCCGGCCATCTTCGCGGTGACCACGGATCCCTTCATCGTGCTGACCTCCAACATCTTCGCCATCATGGGGCTGCGCGCCATGTACTTCCTGCTGGCGGGTGTGGCTGACCGCTTCGCCCTGCTGAAGTACGGTCTGGCGCTGATCCTGATGTTTATCGGGGTCAAGATGCTGCTGCTGGATATCTTCAAGATCCCGACCGGCATTGCGCTTGGGGTGGTGGCCTTGATCCTGCTGGCCTCCATGGGGCTGAGCCTCTGGGTGACCCGCAAGAAAACGGCATAATTGGCAAAACAAGAAAAAGGGCTCCAGAGAGAGCCCTTTTCTATTGCCAGTTGGCGATCAGTGCTTGAGTTTTTTCGGGTTGGTGTAGCCCCAGATGGTGTACATGTCCGCCAGCAGGGCGCCGTTGTACTCCTCCAGATCTGCCTGCTTCACTTCGGCATTGCCCTGACGGCCAAACAGGACTACTTCGTCGCCGGGTTTTACCCCTTTGAGATCAGTGACATCCACCATGATGGTGTTCATGGATGTCTTGCCCACCACCGGCACCTTCTGACCCTGGATCAGCACATAGGCCTTGTTGCTCAGCGAGCGACGATAGCCGTCGGAGTAACCCAGCGGCAGGTTGGCCAGCCAGGAGTCGCGTTTGAGGGTAAAGGTGCGGTCGTAGCCGACGGTGTTGCCTGCTGCATAATGGTTAACTGAAGCCACCTGGGTTTTGAACGCCATTACCCGCTTGTACTCGGTGTAGGAGGGGATGGAGTCGCCATAGAGCAGGCCGCCCGGGCGCACCATGTCGAAGTAGGCGTCCGGCACTTCCAGCGTGGCGAAGGAGTTGGCGGCATGGATGGTGATCTTGCTGCGATCCAGCTTGCCCGCTTCCAGCAGCCACTGGGAGTCCAGTTTGAACTGGGCCAGACCCATCTTGACGTCCTCTTTCTCCTCGACCGGGAAGTGGGTCATGATGCCGACCGGGGTGATCCCCTTGAGCTTGAGCATGGCCAGCGCATCCTGTTTGGAGTCGGCCAGACGCAGATCGATGCCGTTGCGGCTCATGCCGGCGGAGTTGAGCGCGATATGCACCGGGATGTTGGTATGGTGGCGCTGGGCGATATCGGCAATGCCCTGGGCACTCACCAGACTGCCGATCAGCTCTTCCATCTTGTAGGGCAGGGCCTGCTCGACCTCATCCGGTGTCGCAGCACGTACTCGCATCAGACGACCGGTAAAGCCCTTCTCGCGGGCGACACGAGCTTCTTCATTGCTAGCGATGCCGATGCAGGGGATGTCCGCTTTGACCACGGAGGGGACCAGCAGGTCGATGCCATGACCATAGGCGTCGGCCTTCATGATGGCGCAGATCTTCGGCCCCTTGTCGCCGAGGCGATCCTTGAGGGTCTGGATATTGTGTTCAAACGCGCCCAGATCCACTTCCAGCCAGGCATTGCTGGCAGTCTGTTCCTGGCCGTTGCGATGATCTGTCGCAAGAGGCAGATAGGGCGCGGCAACGGCTTGGCCTGCAAGCAGGCCGAAGATCAGGGTAGCCAGCAGAGTTTTCTTGTGCATGGTGATTCCTTTTTTGTTGTTCGCGTTTGATAGTTTGGATTGTATTAGGCGCATTCGCGGTGATTGAACGACAACTTATTGTTATTATTATGATCTTTGTCACTTTTAAGCGTTGCTGACCTAATGCGAGTCTACCGCAACAGGGCGTCGGCCGACACTTGCTGGGGGAAGAAAATGGCGAATCTGGAGCTGCGTGTACCACCACCACTGATCTTTATGTTGTGTGCCGCAAGCATGTGGTGGCTGAAGGGGGAGACCCAAGGCGGTCGTGCCGCAATCGTGTTGCTGGCGCTGTTGATCATGGTTGGGGCCATCATGGGGTTTGGCGCCTTGCTGCGTTTTCGCCGCCACCAGACTACCGTCAGTCCCACCCGCCCGCACCATACCCGCTATCTGGTGACCGACGGCGTCTATCGCATCAGCCGCAATCCGATGTATTTCGGACTATTCTGCTGGCTTGCTGCCTGGGCCTGTTATCTTGGCGGTCTCTGGGTCTGGTGTGGCCCGGCATTGCTGCTGGGTTGGCTGACCCGCTTTCAGATCATGCCGGAGGAGCGATTGTTGCAAGCCCGTTTTGGCGAGGAGTATGCCCACTATTGCCAGCGGGTTCGCCGCTGGTGCTGAAGTATCGGGATGGGTGCGGGCGGGGATAAGGCGGAAGGTTGTCAAGGGAGAGCCAAGCCCCGAGCCGGTGCAGGCTCGGGACCAGACAGTAACCGGTTAGAAAAGATCGCCCTTCTCGTCCTTGGTGGGTTCGAGACTCCAGCCGGTGGCATCGCTGCTGCTGGCAATTTGCCCCTTCTCCTTCCATAGCTTGATCTTGAGGCGCAGGTTGTTGGCTGAGTCGGCATTTTTCACCGCCTCTTCTTCTTCTATCACCCCTTCTACCACCAGATCGAACAGGGCGCTGTCGAAGGTAACCATGCCGAGGGCCTTGGATTTTTCCATTACCTCTTTCAGGCCACCAAATTCGCCGCGCTTGATCATATCGCGGATGGTGTGGGTGCCCAGCATGATCTCCACCGCCGCCCGGCGGCCGCCATCGGAGGTTTTCACCAGCCGCTGGGAGACAAATGCCTTGAGGTTGTTGCCAAGATCGTTGAGCAGCTGCGGGCGGCGCTCCTCCGGGAAGAAGTTGATGATGCGATCCAGCGCCTGGTTGGCGTTGTTGGCGTGCAGGGTGGAGATGGCAAGGTGGCCGGTTTCGGAGAAGGCCAGTGCATGCTCCATGGTTTCGCGGTCGCGAATTTCCCCGATGAGGATGACATCTGGTGCCTGACGCAGGGTGTTCTTCAAGGCGGCATGGAAGCTGCGGGTATCCACGCCAACCTCCCGCTGATTGATGATGCTCTTGCGGTGACGATGGACGAACTCCACCGGATCCTCGATGGTGATGATGTGGCCGCCGCTGTTGCGGTTGCGATGGTCGATAAGCGCCGCAAGGGAGGTCGATTTCCCCGAGCCGGTGCCGCCGACAAACAGCACCAGCCCGCGTTTTTCCATGATGGTATCGAGCAGCACGGGGGGCAGTTTCAGATCTTCGAAGCGGGGGATTTCGGTCTTGATGTTGCGCGCCACCAGCGACACTTCATTGCGCTGCTTGAAGATGTTGATCCGAAAACGGCCGACCTGCGGCAGGGAGATGGCGAGGTTCATCTCCAGATCCTTATCGAACTGCTGTTTCTGTTCGCCATCCATGATCTCGGCGGCGATCCGCGCCACTTCCCCCGGCTCCAGCGGCGTATCATTCAGGGGGCGCAGGCCGCCGTTGAACTTGGCGCAGGGAGGGGCGCCGGTCGACAGATAGAGGTCTGAGCCATCCTGCTTGGCCAGGATCTGTAACATGTCTCGCAATTCCATTTATTTGCCTCGTCGATCAATGAGATGCCATGAGCGGGATGATATTGAGTGTACAGCGTCAGGCGCCGGTCAGTTTCTCGCGAAAGACAAAAAAGACGGCGCCGAGAATGCAAAGGCCGGCCCACAGGTAGTCCCATTTCAGATCTTCTTTCAGATAGAAGATAGAGAAGGGGACGAACACGGTGAGGGTGATCACCTCCTGCAGGATCTTGAGTTGTCCCACGCTCATCACCGTGTGGCCGATACGGTTGGCGGGCACCTGCAGCAGGTATTCGAACAGAGCAATGCCCCAGCTCACCAGCGCGGCGATAATCCAGGGTTTATGGTTCATGCTCTTGAGGTGGGCGTACCAGGCGAAGGTCATGAAGACGTTGCTGCATAGCAGCAGGCCGATACTGGCGAAAATCGGGTTCATTGGATTCTCCTTGCAAATCCGGCGCATTTTATCCCCGAACTGCGGGTTTTCATAAGTGGTACGGGAGGGTATTTTTAAGCAACAGGATCAGGCCGTGCGAGGTATGCGACGGATGGGCAAGTTAAGCGGGATGTTGTTGTTACTGTTGTTTGCCATACCGGTGCGTGCGACTCCGACGCTGACGGTGGCGACCGATATCTGGCCCCCTTTTCGTATCATGCAGCCGGATGGCCAGTTGCAGGGGCTCGATATGGACATTTTGCGCCGGTTGCAACAAGCGAGCGGCATTGAGTTGCAGGTACGGCGCATGCCGTGGGGGCGGGCGCTCAAGCAGATGCAGACCGGTCAGGTCGACCTGATGATTGGGCTCGCCTATACCGCCGAGCGGGCGCAGTTCATCGACTATCTGCAGCCGGCTTACTACCGCTGTTGGCCCGCATTTTATGGGCAGTCTGTCGTGGTGGCGGGGATCCACCAATACCGCGATCTGCAAGGTGTGCAGGTGGGGTACGTACTCAACTCCGTCTATTTTGAGCCGTTCAACTCTGACCATCGCCTCGACAAGCATGGCGTTCCCACCGAGGATCAGCTGCTGCGCATGGTGCAGCGCGGTCACCTGCCGTTGATGATTGGCACCGACTGTCAGGTGGACTATGCCCTGAGCCAGGGAAATGCGGACCGGGTGAGCAAGGCGGACTATCGTCCTGCCAGTCCGGTGACCCTCTATCTGGGGATGAGCAAGCACTCACCTCACCAGGCATTGCGTCAGCCCTTGCTGGTCGCGCTGCAAAATCTGGTGGCCAGTGGCGAGATAACCGTGATGGCCAAGCGTTACCAGCCTTGACCTCGGGTGGCAAGCCGCTGTTATCATGCCCGTTTCCTGCTTTCATCCCGGCCCGTGCGATTGGGCTGGCGATGAGGCCTTGTTATCTTCGGGGATTATCCTTGTACCTCTCCCTTATCGCTCGTCAGCGGCACTGGCAGCGGCGCTGGCTGTTTGGCCTGATGTTGCTGACCGTGTTGCTGTTTCTCTTCTCTCTCATCTGGGGCGAGTTTGTGCTGTTGCCCTGGCAACCTCTTGGCGATCTCGAACAGCGCATCCTGCTGGAGCTGCGGTTGCCCCGCGCGCTGCTGGCCTTGCTGGCCGGAGCGGCGCTGGCTTGTGGCGGCGCCGTGCTGCAGGTGATGCTGCACAACCCGGTGGCGGAACCCGGCCTGCTCGGTGTGTCGAGCGGGGCTGGATTGGCTGCCATGGTGGCGATGGCGGTGACCAAATCTCTCGACCTCTATCTGCCCGGCTGGGGATTGTCGCTGGCCGCTTTTGGTGGTGCGCTACTGGTGACTATGCTGCTCATTCGGCTGGCGCGCCGCGCCCGGCTCGGCCATGCCCGGCTGCTGCTGTTTGGCGTGGCCATCGGTATTCTCACCAATGCCGCCATGACCTGGTTGATGTACTTCGCTGATGATGGCTCGCTGCGTGAATTCATGTTCTGGATGATGGGCAGCCTCTCTTATGGCAGTCAGCAGTTTAGCTGGTGGTGGCTGGTGCTGCCGCTGACCCTGGGCTGGCTCTGCTGGCAGGGCAAGGCGCTGCAACAGTTGCTGCTGGGGGAGACCCAGGCCCGCCTGATGGGGATGGATGTGGACAAGATGCGGGTGCGGCTGGTGCTGGCGGTCTGTCTGCTGACCGGTGTGGCGGTGTCCCTGTGTGGTGTAATAGGTTTTGTCGGGCTGGTGGTGCCCCATCTGCTGCGACTATGTGGCGGCAGCGATCAGCGCTTTTTGCTGCCAGCCTCGGCGCTGGGGGGCGGGGCTCTGCTCTTGGCGGCCGATCTGCTGGCCCGTTCGGCGTTAAGTGGCGGAGAGCTACCCATCGGTGTCATCACCGCATCGGTGGGGGCTCCGCTCTTTATTTACCTGTTATTGAGACAAGATGCCGATGTTGCTCGCTGATCCCGAACCCGTTGTTTCCGTTGCACGACTGGAGGCTCATGGTCTCTCCATTGCCGGGCGGCTTTCTCCCCTCGATATTTGCTGGCATGGCGGCCAGCTGGTGGCATTGCTTGGCCCCAATGGCAGCGGCAAGTCGACCCTGCTTGGCGCCTTGGCGGGGATTTTGCCTGCTGGCGGAACTGTCGTGTTGGGGGTGGAAGTACTCACTGACTTGAGCTGGCCGGAATTGGCCAGACGGCGTGCCATGTTGCCGCAGCGTCAGCCCCAGCTGTTTCATATTCCGGTGTTTCAGGTGTTGAGCCTTGGGTTGGACCAGGATGTTGCGCCTGCCAAACAGAGTGAGGTGATCGCGGCCTTGTGTCAGGCGCTGGAGCTGGAAGCCCTGCTTGCGCGTGATTTCAGCCGATTGTCGGGGGGGGAGCAGCAGCGGGTGCTGATCGCCCGCACCTTGCTGCAGGTGTGGCCGAGTCTCAATCCGGCAGGCAAGGTGCTGCTGCTGGACGAGCCGCTGGCCGGGCTCGATCTCCATCATCAGCTGGCCCTATTGCGCTTGTTGAAGAAACTGGCCCGTCAGGGCTTGCTGGTGGTGCTCGCCATCCACGATATCAATCTGGCCATCGACTGGGCCGACCGCATTCTCTGCCTGCAACAGGGCACCGTGGTGCGCGAGGGGGGCGTCGAGTTGGTGGATGAGGCTCTGCTGGCGCAGGTGTTTCAGATAAAGACCGATCGCATCGAGGCGGGCGGCCGAGTCTGGTTTATGCCGAGCCTGTGAGAAACAAGCAAGGCCCTGGCGTCAGCCGAGGGCCTTTTTGAAGAAGACCACCCGCTCTGTTTCGCGGAAGCCGAGCCGTTCGTGCATGTTCTGCGAGGGCTGATTGTCGATAGCTGTATCGGAGGCCATTTCGCGGCAACCCTGCTCACGACCCCACTGTGCTACCCGGGCAATCAAGGCGCGGGCCATCCCGCGCTGGCGCGATGCCGGTTGCACATAAATTCCTTCCAGATAGACCACCGGGCTGCTCTCGCAGCCGTTCACGTAATCGTGGCGCAGGGCTGCGTCGGCAAAGCCCACCGCTTGGTTCTGCTCATCCAGCACCAGAAAGGCGCTCAGGCGGACGTTGGCCAGCTGTTCAATCCCTTCCTGCAGATGGGCGGCGACCCCGTGGTGTGGCCACAATTGCTGGCGCAGGGTTGCCCACTGCGCCAGTCGTGCTTCGTCGAGAGACACGATCCGCCAGACTGGCTCTGTCATGCCGGGTTCAGCGTTGCTGCTTGGCAAGACGCACCTGCGCGGCTTCGGCCAGCATGGTCAGCAGGGTTTCGGTATCGCTCCACGACAGGCAGGCATCGGTGATGCTCTGGCCGAAGGTGGCGGCGCAGCCGTTCTCCACATCCTGCCGCCCTTCCACCAGGAAGCTCTCGGCCATGATGCCGGCGATGCCGGTGCGGCCGCGGCGCAGCTGATCGCAGATATCTTGTGCCACCAGCAGCTGACGGCGGTGATCCTTCATGCTGTTGCCGTGGCTGAAATCGACCACCAGCCGCTCCGGCATGCCCACATCAGCCAGCGCTTCGCACGCTTCATCGACACTGGCGGTGTCGTAGTTGGGGCGGTGGCCACCACGCAGGATCACATGACCAAAGGGGTTACCGGCGGTGCGGTAGATGGTCATCTTGCCGTCTTTGTCCGGTGAATAGAAGATGTGGCTGTGACGGGCGGCGCGCACTGCATCGATGGCGATGCGGGTATTGCCGTCGGTGCCGTTCTTGAAGCCGACCGGGCAGGAGAGGGCGGAGGCCATCTCGCGGTGTACCTGGGATTCGGTGGTACGCGCGCCGATGGCGCCCCAGGTGATGAGGTCGGCAATATACTGGCCGGTCACCATATCGAGGAATTCGGTGGCGGTAGGCATGCCGAGCTCATTGATATCGACCAGCAGCTTGCGCGCCAGCTTGAGCCCTTCGTTGACATCGAAGCTGCCATCGAGGCGCGGATCATTGATGAGCCCTTTCCAGCCGACGATGGTGCGTGGCTTCTCGAAATAGGTGCGCATCACGACGCACAGGCTCTCTTTATACTGCTCGCGCAGGGCATTGAGACGCAGGGCATATTCGCGGGCGGCAGCGGGATCATGGATGGAGCAGGGGCCGACAATGACCAGCAGGCGCTGATCTTCTCCGGCCAGAATGGCCTCCACTTCGCGACGGGCATCCAGCAGATTCTGGGCAATGGTATCGGTGATCGGAAACGCGTGTGCGAGCTCGCTCGGAGTGATCAGTGACTCCAGGCGACGGGTGCGCAATTCATCGGTGTGAATGGACATACAACTCAAGTCTCGAGTGGGTGGTGTCAGCCGCAGGGGGCGAAAATGCAAAGGAATAAAATAAAGCAAAAGTCCACCGATTGAAACCTCAAGGGGCTCTGATAGGATGTGAAGCCAAAATTGATTCCAAATGAGGTAGATAGCGTGGCAAAGCCAGGGGCAACCGGGGTCACCCGCATCATCAATGCAACCGGTTACAGCATGAAGGGGCTCAAGTCAGCCTGGATCAACGAAGCGGCGTTTCGGCAGGAGCTGATGCTGATCCTGCTGTTGATGCCGCTGGCCTTCTGGTTGGGTGATTCCCTCAACCAAATCCTGCTGCTTATCGTCATCAGCTGGCTGGTGGTGATCGTCGAAGTGCTCAATTCCGCCGTCGAGGCAGTCGTTGATCGTATCGGTCCCGAGCATCACGAGCTCTCGGGCCGCGCCAAGGATTTGGGCTCTGCCGCCGTCTTTATCGCGCTGGCCCTCAATGCCCTGGTATGGGGCGCACTGGTGGGGCGCAATCTGCTGGGATGGTGGTAGATCACATATCTTGCGGGTGAGTTTGCACCCTCTCCCTGTGGGAGAGGGCAGGGTGAGGGTTGTATCTTTTCGCCCTTCATCCCCAACCCTTCTCCCGCGAGGGCAGAAGGGTGCAAAGGAGCAAAGACGCGGATGGGCGTTGAGCATCGCATCATAAAAAAGCCCGTCATTACGACGGGCTTTTGGCTGGGTGGCTCTGCAGGTTAATCAGTGCAGGATCCGGGCACGGATAGTGCCGTTGATCTCTTTGAGTTTGCTGAGCGCCTTCTCGCTGTGCTCGGTCTCCACGTCGATCACCACGTAGCCGATGTGGCTGCTGGTCTGCAGGTATTGACCGGCGATGTTGATCCCCTCTTCGGCAAAGATCTGGTTGATCTGGTTCATCACGCCAGGCTGGTTGCGGTGAATGTGCAGCAGGCGGCTGGAGCCTTTGTGGCCCGGCAGCGATACCTCCGGGAAGTTGACGGCGGAGAGGGTTGAGCCGTTGTCGGAGTATTTGACCAGCTTGTTGGCCACCTCCAGCCCGATGTTCTCCTGCGCTTCATGGGTGGTGCCACCGATGTGGGGGGTCAGGATGACGTTCTCTAGGCCACGCAGCGGGCTTAGGAACTCCTCGTCATTGGATTTGGGCTCGACCGGGAAGACGTCGATGGCGGCGCCGGAGATGTGGCCGCTCTTGATCACATCGGCCAGGGCCTCGATATCCACCACGGTGCCGCGGGCAGCGTTGATAAAGACCGCCCCCGGCTTCATCATCCGCAGTTGCTCGGCACCGATCATGTTCTTGGTAGAGGCAGTCTCAGGCACATGGAGGCTGATGACATCGGACATATTGAGCAACTCGACCATGCTCGGCACCTGAATGGCGTTACCCAGCGAGAGTTTGTTCTCGATATCGTAGTAATAAACTTTCATGCCGATGCTCTCGGCGATGATACCAAGCTGGGTACCGATGTGGCCGTAGCCGATGATGCCGAGCTTCTTGCCACGGGCTTCCACCGAACGGTTGGCCAGTTTCTCCCACACACCGCGATGGCACTTGGCGTTTTTCTCGGGGATGCCGCGCAGCAGCAGCAGGATCTCCCCCAGTACCAGTTCAGCGACCGAACGGGTGTTGGAGAAGGGTGCGTTGAAGACCGGAATGCCGCGGATCTGGGCCGCTTCCAGCTCGACCTGGTTGGTACCGATGCAGAAGCAGCCGATGGCGACCAGCTTGTTGGCGGCATCGAGCACCTTCTCGGTGATCTGGGTGCGTGAGCGTAGCCCGATAAAGTGTACGTCGCGGATCTGCTCGATCAGCTCCTCTTCAGAGAGCGAGGTCTTGAGATACTCCACACTGGTGTAACCTGCGGCACGAAAGGTCTCTACGGTGTTGGGATGGACTCCCTCCAGCAGCAGCACCTTGATTTTATCCTTGTCCAGCGAAAACTTGGCAGTCATGACGATCCCTCTGTATGTGCAAACGTAAGTGCAGATTTGGTGTGCGAAGAAAACCGTAAAGTAGCAAAAACGTTTGGGAGAGGGAATATTTGTGACGAAAGTCAAATTCTTTGAAGTTATCAACGATTGTTGTAAACATCCGTCAACAACTTGTTGAGGGATAAATAAAAACGGCGCCATCAGGCGCCGTCATCTATTCACAGTGCAATTCTCGGGTTCGCATCTCATCCCGGGGTCAATCAACGCTGCTTCTGCGCCAGAGCCGACAGAATGGCGATGGTGGGTGAGGGGATATGCCATTGCACCGTGTTGCTCGCGTTGGGATTACCGGGTAATCACGCCGTCCGGAGTACCGATCAGCACAACGTCAGCACCACGAGCAGCGAACAGGCCGTTGGTGACGGTGCCGACGATGGCGTTGAGCTGCACTTCCAGCGCCTTGGCATCGGTAATGGCCATGCCTTTCACATCCAGAATGTGGTTGCCGTTGTCGGTGACCACACCTTCCCGCCAGACCGGGTTGCCACCCAGTTTGCGGATTTCACGGGCCACGTATTCGCGGGCCATGGGGATCACTTCGACTGGCAGCGGGAACTGGCCCAGCACGTCGACGGTTTTGGTGTTGTCGATGATGCAGATGAACTTGTCAGCCACGGCGGCGACAATCTTTTCGCGGGTCAGGGCAGCGCCACCGCCTTTGATCATGTCGCGAGTCTCGTTGATCTCGTCGGCGCCATCCACGTAGACGGAGAGGGCGTCGATCTCGTTGAGATCATACACAGTGATGCCGAAGCCCTTGAGGCGTTCGGTGGAGGCCACGGAGCTGGATACCGCCCCCTTGATCTCATCCTTCATGGTCGCCAGCGCGTCGATAAAGTGGTTGACGGTAGAGCCGGTGCCCACCCCGACGATGGTGCCGGGAACCACATACTTGAGCGCAGCCCAACCGGCCGCCTTCTTCATTTCATCTTGAGTCATGATCGTTCCTTAAGAAAAAAGCGGGCGCATTATATCCAACCCTGTATCCCGTCGCGACCATGTTGCTCACGATCCGGGGCAAAAAGGGGCATGAAGTAAATCGTTTGCCTGTTTATTCTGCGTTTGCGCGCACAGAAGGGGGGCTGACGTCGCGTGGGAGGCATACCGGGGGGAGCTATTCGAAGCGCCAGCAGCGGCTCGGGGTGATGATCTGCGGTAGCGGTACATCCCACTCCTCCTGCGGCACTGCATCCACCTGTTGGCAGTCGTGGGCGATCCCCAGCGGCTTGGGGCCCATTTTGTGCTCATGCCAGATGGCGAGGGTACGATCGTAGTAGCCGCCCCCCATGCCGAGGCGATTGCCATCGCCATCGAAGGCGACCAGCGGGGTGCAGATAAGATCCAGCGTGCTGTGGGGCACCACCTGTTGCATATCCAGCTCGGGCTCTTCGATGCCGTAGCGATTGCGCACCATGGGGCTGGTGGCGGTGTAGCGCAAAAAGAGCAGGTGACCGGGCGTAAAGGGGTGAAGCACCGGCAGATAGACCTCTTTCTGCTGGGCCCAAAGCCAGTGGATGGCGGGCAGGGGGTTGATCTCCCCGTCATTGGCCAGATAGAGGGCGATGCGCTTGGCGGCGAGGATCTCGGGGTGCTGTTTGAACTGGACCAGCAACTGCTGGGCGGCCTGTTGCTGTTCGAGCGGGCTCAGGCTCTTTCTGCGTTGACGTACCAGTTGGCGAAGGGATTGACGTTCGGGCTGGGACTCTTGCATGGGGAACCTCCGGGCTGGCTGCAATCGACGACTGGACGTGCGAACCCCTTACCTTAACATATTCCCTCGTGGGTGCGGGGTGAAAAGCGGGTACCGGCGCTCGCCGGTACCCGCAGGATCAGCGCTGGCGCATCTGATGTTTTACAAAGATAGCGACCAGTGCAGCCAGTGCCAGCGCCATCGGGTAGAAGCTCATGCTCACCACAGACAGTGGCGAGAGGGCGAAGATGGAGCCCAGCAGCAGAGCTTGTGCCCCCCAGGGGATGAGACCCTGGATCACGCAGGAGAAGATATCGAGCATGGAGGCGGCGCGGCGCGGGGTGACCCCGTGATGCTCGGCCAGATCGCGGGCTACCTTGCTGGCGACGATAATAGCCACCGTGTTGTTGGCGGTGCAGAGGTTGGTGAGACTTACCACCCCGGCGATGCCAAGTTCGGCCGCTTTCTCGTTCTGTTCACCGTTGTGCTCGCGAGTGAAGCGGGCAATCAGGGCGCTGATGCGGTCGCTGATCCAGGCCAGCCCTCCCTGACGCTCCATCAGGGCGCCGAGACCGCCGATGAGCATGGAGAGCAGGAAGATCTCCTGCATGCCGGTAAAGCCCTGATAGATATCCTTGCTGAACTGGCCGATGGCGTAGCCGTTGACCATGCCCACCGCACCGGCGGTCAGAATGCCCAGCCCCAGCACGATAAATACATTTAACCCGGCGAGCGCCAGCCCAAGGATAAGCAGATAGGGCATTACCTTGAACAGTTCGATGGGGGTGTTACTGGCCGGGGCTTCACCCACTGAGCCCAACATCAGATAGAGCAAAATAACCGCGAGGGCGGCCGGGGCGGCGATTTTGACGTTCTCGCGAAACTTGTCCTTCATCTCGCATCCCTGGCTGCGGGTTGCCGCAATCGTGGTGTCCGAGATGATGGAGAGGTTATCGCCAAACATGGCGCCAGAGAGAATGGTGCCTGCCATCAGTACCGGATCGATACCGACTGCTTGTGCCACGGCGAGGGCGACCGGTGCTATTGCACCGATAGTACCCATCGCGGAGCCCATCGCGGTGGCAATAAAGGCAGAGATCAGGAACAGCCCGGGCAGCAGTGCCCAGCTGGGAATAAGGGCAAGACCGAGTGCCACGGTGGCGTCCACGCCGCCAGTGGCTTTGGCGACGCTGGCAAAAGCGCCTGCCAGCAGATAGATGAGGCACATCGCCATGATATTGCTGTGGCCAGCGCCCTTGAAGAAGGTCTCCAGATTGCTGTTGAAGCTCTCCTTGCCAAGCAGCAAGGCCAGCATCACGGCGGGCAGGGCAGCCACGGGGGCGGGCAGTTGATAGAAGGCGAACTCGACCCCTTGCAGGGTCAGCCAGGTGCCGGTACCGATAAAGAGTGCGAGAAAAACCAGAAGTGGCAGCAAGGCCCTGGCACTGGGTTGAGTCTGGATCATGTGTTCCTCTGAAATTGAACAATGACCTCCTGTCAGGAACTGCTTTGTGCCTTTATCGAATAGAGATAGGGGGAAAACAGAGCGGGCATCCTGCCGCATTGGGGTGCCCACATTAGTGAGTCAACCCCGTCAGGTCAAGATAGACGTCCAGACGGATAGGTGTTTTTCTCTGTCAATTCTGGTGTTGTTGAAATATCCAAAGAATGTTCGGGAAAATTAATCTTAATTGTTTATTGTTCAGTGTTGTTTGGAGCAGTCAGTGAGTCTCTAGCGGTATCGCGTGCCGTTAATTGCCGTTAATAAGGTGCAGGCGGTAAAGAACAAGCGTGGTGCTGGCTATCTTGTGGCCGAACGTCAGCAGCCCCTCTTGCAATACGGAGCATGGTGAGGAGGTTTCCTGAGCGCGTGGATAAAGGGTCGGGGGGGGCTGTCACTGCGCCAGTTTATCTACCGCCTGAACGGCTGCCGCGATGGCGTCCTGTTCCAGCGTCAGCGGAATGTGCCCGATCCCGGGCAGTATGGTGACTGGCCACGGGATGCCAAGGCGCCTTAATTCAGGCTCAAGTTGGTCTGTTTGAAAGGCTTCGTCATCTGCGCCCGCGATCACGGCGCAAGGGCGTTGCACATTGCGCATGTTTTGCTGGAAGTCGCGTTCTGGCTGAAAGTTGGAGGCCAGGTTGAATGAGTAGGATGGGGTCAGCAGGGATTTTGCCTCTTCATTGAGGGCAAAGTTCAGTACGGTGAGATGGTTGAGTGCGGAAATATGGCAACCGTTGAGGATGCTCAGGGCAATGAGGCGGGGAATGCCGGCTCTCACCCAGCCACCGCTGTTGGGTCGGTAATTGGCGGCCGTGGGGCCGAGATAGGGGGAGAGGAGCAGATAGTTATCGAACAGGGTTTGTCGTGAGCTGCCAGCAACACGCAGCACAAAGCCACCCCCTGACGAGAAACCGATGCAAGTGGCGGGTTTGCCGGGGGCGACCGCCTTGATGAAATCTTCCATATCGTCTTCGAGCTGACCGATGTAGGCAATGGTGCCTTTGCGGCCAGATGCGCCATGACCGCGAATATCGAGGGCGTAAGCGTCGTATCCCGCTTGCGAGAAGGCATTTGCCATCCTGTGCATGCTCTGGCTGCTGGCCGAAGAGCCGTGAACCAGTACCACGCTGCCTCTGACCTTGTTGTCGTTTACGTTCTCCTCTGCGCCATAGTATCGATAGGCCAGCTGTGCGCCGTCACGTGCCGGGTATCTAGAGAGGGGTGGCATGCTGCTCCAGTCAATTCCCTTGAATGGATCGTTGATGCTGGCCATTGCCGGTGCCGGGCTCGGCCCGCCAAACAGCAGTGCAGCGGCTAGCATGATCAGCGTCAGTGACACCAGACCCACTACAAACAGCAATCCTGCACTCATCCTTGCACCTCCCGTGATATCGATATGGGCGTTGCCCTGATTCTACTTATTTCTGGAGTCCTACTCATGCGAAGCTATCAGATGGTATCCGGTCTGCCAAATGGTGGAGTGAGACGACGAAAGCTGCCAGCGACCAACAAGGCGTCTTCGACCAGCCAGTTGGCGGCTCCGTTGGCGAGCGCAGTAAGGCGTGGTTGCATCATGGCTTTTCAAAGCAGACGCAGGCTGGTAAAACGGTCTCTTTCCTTATAAAGAGATGAGAGGGTGGAGATGGACAATCCGATCCGTGTGGCCGTGATGGGCTGTAATGGTCGTATGGGCAAGGTGCTGCTGGAGGCCGTCACCAATACCGAAGGGGTGGTGGTCGGTGCGGCGCTGGAGCGGCCGGGGTCGGCGGTGATCGGTCTGGATGCTGGCGATCTCAACGGGCTGGGCCATCTGGGGGTGGCTATCAGTGACAGCCTCGACAAGGTGCGCGACCAGTTCGACCTAATCATCGACTTCACCCGTCCCGAGGTGACCCTGGCCAATCTGGCCTTTGCGCTGGCCCACAACAAGCAGATGGTGATCGGCACCACCGGCTTTGATGAAGCAGGTAAGGCCGCCCTTAAAGAGGCGGGCAAGCTGATTGGCATCGTGTTCGCCTCCAACTACTCGGTCGGGGTCAACCTGGTGTTCAAACTGCTGGAGCAGGCCGCCAAGGTGATGGGTGACTATACCGACATCGAGATCATTGAAGGGCACCACAGACACAAGGTGGATGCGCCGTCCGGCACCGCCCTCTCCATGGGCGAGGTGGTGGCCAAGACGCTTGGACGTGACTTGAAAGAGTGCGCCGTCTATGGCCGCGAGGGGATCACCGGCGAGCGGGATCGAAATACTATCGGCTTTGCCACCATCCGCGCTGGCGATCTGGTGGGGGAGCACACCGTCATGTTTGCCGATATCGGCGAGCGGGTGGAGATCAGCCACAAGGCCTCAAGCCGTCTGACCTTTGCCAACGGTGCCGTGCGCGCCGGCAAGTGGCTGCGCCAGCAGGGCGCCGGTTTTTATGACATGCAGGATGTGCTCAATCTGAAGTGATGTTTCTGCACTGTTGTGCGACTTGTATCCAGCAAAAACCCCGGCTTGCCGGGGTTTTTGCTGTTTGGTGTTTTGTTTTTGTGTAAAAACAAGCTTTGCTGCTGATTTTTGTTCTAACTCCTTATAAATCACACTATTGCTTTGCCACCCAGATTTTCTCTTTCTAAATGTCATCATCAGGTAACAACCTTTGGCGTGTTTATGGCTCATGCAGCCATTTTTTTACAAGACAAGGAAAGGACTAAAAATTCAAACACTGAAAAACGTTTTCTATTTTCTGTGCATACTCTTGTCGCCAAAAAGTCGTTAAATTTGTCATTTAAGATTTTTTTTATTGAATTTATTGTATTGTTTTTATTTGGTTTTTTGTTGTTTGTTGTGGTTATTGCTGGCTTTGTCATGTCTTTTTGTGGTGGTTTTTTGTTTTCTTTCGCAAGAGGGGGTTGCAAAGCTATTGAGTGCATAGATAATGGGTAATATTGCTTTTTTATTGAATTTAGATGCATTTCATCTGAGAAAAGACGTTGAAATGCCACTTTTTTTAAGTAGAATGCGCCCAATTTGCCAGAAATCTGCCGGGTTCGAGTCCTGTCCAAGACCGGAACCGAGCCCGCAACACCCAGGTAAATTGCTGAATTTAAAGCTAAATAACTGGAGGTTGTCTTGAATCACACTGCATTGCTAGTGCTGGAAGATGGAACTGTATTCAAAGGCGTGTCGATAGGCGCCGAGGGATGTTCCGTTGGTGAAGTGGTTTTCAATACGTCGATGACGGGCTATCAGGAAATCCTCACCGATCCCTCTTATTCCCGTCAGATAGTCACCCTCACTTACCCCCATATAGGCAACACCGGCACCAACAGCGAAGATGAAGAGTCCAGTCAAATCCATGCTCAGGGATTGATCATCCGGGACCTTCCGATACTTGCCTCCAATTTCCGCAATCAGCAATCCCTCTCCGAATACCTCAAGTCTCACCATATCGTTGGCATCGCCGACATCGACACCCGCAAACTGACCCGCATCCTGCGCGAGAAAGGCGCCCAGGCTGGCTGCATTCTGGCTGGGAAACAGGTTGATGAGGCCTATGCCCTCGAACAGGCCCGCGCCTTCCCCGGTCTGAAGGGAATGGATCTGGCCAAAGAGGTCACGGTTGGTGAGGCCTACAACTGGACCGAAGGGAGCTGGCAGCTTGGCAAGGGGCACGTCACCCCGGATGCCGACCAGCTCAAATACCACGTGGTGGCCTATGACTTTGGCGTCAAGCGCAACATCCTGCGGATGCTGGTTGACCGTGGCTGCCGCCTGACCGTGGTTCCGGCCAAGACTCCGGCCGCCGAAGTACTGGCGATGAACCCGGATGGCATCTTCCTCTCCAACGGCCCCGGCGATCCCGAGCCGTGCGACTACGCCATCGAAGCCATCAAGGCTTTCCTTAATACCAACACGCCGGTGTTTGGCATCTGTCTGGGCCACCAGCTGCTGGGTCTGGCCTCCGGCGCCAAGACCGTCAAGATGAAGTTTGGCCACCACGGTGCCAACCATCCGGTGAAGAGTCTCGATGACAACACAGTGATGATCACCGCCCAGAACCACGGTTTTGCGGTAGATGAGAACACCTTGCCGGATTGCCTGCGTGCCACCCACGTCTCCCTGTTCGATGGCTCCCTGCAGGGCATCCATCGCACCGACCGTCCGGCCTTCAGCTTCCAGGGGCACCCCGAAGCGAGCCCGGGCCCGCACGACTGTGCCGGTCTCTTTGACCACTTTATTGAATTGATCAAGCAGTATCGCGCTTAAGAGGAAAAGAGAAGCCATGCCAAAACGTAACGACCTTCAGAGCATCCTGATCCTCGGCGCGGGCCCCATCGTCATCGGCCAGGCCTGCGAATTTGACTACTCCGGCGCCCAGGCGTGCAAAGCCCTGCGCGAGGAGGGCTACCGCGTCATTCTGGTCAACTCCAACCCGGCCACCATCATGACCGACCCGGAGATGGCGGACGCCACCTACATCGAACCCATCACTTGGGAAGTGGTGCGCGAAATCATCAAGAAAGAGCGCCCGGATGCCATCCTGCCCACCATGGGTGGCCAGACTGCGCTCAACTGCGCACTGGCGCTGGAGAAGCACGGCGTGCTGGCCGAGTTCGGTGTCGAGATGATCGGCGCCACTGCTGATGCCATCGACAAGGCCGAAGATCGCCGTCGCTTTGACATCGCCATGAAGAGCATTGGTCTCGAGTGCCCGCGCGCCGGTATCGCCCACAACATGGAAGAGGCGTGGGGCGTGCAGCAGATGGTCGGCTTCCCCTGCATCATCCGTCCCTCCTTTACCATGGGCGGCTCCGGCGGCGGTATCGCCTACAACACCGAGGAGTTCGTCGAGATCTGCGAGCGCGGTCTGGATCTCTCCCCGACCAAAGAGCTGCTCATCGACGAGTCGCTGATCGGCTGGAAAGAGTACGAGATGGAAGTGGTACGGGATCGCAACGACAACTGCATCATCGTCTGCGCCATCGAAAACTTCGACCCCATGGGTATCCACACCGGTGACTCCATCACGGTCGCGCCAGCCCAGACGCTGACCGACAAGGAGTACCAGCTGATGCGCAACGCCTCCATGGCGGTGCTGCGCGAGATCGGCGTCGAGACCGGCGGCTCCAACGTCCAGTTCGGTATCAACCCGAAAGATGGCCGGATGGTCATCATCGAGATGAACCCGCGGGTGTCGCGCTCCTCCGCGCTGGCCTCCAAGGCGACCGGCTTCCCCATCGCCAAGATTGCGGCCAAGCTCGCCATCGGTTACACCCTCGACGAGCTGATGAACGACATCACCGGCGGCCGCACTCCGGCCTCCTTCGAACCAGCCATCGACTATGTGGTCACCAAGGTGCCGCGCTTCAACTTCGAGAAGTTCGCCGGTGCCAACGACCGTCTGACTACCCAGATGAAATCGGTTGGTGAAGTGATGGCCATCGGCCGTAACTTCCAGGAGTCCCTGCACAAGGCGCTGCGCAGCCTCGAGACCGGCAAAACCGGCTTCGACCCCATGGTTGACCTCAATGCCCCGGACTCCCTGACCCGCATTCGCCACGAGCTGCAGGATGCTGGCTGCGACCGTATCTGGTACATCGCCGATGCGTTCCGCGCCGGTCTCTCCATGGATGGCATCTTCAAGCTGACCAAGATTGACCCCTGGTTCCTGGTGCAAATTGAAGATCTGGTGAAGCTGGAAGAAGAGGTGAAAGAGCGCGGCATGGCCGGTCTCGATGCCGACTTTCTGCGCGCCCTCAAGCGCAAAGGCTTTGCCGATGCCCGTCTGGCCAAGATCCTCGGCGTGGCCGAAGGGGAAGTGCGCAAACTGCGTGCCCGCCACAACATCTTCCCGGTCTACAAGCGGGTCGATACCTGCGCCGCCGAGTTCGCCACCAACACCGCCTACATGTACTCCAGCTATGACGAGGAGTGCGAAGCGAACCCGAGCACCCGCGACAAGATCATGATCATCGGCGGCGGTCCGAACCGTATCGGTCAGGGTATCGAGTTCGACTACTGCTGCGTGCACGCGGCGCTGGCCCTGCGCGAAGACGGTTACGAGACCATCATGGTCAACTGCAACCCGGAGACCGTCTCCACCGATTACGACACCTCGGATCGTCTCTACTTCGAGCCGGTGACCCTGGAGGATGTGCTGGAAATCGTGCGCATCGAAAAACCCAAGGGCGTCATCGTCCAGTACGGCGGCCAGACCCCGCTGAAACTGGCCCGCGCCCTGGAAGCCAACGGCGTGCCGATTATCGGTACCAGCCCGGATGCCATCGACCGCGCCGAAGACCGCGAGCGCTTCCAGTCTGCCGTCGAGCGCCTTGGCCTCAAGCAGCCGGAAAACGGCACCGTCACCGCGCTGGAGCAGGCGGTTGTGGTAGCCGAGCGCATCACCTACCCGCTGGTGGTTCGCCCCTCTTACGTTCTGGGTGGCCGTGCCATGGAGATCGTCTACGACGAGACCGACCTGCGTCGCTACTTCGCCGAGGCGGTGAGCGTCTCCAACGAATCGCCGGTGCTGCTGGATCGCTTCCTGGACGATGCCACCGAGCTGGATGTGGATGCCATCTGCGACGGCACCGATGTGGTCATCGGTGGCATTATGGAGCACATCGAGCAGGCCGGTATCCACTCCGGTGACTCCGGCTGCTCCCTGCCGCCGTACACCTTGTCCAAGAAGATTCAGGACGAGATCCGCGAGCAGGTGCGCAAGCTGGCGCTGGAGCTCGGTGTGGTCGGCCTGATGAACGTGCAGTTTGCGGTCAAGGGCAACGACATCTACCTCATCGAGGTGAACCCGCGTGCCGCCCGTACCGTGCCGTTCGTCTCCAAGGCGACCGGTGCGCCGCTGGCCAAGATTGCCGCCCGCGTGATGGCCGGTCAGAGCCTGAAAGAGCAGGGCTTTACCAAAGAGATCATCCCGCCCTACTACTCGGTGAAAGAGGTGGTGCTGCCGTTCGCCAAGTTCCCGGGGGTTGACCCGCTGCTGGGGCCGGAGATGCGCTCTACCGGTGAGGTGATGGGGGTGGGCAGCAGCTTTGCCGAGGCCTATGCCAAGGCGCAGCTGGGAGCCAACCACGCCGTACCGAAAGAGGGGCGTGCCCTGCTGTCGGTACGTCACAGCGACAAGGCGCAGGTGGTCGACTTGGCCGCCAAGCTGCTGGAGCTGGGCTACGAGCTGGATGCCACTCACGGCACCGCCGTCGCACTGGGCGAGGCGAGCATCAACCCGCGTCTGGTCAACAAGGTGCACGAGGGGCGTCCGCACATTCTCGACCGCATCAAGAATGGCGAGTACACCTACATCGTCAACACCGCCGAAGGGCGGGTGGCCATCGAGGACTCCAAGCAGCTGCGCCGCGCCGCCCTGCAGCACAAGGTGGCCTATACCACCACCATGAACGAGGCATTTGCCACCTGCATGGCCATCAGCGTGGATGCCACCGCCAACGTCAACTCGGTGCAGGAGCTGCACGAGCGGGTGAACAACCGCTAACACTCTGCGAGCGAGCCAGACTCGCTCCGCATAGATAACAAGCCCCTGCCAGCAATGGCGGGGGCTTTTTTTATGACGACGGGCTGGGTGCTGCGAGGAGCGGATTTATGGGGCGCAGAGCGTAACTACCGTAAATCAGGCTGCGGCTTGCGGCTGCGAGGACGGGGCAGGGCATGCCACAGCTTGCGGGTCGTGACCAGAAAGGGGCGCAGGATCAGCGCGCTAAGGCGGCTGTAGCGCACATTGTCTTTCGGGCCGACCCCGAAGGTGAGGGGCTCTGGCTGGTGGTTGGTGACGTAAAGAGTGCCGAACCACCAGTCCCACAGCGACAGATTGATACCGAAGTTGTGGTTGAAGTGGCGGGGATCCCGGCTGTGATGGATCTGGTGTTGGGCCGGGCTGTTGAAGATATGCTCCAGCCGCGGGCCAAACGACAGCCAGATATGGCTGTGGCGCAAATTGGCTGCCAGCGCGTTGAAGATCAGCACCAGATAACCCACCCCAAACAGGGTGTAGGGGCGCACGGAGCCGCCGCACAGCCAGTAGAAAGCGCCGGAGTAGAGGGCGAGCGCGCTCCCCTTTAGCAGGATTTCAGAGAGCTTCTCCACCAGATGAATACGGCTGGCGGTCGGCGGCACCAGCACGGTGGCGCTATGGTGCACCTTGTGAAACTCCCACAGCCACCGGCTGTGAAATACACGGTGCAGCCAGTAGTGGACGAAATCGCTGACCAGAAATACCCCGAGACCATAAAGCATCATCAGCCAGCTCGCCTCGGCCAGACGGGGACGCTCCCCCCACAGACGGGTGAGCGCGGAGGTAATATCCGTTGCCTGCAAAAGCCAGGGGTTGAGCAGAGTCAGGATCGGCACGATCAGGGCCACATGGAGCAGGGCGCGCACCAGATAATACTGATAATCGAGCAGGGCGGAGGGATGCAGCCAGATGGCCCGGCCGCCGAGAAACCGGGCGAAACTGCCCGCTGCGGCGCCTTGCTGGCGCCGACGCACACGGTAGAGGAGGTAGGCAATGAGGCCGGATATCAGCAGAAAGGGGAGCCCAAGCCGCCCGTTGAAATCAAACAGTCCGGTCAGGCAGTGCCAGATCGGAGTGAGCAGCCACAGCTGCACGTAAGCAAAAAGAAGGGCGAGCGTATCCATAGGGTCCATACCGTGAGCATCCTGGCGGCGGCATTCTAAATGTAAACAACTATCGATAAAAGCCCATACTGTTGTCAGGCCATATCTGGGGAGAGCCTGTGGTAGCAACCCCTGTCTGGCTTGGCAGAAGGGCTGCACTGTGGGACTTTAGCCTTGTGGATCAATTCTCTACAATGAGCCATCATGTGTGCGCCCGCCGCCGTGCGGGTTTGCCTCCAGCCTCAGTACCGGATATCCGATGACGCTCTCTCTCTTTTCTACTTCCCCAGCCGTGCGCACGCTGGCGCTGCTGATCCCTTTACTGCTGGTCGGTTGTGCCAGCGATCCGGTTTCTGCTCCTGTGTCGAGCGACGTAACGGATGCTGCCACGCCAGTCCCCAAAGCGACCCCGCCAGCCATGCAGCCGCGCAAACCATCGGACATGAAGAGCCGCATTGTGAGGTTTCTGCCCCGTCAGGTGGTCGACAAGCAGGGGTGGGCCAACGATGTGGTGACGGCGCTCACTACTCAGGGGGTGACAGTCAACGATCACAACGTCTGCACCGTGCTGGCGGTGGCGGAGCAGGAGGCGACCTATCAGGCCGACCCCGTGGTGCCGGGCCTTGGCAAGATCGCCTGGAAGGAGATCAACTCGCGGGCGGCCAAATTGCTGATCCCCGAATTTATGGTACGGGCCGCGCTCTCCATCAACTCGCCGACCGGCAAGAGCTATGCCGAGCGCATCGATGCTCTTCGCACTGAGCGGGAGATGAGCGAGATCTTCGAGGACATGATCAGCATGCTGCCGATGGGCAAGACCCTGTTTGGCAACATGAACCCGGTGCATACCGGTGGCCCGATGCAGGTGAGCATCGCCTTTGCCGAGGCCAATACCAGCGGTTACCCCTATCCGGTCAAGGAGTCCATTCGCCACGAGGTCTTTACCCGCCGCGGCGGTATCTGGTTTGGTACCAAACATATCTTCGGCTATGAGGCGGAGTACCCCGATACCCTCTACCGCTTCGCCGACTTCAACGCGGGCTGGTATGCCAGCCGCAACGCCGCCTTTCAAGCCGCTGTCAGCCGCCTGAGCGGTACCACGCTGGCTCTGGATGGCGATCTGATCCGCTACGATTCCGAACTGCCGGGTAACACCGAACTGGCGGTTTATACCATCGCCAGCCGGATCAATATGAGCCAGCAGGCGATCCACCAGAGCCTGAAACTTGGCAATAGCGCCGAGTTTGGCCAGAGCGACCTCTATCATCGCGTCTTTACCCTGGCTGATCAGAAAGCGGGCAAGCGGTTACCCCGCGCCATCCTGCCGGGCATTGCGCTGAAAAGCCCCAAGATCACCCGCAACCTCACCACCGCCTGGTTTGCCAAGCGGGTGGATGACAGGGAGCAGCGCTGCGTGCGGCAGATGGCGACTATTCGCTAAGAAACACAACAAGGGCGGCCAATTGGTCGCCCTTGTTTTTTCCGCTGTTTACCGCTCTTCAGCTTGTCGCGTGATGATCTACCGGCATTTCGGGCCACTCAGCTGAGCATGGTTTACCTAATGAGGTACGGGGAGCGCCTAACAGGTGTGAAGTCCATTTCAGCGTTGTCGGCTGGTGTGCAATGGCCACATGTTAACAGTGTGTTCAACAAGCTTGTGTGATCTATGCCATGACTACTCTGCCTGCGCCTGGATTGTTCTGTTTGTTACCCGGTGACGAGATAGTTCAATCGCAAAACCAGATTGAATTGAACTTTTTTATTCGGTTTTTTAAGCATCAAGGCGGGTGTAGGTTAGTTGCAACTGCGAAGCGAAGGGTTTCGCCGTCATTATGACCACAATGAGGATCTGAAGATGGACAAACACGCTAGCGGGGCCGGTCAGTGCCCCTTTGCCCACGGTGCCAATACCTCTGCCAGCCAGGAGCATCAAGTCTGGTGGCCCAATGCCCTCAACCTCGACATCCTGCATCAGCATGACCGCAAGACCAATCCGATGGATGAGACTTTCGATTATGCCGACGCCTTCAACAGCCTCGATTACGATGCCCTCAAGGCAGATCTGAATGCTCTGATGACCGACAGCCAGCCCTGGTGGCCGGCCGACTGGGGCCACTACGGCGGTTTGATGATCCGCATGGCCTGGCACTCCGCCGGCAGTTATCGCGCCACCGACGGCCGCGGCGGTGCCAACACCGGCAACCAGCGCTTCGCCCCCCTCAACAGCTGGCCAGACAACGGCAACCTCGACAAGGCGCGCCGTCTGCTGTGGCCGATCAAACAGAAGTACGGCAACAAGATCTCCTGGGCTGACCTGATGATCCTGGCGGGCAACGTCGCCTATGAATCCATGGGGCTCAAGACCTTCGGCTTTGCCGGTGGCCGCGAGGACATCTGGCATCCGGAAAAAGATGTCTACTGGGGCTCCGAGAAGGAGTGGCTGGCGCCGAGCGGCAGCGAAGGGAGCCGTTACAGCGGTGAACGGGATCTGGAGAACCCGCTGGCGGCGGTGATGATGGGGCTGATTTACGTCAACCCGGAAGGGGTGGATGGCAATCCCGATCCCTTGAAAACCGCCCACGACATGCGCGTCACCTTCGCCCGCATGGGGATGAATGACGAAGAGACCGTCGCCCTGACCGCCGGTGGTCACACCGTCGGCAAGGCCCACGGCAACGGCAGCGCAGCCAAACTGGGGCCTGCTCCCGAAGGGGCCGATGTGCACGAGCAGGGACTGGGCTGGATCAACCACGAGAGCCGCGGTATCGGCCGTGACACGGTGACCAGCGGCCTTGAAGGGGCCTGGACCAGCAACCCGACCCGCTGGGACAACGGCTACTTCAAGATGCTGCTGGGCCACGACTGGTGGCTCAAGAAGAGCCCGGCCGGTGCCTGGCAGTGGGAGCCTGTCGCCATCAAGGAGGAAGATCGCCCGGTGGACGTGGAAGACCCCTCCATCCGCTGCAACCCCATCATGACCGATGCGGACATGGCGCTGCGTTTTGACCCGGTATACCGGGAGATCTCCGAGCGCTTCGCCGCGGATCAAGCGCTCTTCTCCGACGCCTTTGCCCGCGCCTGGTTCAAGCTGACCCACCGCGATATGGGGCCGAGCAGCCGCTATCTGGGGCCGGAAGTGCCGGGCGAAGTCATGGTGTGGCAGGATCCGGTACCGGCGGTGAATTACCAGCTCTCTGATACAGAGGTGAGCGAGCTCAAGGCCAAGCTGCTGGCCTGCGGCGTGGCGCCAGCCGATTTGATCGCTACCGCGTGGGACAGTGCTCGCACTTTCCGCGGCTCCGATTATCGCGGCGGGGCCAACGGTGCCCGCATCCGCCTCGCGCCGATGAAAGCGTGGGAAGGCAACGAGCCTGCTCGCCTCGAGCAGGTGCTCAACGCTCTGATCGCACTGCAGGCCACCCTGAGCAAGCCGGTCAGCATCGCCGACCTGATTGTGCTGGGCGGCAGCGCAGCGGTAGAGCAGGCGGCCAAGCTGGCCGGCGTTGATATTGTCGTCCCCTTTGCGCCGGGCCGCGGCGATGCCAGCGCCGAGCAGACCGATACCGAGTCGTTCGCCTTCCTCGAGCCGGTGCACGATGGTTTTCGCAACTGGCAGAAGGGGCACTACAAGGTGCAGCCGGAGGAGATGTTGCTCGACCGTGCCCAACTGCTGGGGCTCACCGCCCGCGAGATGACGGTACTGGTCGGCGGGTTGCGGGTGCTTGGCACCAACCACGGTGGCTCCGCTCACGGCGTCTTTACCGACCGGGTCGGGGTGCTCAGCAACGACTTCTTCGTCAACCTGACCGACATGGCCTATAGCTGGCAGCCGACTGGCCGCAACAGCTACCAGATCGTGGATCGCCAGAGCGGCGCGGTGAAGTGGACTGCCACCCGGGTTGATCTGGTGTTTGGCTCCAACTCGGTGCTGCGCGCCTACGCCGAGGTCTATGCCCAGCAAGATGGCAAGGAGAAGTTCGTCCGTGACTTCGTCAAGGCCTGGGTCAAGGTGATGAACAACGACCGTTTCGATCTGAAATAAGTCGCTTCAACCCCAATGAGAACGCCAGCCGCAAGGCTGGCGTTTTTGTTGGCGCCCGCAGCGAGTGAGGGGATGGCTACATGCCGTTTTGCTACCCGATCACCCGTTGTCAGCAAATCGGGGGGAGCTGTTTTGCTGCATTTACCCCTGCTGCGATGCAAATAGTGCCCATGAACCCTAATCAGCTGGCTGGGGTGGGTTATTTTATAAATCAATTGCTTTATTTATTTGCCTCGTCGCGCAACCTGGCGGGCCATCATAGCGAACAAAAGAGAGGAAAAAGGGCCCGCAAGGCAGGGGGACCGCCACCGCCGATCAACCCTCCGAGCCCCTTGATCTGGGGGGATTCAGAAACTCATGGCCAAGCCGACCGAATACCCGCGGGTATTGTTGCTGAACATATAGCGGCCGACCAGCCGGGTGCGGCTGACGATAATGTCGTACTTGCTGCTGTCTATCTCAAGGCCGAGCCCCAGCGAGTTGAGGGCATTGAAGCCGAGCAGGCCGCGCTGCTCGCCGAGGTATTCGGTGCGGGCGCCCTCCATCACATAGCGCAGCGGGCGATCAAGCAGGGTCCAGTCAAACACCGGTGCCCGGCGGCGCAGATAGAGGCCGAGGTTCTCCGCCTCGGCGCTGCCACGCACACTCTGTGAGGTATTGCCAAAACTCTGCAGGTGCTGATAGGAGTAGCGCAGCTCGGCATCGATATCCTGGGTTTTGGAAAAGAGCTCGTAGTCGACCATCATCGAGCCACCCAGCCCGTACATGTTGAGCTGGCCATTCTCGAGAAAATCGAGGGAGTAGCCCTTGGTGCGATCGAGCAGCCAGTTGCCGATGCGAATATCGCTGGCCATGGTGCCCAGCGAGATGTTGGCGATGGGGCGCAGTATCCAGTGGCCGCCCAGCTTGTCCTTGTGCAGGGAGATATCCCAGCCGACGCCACCGGAGGCCGTGACGCTGTTCCAGCGGGTGGGAATGGTGCGGCTCTCGCTGCCGTTGCTCATCACGAACTGGGGATCGTAGCGGCTAAAACCGAGCGCCCCTTCCAGATAAATGGGAAATGATTCGCTCAGGGTGGCGCCGCCACCAAGTTGGGCCATGCTGAGGGCGGCTGATTGGTCGCTGCCACTGCCAAGACTGAGATCGCTGGCTGTGATGTCGGGGACCACAGTAAAGCTCATCAGGGCGAGGACCGCATTGGCTCTTTGCTGGGCCCAGTCGCTATCGGGCTGGCCAATGACGGTGCTTGCCGCATGGGCGTGCATCGGCCACCAGACTGACAGAAGTGCCCCAAACAGGGCGCGGTACGGATGGTTCATGGCCGGTTTCCCCACACAAGCGACCTTTATTGTCCTGATTTACTGTAACGATTTTCCGGATGGCTGTCGCGAAGTGAGTGAACGATGGGGTCCGGGGCACATGGGGATGGCTGCAACAGCGCTGACTGGCCGGATCGCCAGTTTCAAGTTGATGGAGCCCCCCTCGTCCCACTGAGTCATTACCCCTAAAGCTTGGCCTGCCCCTGCCGATACTCCATATGAGATCGTGTGGAGGGCAGGCCGTTGAACGCTTGGAAGTTGGGGTTGATCAGCATATCGGTGAGTATGCAAGTGCAGGCTGGGGTGACCGAATTCGGTGCCGGTCTGGATCAATCCGTCTGGCGTCTGACCTCCGATACCCAGATCGAGTGCCGCCTCGAACACCCGATCCCCAACTGGGGTACGGGGGCCTTTGTCAGTCGCGCCGGGCGCAAGATCAATCTCGATTTCGAGCTCAAGGGCAAACGGCCACAGGCGCGCACCGAGACGGTGAGCCTTGGCATCATGCCGCCAGTCTGGCGCCCCGGGATCGCCGGGCGGGAAGTGAGCCAGATCCACTTCTATCAGCAGTTTGATGGCCTGGTGGAGGGGCAGACCGCCTGGACCATGCTCGACGAGCTGGAGGGAGGGAACATGCCCACCTTCCAGTATCGCGACTGGTATCGCCAGAACCGTCCGGTGCGGGTGTCGCTCTCGTCGGTTAACTTTCGGGTGAAATATCAGGCCTTTATCGACTGTCAGAGCGGGCTGCTGCCCTACAGCTTCAACGATATCGCCTTTAGCGTGCTCACCTACGACAAGAACAGCGATCAGCTCTCCATCTCCTCCAAGCGGCGGTTGGCGATGATCAGCGAATTTATCAAGGCGGACAAGAGCATCGATGTGGTGGTGATCGATGCCTACAGCGACAGCTACGGCGGCCGCTGGCCGAACCAGAAACTCTCCGAGAAGCGGGCCGATGCCATCAAGAAGGTGTTTGTCGATCTGGGGCTCGATCCCGGCAAGATCTCGGTAGAGGGGCATGGCGAGAAGCAGCACGTCGCCTCCAACGAAACCGAACAGGGGCGGGCCAAGAACCGGCGGGTGGTCATCAGCATGGGGCGTAACGGCGAGATCTAGCCCGGCAACCCAAGCAGACAAGCATAAAAAAGAGCGCATGGGCGCTCTTTTTTGATCCTGCCATTCGGCAGCGGGATTAGGGCAGCTTAGACGCTGTCGCCAAGGCCAGTACCGGCATCTTTCTTGGCGATCAGCTCAATCTTGTAACCGTCCGGATCTTCGACGAAGGCGATGACGGTGGTGCCACCCTTGACCGGGCCCGGCTCGCGGGTGATCTTGGCACCGGCTGCACGCAGGGCGTCGCAGGTGGCGTAGATGTCGTCCGCTTCCAGCGCGATATGGCCGTAGGCAGAGCCCAGCTCGTACTCGCTCACCCCCCAGTTGTAGGTCAGCTCGATCACCGCATCATCTTTCTCGTCACCGTAGCCGACGAAGGCCAGAGTGTATTTGTACTCGCTGTTCTCGCTCTTGCGCAGCAGCTTCATGCCAAGGACGCGGGTGTAGAAGTCGATGGAGCGTTGCAGATCGCCGACACGCAGCATGGTATGCAGAATTCTCATTGCTCAGTTCTCCGGGTTGGTGATGTGTACTGCTTTCAATCTCGGTTGCGAGGCTATCAGCTCTCTGGATAGACCTTCTCTTTGTATTCGCACAGATCCTCGATGATACAGGAACCGCAGCCGCAGATGTTTACGAGCGAGACAGGTATGACGGTTGTGGCGCCCAGTCATTCAGCTCTCTGGATAGACCTTCTCTTTGTATTCGCACAAGTCTTCGATGATACAGGAACCACAGCGCGGCTTGCGAGCGAGACAAGTGTAACGCCCGTGCAGAATGAGCCAGTGGTGGGCATCCAGCTTGAACTCGGCGGGCACCACTTTGAGCAGCTTCTCCTCGACCTGATCCACATTCTTGCCTACCGCAAAGCCGGTGCGATTCGATACCCGGAAGATATGGGTATCGACGGCGATGGTGGGCCAGCCAAAGGCAGTGTTGAGCACCACGTTGGCGGTCTTGCGGCCGACGCCCGGCAGGGCTTCCAGCGCTTCGCGGTTCTCCGGCACCTCGCCGCCATGGCGCTCCAGCAGAATGGCGCAGGTCTTGATGACATTCTCGGCCTTGGTGTTGAACAGGCCAATGGTCTTGATGTAGCTCTTGAGCCCCTCGACCCCGAGATCCAGCATCCCTTGCGGGGTGTTGGCCACCGGATAGAGCTTGTCGGTCGCCTTGTTGACGCTGACATCGGTTGCCTGCGCCGAGAGCAGCACGGCGATCAGTAGCTCAAACGGCGAGTTGAAGTTGAGCTCGGTGGTGGGGTGGGGATTGTTTTCCCGCAACCGCTCCAGGATCTCTCTGCGTTTCTGGTTGTTCATGCAGCCTTCCGTGGTGTCATAGCTGGGTCGCCCGGGCACGGACGGGGGGCACATTGCAGTGAGCCACGGTGGTCGCCTGCGTGCGGTCACGCCAGTCGTTGATGGCGTTCTTGGCGGCGATCAGCAGCCCCAGCCCGATAAAGCCGCCTGGCGGCAGAATGGCCAGCAGCAGGCTGGCATCAGCGTGGAACAGCTCGATGCGCAGGGATTTTGCCCACTCGCCCAGCAGCAGATCGGCGCCATCAAACAGGGTGCCCATGCCGATGATTTCGCGCATGGTGCCAAGCACCAGCAGCACCAGAGTAAAGCCCAGCCCCATCATCAGACCGTCGAGGGCCGCCAGCAGCGGCGGGTTCTTGGAGGCATACGCCTCGGCACGGCCGATGATGATGCAGTTGGTGACGATGAGGGCAATAAAGATGCCGAGCGCCTGATAGAGGCCATAGGTGTAGGCGTTCATCAGCAGCTGCACGCTGGTCACCAGCGAGGCGATGATCATCACGTAGACCGGGATGCGGATATCCTTCGGCACCCAGTTGCGCACCAGCGAGATGGCGAGGTTGGAGCTGACCAGCACCGCCATGGTGGCAAGGCCCAGCCCCAGCGCATTGGTAAAGGTGGAGGAGACGGCGAGGGTCGGGCACAGACCCAGCACCTGCACCAGCGAGGGGTTGTTCTTCCACAGCCCCTGTACCATCAGCTCCTTGAGCTCGCCCTTGCGGCTTTCCAGCTCGGCGATCGGGGCGGTGCCCGTTTCAATCTGTTCCATCTGTGTCATGACGGGGTCGACTCCGGTTTATTGTGCGGCCGGACAAGCCGGGGCGTTGCTGAGCAGTTCCGGGTGCTCGTGCTGCAGTTTCAGCAGGTTTTTCACCGCCTTGACCACGGCACGGGGGGTGATGGTGGCGCCGGTAAAGGCATCGAACTCGCCGCCATCCTTTTTCACTGCCCACTCCGATTCATTGTCGGCGGTCAGAGACTTTCCGGTAAAGCTGTTGATCCAGTTAGATTTTTTCAGCTCGATCTTGTCACCGAGGCCGGGGGTCTCGTTGTGAGCGAGCACTCGCACTGCGCTGACGGTGCCCTTGGTATCAAAGCCCGCCACGATGCGGATGGCGCCGCTATAGCCATCCGGTGCGATCGCCTCCAGCGCATAGCCGGTTACCTCGCCATTTTTGCTGGCGGTGTAGAGGGCTTGTGGCTGATCGCTGCCCAGATACTTCCTGCTGGTCACCAGCTTGCAGCTCGCCACCAGATCGTTGTCATAGCTGCCAGCAGGCAGCAGGGCCTCCAGCGTCTGCAACTTTTCCAGTTGCTGCTGGTGGGCGATTTTATCGTTGGTCAGCTCGTTGGTCAGCACCACCAGTGCGGTACAGCCCAACGCGAACATGGCCAGAATAAGGCCGTTCTTGCGCATGCTCTTTAACATGTCCGGGCTCCGTCAGCTGTGATGGGGAAAGAGGGCAGAAACATCATTGGCGACGGGCTCCATATACCTTCGGGCGAGTCAGCGTGTCGATAAAAATGGGCCACGCAGAGATTGGCCAGCCGCTCTCGACACATTTCGGCGTTATCGACTTGGTCATTGGCGACGAGCTCCGTATACCTTCGGGCGAGTCAGGCTGTCGATAAAGGGCACACAAAGGTTGGCCAGCAGCACGGCGAAGGCAAAGGCATCCGGATAGCCGCCAAAGCGACGAATGATATAGACCAGTACCCCGATCAGCACGCCATAGACCAGTCGGCCGCGTGGGGTGGTGCAGGCACTGACCGGGTCGGTAGCGATAAAGAAGGCCCCCAGCATGGTAGCGCCGCTAAAGAGATGGAACATCGGCGTGGCGGTGGCATCCGGGCTCAGCAGATAACCGAGGGTCGCCGCTGCCAGCAGGGAGCCCAGAATGGCGGTCGGAATGCGCCAGTTGATCACCTTCTGCTGCAGCAGGAACAGGCCGCCCAGCAGATAGCCGAGGTTGACCCAGCTCCAGCCGATGCTGCCCCAACCCTCAAACAGCGGGCCACTCAGGATCTCGCTGGTGGTGAGCCCCTGAGTCAGGCCGGTTTTCAGGGTATCGAGCGGAGTCGCCATGGTGAGGCCATCCACCCCCTGCTTGAGCTGGGCCATGCTGTAGCCGTCGAGGCTAAAGCCGGTGAAGATGACCGACGCCGCATCGCCAAAGCCGAGGCTGTAGGCGCGCACGCTCTCCGGCGGCAGCCAGCTGGTCATCTGCACCGGGAAGGAGACCAGCAGCAGCACGTAGGCGACCATGGCCGGGTTGAACAGGTTCTGGCCCAGCCCGCCGTAAAGGTGCTTGGCGACGATGATGGCGAAGGCAGTGCCCACCACCAGCATCCACCACGGCAGCAGCGGCGGCAGGGAGAGGCCGATCAGCACGGCGGTGAGCGCCGCGCTGCCATCCATCAGGGCCGGTTTGATGGCGCGGCCACGGAGCTTGAGCACCAGCGCTTCGCACAGCAGCGCGGTCACTAGCGCCAGCAGGATCTGGATAAAGGAGCCCCAGCCGAAGAACCAGGTCTGGGCCAGCAAGCCCGGCACGCAGGCCAGGATCACCAGCAGCATCAGGGTTCGGGTCTGTTTGCGGTTATGGGCAAACGGCGCAGTCGCGATATTGAACATGAGTCTGTCGATTACCTTGTGGTTGTTCGGTCGGCTGACGGTGCATCTTCAGCGGCGGTCTCTGCGGCTCTGGCTGCCTCGGCCGCTAGCTTCTTCGCCTTGGCGCGGGCCACGGCAGCCGCAATGGCCGCTTTTTTCGGATCAACCGAGGCATCAGACGCAGGGGCGCTCGCTTCAGGCGTGGCAGTAACGGCAAGTGGTTGCTCACTGCTAGCAGCATCGCTTTGCATTGGCTCAGCCGGTGCGCGCTCACCCTCAGCTCCGGCCCTATCTACCTGAGTGCCGGCGCTCTCTACCTCAGCACTGGTACTTGCGCTCTGCTGGGCCAGCTTTTTGGCCTTGGCTCGGGCGATGGCAGCGGCGATAGCGGCTTTCTTGGGATCAACCGCTTCGCTTGCAGCCGTATCGCTTTGGCTGGTGGTTACTTCGCTCTTGGCTACCGTTTCGTCGTGGTTCTCTGCGCTTGCAGGTGGTTCACTCTTCGTACCCTCAGCACCGACACTCTCGCCCTGCTGGGCCAGCTTTTTGGCCTTGGCCCGGGCAATGGCCGCGGCGATCGCGGCCTTCTTGGGATCGACCGCTTCGCTGGCAGCAGATGGCGTATCGCCTTGCGTGCCTGCGTAGGCTGCCGCGCTGTGATCTGCGCTTACCGGCTCACCACTCACTTCAGCCTTTTTGGCCTTGGCACGGGCGATAGCGGCGGCAATTGCGGCTTTCTTGGGATCGACTTCTGCAGCAGGCTGGCTCTCGGCCACGCGATCTGCAGCAGGAGCATCGCCCGCCTGGGCGGCCTTCTTGGCCTTGGCGCGCGCCAGAGCTGCGGCTATGGCTGCTTTCTTGGGATCGCTGGCGGGGTCAACCGACTCGGCGGATTGCGGCGCTGCGGCGGCAGTTTCGCTGTTTGCGCTCTCCGCCAGTTTGGCTGCGCGGCGCGCTTCTGCTTCCCGTTTGCGTGCTTCGCGGGCGGCGATCACCGCGCTGTTGTCGGGCACGCCTTTGGCAGTGCCCGCAATGGCGGTGATTGGCGCATCCTGCTTGGCCTTGATGCGGGCGAGGGCGGCGGCAACCGGATCTTCTCCGCCTGCGGCAGTCATCGCCTGACGGCGCTGGGCGGCGGCTTCGGCGTGGCGTGCTTCGCGGGCTGCTTTCTCCCGCTCGAAACGGGCCTGCTTGGCTTCGAAACGCTGTTTGGCGCGCTCGGCTTTCTCGGCCTCGGCACGGGCTTCGCGAATATCATCCTTGGCGATCTTGTAGTACTGCACCAGCGGGATCTCGCTCGGGCAGACCCAGGCGCAGGCACCGCACTCGATGCAGTCCATCAGGTTGAGCTTCTCGGCCTTGTCGTACTCTTTCGCCTTGCTGTACCAGTAGAGCTCTTGCGGCAGCAGGCTGGCCGGGCAGGCATCGGCACAGGCGCTGCAGCGGATGCAGGCTTGCTCCGGGCCTGGGGCGGGCAGCTCGGCCTGGGTCGGCGCCAGCAGGCAGTTGGTCGCCTTGACCACCGGCACCATGGCATGGGGCAGGGTAAAGCCCATCATGGGGCCCCCCATGATCACCCGCTGATCCGCCTCCGGTTGCAGCTCGAAGCGCTGCAGCAGCCAGCGCACCGGTGTACCGAGTCGCACCCAGGCGTTGCCGGGCTTCTTGAAGCTGTCGCCGGTGAGGGTGACGATCCGCTCGATCAGCGGCTCGCCGTCGATAATGGCGCGCTTGATGGCAAACACGGTGGCGACGTTGAGCACCATGATGCCGATATCGACCGCGCGGCCGCCTTTGGGCACCTGACGGCCGGTCAGCAGCTCGATGGTCTGCTTGGCACCGCCCGAGGGGTACTTGGTCGGCACCGTCTTGACCAGAACATCTTCGTCGGTAGCGTGGCGGGTCAGCTCGGCGATCGCCTCGGGCTTGTTGTCTTCCACCCCGATCAGGGTGAGTTTCGGTTTGAGCAGGTGCTTGAGCACCCGGATGCCATCCATGATCTCGTCGGCGTACTGCTGCATCAGCCGATCGTCGGTGGTGATGTAGGGTTCGCACTCCAGCCCGTTGACGATCAGGATCTCGGTGAGCTGGCCGCGGCCGTCGAGCTTGCTGTGGGTGGGGAACACTGCGCCGCCAAGGCCCGCGACCCCTGCCTGCTGAATGCGTTCGAGCAGTTCGCCCCGCTCCAGATTCCAGTAATCGGGTTTGCCATTGCGCTCGCCCCACTCATCCTCGCCATCAGGGGTGAGGATGACGCAGAGATCGTCAAGCCCCGAAGGGTGAGCGACCGTGTGGTTGCCAATCTCGGTGATGGTGCCCGAGGTGGAGGCATGCACCGGCACTGTCCGCCCGCGGGCGTAACGGGTCAGCGGCTGGCCCTTCTTGACCTTGTCGCCCACCTGCACCAGCAGATCGCCGGCGGGGCCTGCGTGCTGGCGCAGCGGAATGATGAGGCGCGGCGGCAGACCGGCCTGCTCGACCGGACTCTGGCTCGACTGCAGCTTGTTGTCGGCGGGGTGAATACCACCGTGAAAGTCCCAGATATTCCCGGCTTTGATGCGTTCAAGTAAAGACTGCATGGTTACTCCACCAACTTGACCGGAATCTTGCCCGGAACCTGCACGTTATTGAGATCCCACTTCCAGTTATCGACCGTGGTAGGCACCGGGATCATCTCGATGCAGTCGGTCGGGCAGGGATCGACACAGAGATCGCAACCGGTGCACTCGTTGGCAATCACGGTATGCATCGCCTTGGTGGCGCCGACGATGGCGTCCACCGGGCAGGCCTGAATACACTTGGTGCAGCCGATGCACTGATCTTCGTGGATAAAGGCGACCTTCTTGACCGGCACTGCGGCCTCGTCACTGCCGCCCAGCGGCTGGGGTTCGACCCCCATCAGGTCGGCAATCTTGCGCATGGTGGCCTCGCCACCGGGTACGCACTTGTTGATCTTATCGCCGTTGGCAACTGCCTCGGCGTAGGGTTTGCAGCCGGGATAGCCGCACTGGCCACACTGGGTCTGGGGCAGCAGGGCATCGAGCTGTGAGGCGATGGGGTCTGCTTCCACATGAAACTTGACGGCGGCAAAGCCCAGGATAATCCCGAACGCCAGCGCCAGCAGGGTCAGCACCAGAATGGCAAAAAGTATGTGAGTCATAGCGCTATATCTTGATGAGGCCGGTAAAGCCCATAAAGGCCAGAGACATCAGACCGGCGGTGATCATGGCAATGGAGACCCCGCGAAACGGGGCGGGCACATCGGCGGCAACCAGTCGCTCGCGCATGGCGGCAAACAGGATCAGCACCAGCGAGAAGCCGGTGGCGGCGCCAAAGCCGTAGATCACGCTCTGGATAAAGTCGTGTCGCTCATTGATGCTCAGCAGCGCCACCCCGAGCACCGCGCAGTTGGTGGTGATGAGCGGCAGGAAGATCCCCAGCAGGCGATAGAGGGTCGGGCTGCTCTTGCGCACCACCATCTCGGTAAACTGCACCACCACGGCGATCACCAGAATAAAGGCGAGGGTGCGCAGATAGGCGATATCCAGCGGCAGCAGGATATAGTGCTCCACCAGATAGGAGCTGGCACTGGCGAGGGTCATCACGAAGGTGGTCGCCAGCCCCATGCCGATGGCGGTTTCCAGCTTGCCGGAGACCCCCATAAAGGGGCAGAGGCCGAGGAATTTCACCAGCACGAAGTTGTTAACCAGCACGGTGCCGATCAATAAAAGCAGGTACTCAGTCATCGAATGTCGGGTTATCCGGGTTTGAAGGCGGGCGGTATTATCTGATTTTAGGACACGTTAAACAACCGCAAGGCCGCATGGTTATTATGCAACTGGATAATTTAGCCGGGGTTTTGGGGCAGAATCCGGTGGGTGTTTCGTCATATCACCACCGGGTGACTATCCCCACTAACCAACAGCCAGTTTGGCGGCCTCTTTCCACATAAATGGCGGCATCGGGGTAGTGAGACGCCATTTAATGTTCATCGGTTGGCTACCGCTGTGGGATACGTACTCCACCTCACCAAAGTTCACAAAGCCAAGGGTGCGGCCAAATTCATCTTTGCTCTGTTCACGGACGAACAAAAACAAACGCTTACCTTCTGCTCTGTGGTTTATGTAACTCAGACCCTTACCCCGCTCGGGGCGAGCGCTGTTTTGGCTCTGCCAATGAAACAGCGACTCGTTGATGGCGTAGTCGTGATAACGGGTGGTGGGGGAGAAGTGCTGTTCCGTTTTGTTCAGAGTCACGAACAGCAACTCGATATTTTGCTCTGCGATGACATAGACCCCTTCGCGAGCCGTGGGTTGCTGCGCGAAGGTGGTCGCGCCAAAGCCAACCAGCACCTGCTCTCTGGCATAGCGAGCATGCAGTTGCAGCGGATTACCGGGAAGGTCGGGTATGGCGCTTTGTTCGTGTTGCACCCGGTTGATCAGCATGGGCAACAGATCTGCCAGCTCGGCCCTTAATTCAGGTTGATTGAGTTGTTTCAGGCTGTGCGCCAAGGAGCTAAAGCCTGCAGTGGGGCCACTCTGTTGCCAGAAGTCGTAATGGCACATCAAGGCCATTCGTTCATCGTGCTTAGCCGTTAAGGTAAATGCGTCAGCCACCAAGGTTTGTAGGAAGTTCAAGTAATGGAGCGCATCGCAGCTCAATAGCCGGGTTCTGATGGCCCGGGTGTAGAGGGTCGACAGCTTCTCATCGCTCATTTCAGAAACGGTGTGGTTGCGGGCCTGTTTGACCAAGGCGCTCCAATTGCCGCGCTTGTAGATCTCTTCAAGGCTGATGTGAGGGTAAAACTTCGAAAAATTCGCCAGCGTCAGCGGTAAATCGCAATCCTGTGAGAAACGGCGGATCAGGCCCATGAGGCGCGAGGTATTGAGAGTCGCCTTCTTGATATTGCTCAGAATTAACTCTTGGGTCTGTTTTGAGAGCTCGATGCGGCAACCCAATGGGGCATGGGGAAAACCTTGTTTGATCTCGTGGCTGATCGCCTTATTGGTTTTACCCACCAGTGCCCGGAATTTCTGGGCAAAGTCATACTCCGCACGGGCATTGCCAACAAAGTCCAACACGGTGCAGCACTCTTTATCGCTCGCCAGCCGCAGGCCGCGCCCTAATTGCTGTAAGAAGATGGTGAGACTTTCCGTTGGTCGTAAAAACAGCAAGGTATCGACTTCCGGGATATCAACCCCTTCGTTGAAGATGTCCACCACGCAGAGAATATTGATAACCCCAGTGCGCAAATCTTGTTGTTTACTATGCCGCTCGTCTCGATTATCGCTGGTGAGGATGTCAGCCTTGATGCCCTTCAATAAAAATGCCTTGCACATAAAGTCGGCATGTTCACGGCTCACACAAAATGCCAGCGCTTTGATCTTGGTAATATCGGTGACGATCTCATTGAGGCTCTGGACTATCTTCTGTACCCGTTGCTGATTGTGGGTATAGATATTGGTGAGCTCAGTGATGTCATAACGGCCATTTTTCCAAGTCACTTGGCGCAAGTCAGTATCATCATCGATACCAAAATATTGGAACGGACAGAGATGGCGACGATTGATGGCCTCGGGCAAGCGGATCTCTGCTGCGATGACACCACAAAAGTCGGCAAGAATATCACCGCCATCATGGCGCTCTGGCGTTGCGGTTAATCCCAACAGAATGTGAGGTTCAAAGGCGGCGAGCAGACCGCGATAACTGGTCGCCGCAATATGGTGAACCTCATCAATGACGATGTAATCGAAATAGTCTGGGCTAAGACGTAAATTAGCCAGCTGGTTATTCAAGGATTGCACCGAGGCAAATAGTTGACGGTAGTGGGTTGGCACGGCGCCGCCGACCAAGAGTTCGCCAAAATTGGATTGCTTGAGCACGCCGCGGTACGAGGCTAATGCTTGGCGCAAGATCTCCTCTTTGTGGGCGACAAATAGAAACTTGGCATCGGGTTTGGTTTTCAGAAAACGCGCAAAATCAAAGGCGGAGATCAGGGTTTTCCCTGTACCGGTAGCCGCTACCACCAAGTTACGAAAGCGCAGGTGTAAAGCGCGCTCCATCGCCAATTGTTCAAGGATCTCCAGTTGATGGGGAAACGGCGTGATATCAAAGAAATAGGCAGGGCTATTTCTGTCCCCATCCCCACGGGCCTCTTGCAGCGCATGCTTTAATTTCGTGCGGCTTTCCAGCTTGCCATCAAACAGCTCAAAATCATCGGATTCCCAATAGGTTTCAAAGGTACTCAGGGATTTCTCGATAATATGCGGGATCTCTTGCGAGGTGATTTTTAGGTTCCACTCCAAACCGCTGGTGAGGGCAGAGTGAGAGAGATTGGATGAACCTATATAGCCGGTATGAAAGCCGGTATTTCGGCAAAAGAGATAACTCTTGGCATGCAACCGCTCGCGCTGGGTGTTATAGCTGAGTTTGACTTCGGTGTTGGGTAGACTGGCTAAAAATTAGACCGCTGTTGCGTCGGTTGCCCCCATATACGAGGTAGTAATTACTTTTAATTGGCGGCCGCTGCGAGTGAACTCTTCCAGCTCATGACGGAAAATCCGGATACCTGCCCATTTGATAAATGAGACCAGCCAGCAGATGCTATCTGCCGATAATATCTCCCGTTTAATCTCCGACTCCATCGACAAGCCCGCATTGCTGCCGCAGAACAGCTCACTTTGTGTCAGACCTGTCAGAGGGAAAATATCTTCGGCATATTGCTTTAAATTGGCTGAGATGGGGTTATCTAACTGATAGAGCGCGGTCAGAATTTTTCCCTGACTATCGATGAGGTTCTCGCCAATAAAGTCTGGGTCTTGGGTGCGATCCTTTAGCCAAAGCAATAACTGGTTAGCCAGCTCAATCTGCCGTTGCAGCTGATCTTCACCAGTTACCGAACCCACTGCATATTCCAAAACCCGACTCAGAAATCTGGATAACCAAACTGCCGCTTCGGCAGGCTCAAGTTGGCGTTCCCCTACGTAAAAGCGCTCGCGGTCGAGTCGAGATGTCAGCAGTTGAGTAATTAGCTGTTCATAAATACCGCATTGTTGCATCGCACTTTAGCCTTGAACGTTGTACATGAGGGTGGCGAGAAGAGTATCATTTTTTCCAACCAAATCAGTAAGCTGTTGTCGCCTGTTACTCGTTTGAAAATCGCCCCGGTTTTTGGTAATAAAGCCCGGCAGTGACAACCACAGGGAGGTGGTGATGGATCCGGTTTCCTATCTTTTTTCGGCTTATCTCAATCTGGTTCAGCAGCAGATTTCAGATATCTATGGCACTGAGCTTAAAACGGTTGCGGTGCAGTATGAGGGGGAATCAGTACCCTTCTCGTTTCAGCTCTGGCAGATCCAGCAGCCGAGCGTTTGTCGTCCCTACGAGCAGGATGTGCGGCGCTTTAGCCAGTGCACGGTCAAGGCTTCGGCTCTGTTTCACAAGCTGTGCGATGACCTGACCCGGCAGGATGACAGCAGTTGGCAACTACCCAAATATCGCGCCATGTATTGTTCGGCCGCCGTCAGCTACAGGCCGATGATTGCCGAGATTGGGAATGCCAAACAGAGTCCGGCCAAGCTGGCAGAGCGGGCCTGCAATCAGGCGATTCTGGCGGCGATGGATAGCGAAGATGAGACCCTGCTGGCCCAGCGGGACAAAGCGTGTGCTGCGGTGCAGTGAAGCGGATTTATCTGACCAGATCATTTGCGCTCGCTTTGCGTGCCACGGCACACATGGGCTTTCCCTTGCCGGGTAAGATGGGGTTGCCAGCCGTGGCGGCTGCTTGCGGGCATATGCCGGCCACATCAGCCAGATCACCACCAGGAGGTAACCATGATCAGCCATATCGACCATCTGGTATTGACGGTCAGTGATATCGAACGGGCCGTGGCGTTTTACAGTTCGGTGCTCAATATGGAGGCCATTACCTTCGGTGCGGGGCGCCGGGCGGTGGGGTTTGGCAACCAGAAGATCAATCTGCAACTGCTGGGGCAAGAGCCGCGCAACCGGGCGCAGGTGGGATCGGGGGATGTCTGCCTTATCACCCGTTGGCCACTGGAACAGGTGATGGCCCAGCTCGCCTGCCACGGGGTGGAGATTGTCGAGGGGCCGGTGACCAAAAGCGGTGCCTGTGGGCCGATAGAGTCGGTCTATTTCCTCGATCCGGATCAAAACCTCATTGAGGTCAGCCGTTACCCCTGACCGCGCTGATACGCCCGATGCCTTATGAGCCCCTGATTTTCCTTGCCGCGTTGCCGGTTATATCCTCTCTGTTCCTCCTTGGCGGTATCCTTGTTTAACCCCTTGTGACCGTGATATTGCCCCAATTTGTGCCTTTGGCTGCGGCGATCTGTGAACTATCCGGCGTGCTGGACGGGGCAATATGCTAATGTAGCGGCGTTTTTTGATGGATAAGCTGGCATTGGCCTTTTTTGAAGATGGAATGGTATGCAGAATTTTGACGTAGTGAATTGGCTGATGCAGCAGACAGCCTCCCCGGCGCAGCCGGAACAGGCAATGGCACAACCGGGCGCGGCCCAGACTCTGTGGCAGGTGACTCATGCTGGCTAACGAATCCATGCGCCTGAACAAATACATCAGCGAGAGCGGTATCTGCTCGCGCCGCGAGGCCGACCGCTTTATCGAGCAGGGCCACGTCTTTATCAACGGCAAGCGGGCCGGGATCGGCGATCAGGTGCAGGTTGGCGATCTGGTCAAGGTGAACGGGCAAGTGATTGAGCCGCGCGAGGCGGACAGTCTGGTCTTTATCGCCCTCAACAAGCCGGTGGGGATTGTCAGTACCACAGAGGCGGGCGAGAAAGACAACATCGTCGACTTCGTCAACCACAGCACCCGGGTCTTCCCCATCGGGCGACTGGACAAGGATTCGCAGGGCCTGATCTTCCTCACCAACCACGGCGATCTGGTCAACAAGATCCTGCGGGCGGGCAACGATCACGAGAAAGAGTATCTGGTGACCGTCGACAAGCCGGTGACCGACGAGTTTGTGCGCGGCATGGCGGCCGGGGTGCCGATCCTCGGCGCCGTCACCAAGAAGTGCAAGGTGAAGAAAGAGGCGCCGTTCGTCTTTCGCATCACCCTGGTGCAGGGGCTGAACCGCCAGATCCGCCGCATGTGCGAGCACTTCGGTTTTGAAGTGACCAAGCTGGAGCGCATCCGCATTATGAACGTCAGCCTCAAGGGGCTGCCGGTAGGTGAGTGGCGCGATCTGACCGACGACGAGCTGATCGAGCTGTTCAAGCTGATTGAGGACTCCTCCTCCGAGGTGAAACCGGCGAAGGGCGACAAACCCAAGGCGGCCAAGGCCCCGGCGGCGCCAAGCGCCAAGCCGGGGCAGGGCAAGAAGCCGCGCCGCGATGACGATCACGAGATCGGCGGTCGCCCCAATGTGCCGGGCCCGGAAGCCTTCGAGAAGAAGCTGCCGGTGGGCAAGGGGGGCGCGGGCAAAGGGGCGGCCAACAAGGGCGGCGCTGGCAAGGGCAGTGCAGGCAAAGGGGCTCCCAAGGGTGGCAAACCGGCCGCAGGCAAGCCGCGTACCGCTAACACCGGACGGCAGAAGAAGGGGCGCTGAGTTGCCCCTCTGCGCGGCGTCAGCCTTGCATTGTCATCCCCAACACTATTATCTCCAACACACCGGCCTCAGGCCGGTGTGTTGCTTTGGGCCACAGAGCTGGCCGGGAGGGGCGTGGAAAGGGTTGGCTCGCTGGCAGTCGGTAACCGCATTACGCGGGGGTAGTGGCACGGATCGAGGCGCAGCACCAGCAGGCTCATCAGCAGCAAGCCTCCCAGCTGCCACTGCCAGGCGGCGGCGAAGTCGCCGAACAGGTGATAGAGGTGGGCCGCGACCCAGGGGCCGGTGGCGGCCAGCATAAAGCCGAAGCCCTGCATCAGGGCGCTCAGGGTGCCAGCGCGGCGCGGGTCGGGCAGGTGATCGAGCGCAATCACCATGATGAGGGAAAAGCTGCCGCCCAGACCGGCGCCGCACAGCATGCACCAGAGAATGGGGGCACTGGCGGGCGCCAGCCAGAGGCCGCCAAATCCCGCCAGCTGCATGGCAATGGCAAGCCCCATCCACGGCCGCCGATCCAGACTGCGCGCCGCCAACAGCGGCAGGCCGAGGCCGCTGGCGGTCTGTGCCAGTGCCAGCCAGGCGACCAGCTCGCCACCCTGTTGGGCGCTCCAGCCGTGCGCCATATAGGCGGGGGCCAGCCAGGCGATGACGATGCCGTAACCGCTGTTGATGATGCCAAAGCAGACGATCAGCAACCAGCTGCGGGGCAGGGTGATCAGCCGCTGCTCGCCATGAGGAATAGCGACCGCCGCGGTGCTTGGCAGACGCACTTTCCACCCTAGCCAGCCGAGGGCCAGCAGCAGCGGCAGGCTCCAGAGCGCCAGTGCCTGCGACCAGTCGAGGCTCGCTGCCAGCCGTGGCGTCAGGCTGGCGCCGAGCGCGCCGCCCCCCATCATGCAGGCAGAAAAGATCCCCATCACTTGCGGCACCTTGCGGGCAAAGTGCTGCTTGATAAGAGCAGGCAGCACCCCTTGCACCAGCGCCGAACCCAGGCCGCACAGCGCGGCGGTGGTGATCAGCAGGGCGCCGCTCTGGGCATCAAAACGCAGGGCACTGCCCGCCGTGAGCAGCAGCAGGGCCAGCCCCAGCAGGGTGGTGGCACTGGCAAGGCTACGCAGGCGCGGGGTGAGCAGCACGCCGAATCCGATCAGCCACAGCGGCAGCAGGGTGAGCCAGGCCAGGGTATCCATCCCGAGCGACAGGGCGCGGCCCATCTCCTGCGTCAGCGGGCCGATGGCGGTGAGAAAGGGGCGCAGGTTAAGGCCAATCAGGATCACCAGCACCAGCAGGGCAAACTGCTGGCGGCGCGCCTCTGCCGGGCGTTCGCTTGTCCCTTTATTCATGGTCAGGCGCTGCTTGGGTGGCTTGTTGCAACTGGGGGCCGTAGAGATCCGCAGCCGTCATGGTTACGGCCAGTTTGACCAGCGGCAGAGGTGGCGGCGCCAGCGGCAGCCCCAGCTTTTGATAGGCGGCAGTGCTGTCAAAGCCGAACGGAGCCGCATCTGCGTTATCAAAGGCGTAATAGATGGCTGCGATGCCGTTCATCACCAGCGCGCCGAGGCACATGGGGCAGGGATGACCGCTGGCATAGACAGTGGCACCCGCGAGCGGCCCGCACTGGCTTGCCTTGCGCAGCGCCTCCAACTCGGCGTGACGGGTCGGGTCCCCATCCAGATGAATGCCGTTGACCGCGCTCGCCACCAGCTGGCTATCGCGCACCAGCAGGGCGGCAAAGGGACGGCCACCCTGCCGGTGGTTTGCTCTGGCCAGCTGCACCGCCTGCTCCAGCCAGCGCTGATGAGTCGGGAGGGAGGTCGATGAGGGGATCGGGCGGGTGTCGGCAGAGGCAGCAAGGGGCACAGACATGATGAAAAACCCTGATTTGACAGAAGAAATGCCAGCCTAGCGGCGAAACGAGCCATTTGGAAATTAAATGATAAAATGAGTTCCAGTGGTTTTATAAATGGAGAAACCCATGCTGGATCCCCTGTTACTGCGCAGTTTTGTCGCCATTATCGACTCCGGCAGCTTCACCCGGGCCGGTGAACGGGTCCATCTGACCCAATCCACCATCAGCCAGCAGATGCGCAGGCTCGAACAGCAGATCGGCTGCCCGCTGCTGGATCGCTCCGGTCGGCAGGTGGTGGCGACGGCCGAGGGGGAACAGCTGCTGGGGCTGGCCCGCCGCATTCTGGCACTGCTGGCACAGGCCGAGGAACAGGTGAGCGAGGGGAGTGTGTCCCTCAGCCTCGGGGTGCCGGAGGATTTCGCTGCCGGAGCCATCACCCCGGTGCTGGCTGCCTTTGCCCGCGACTACCCCGAGGTGCGGCTGGAGGTGGAGAGCGGCCTGAGCCACCACATCTGGCAGCGTTTTACGGCGGGGGAGCTGGATCTGGCGCTGGTCAAGCAGGTGCGCGGACAGGGCTCGCCGCTTGCCAGTTGGAGTGAGCCGCTGGTGTGGGTCGATAGTCGCGACTGGCCAGCCAAGGGGCGTGATCCGCTGCCGCTGGTCGCCTTTCCGAGCGAAGGGCTCTATCGCCAGCAGATGACCGAGGCGCTCGATGGTCTGGGTCGGCGCTGGCGTATCGCCTATGTCAGCGCCAGTCTCGCCAGTTTGCAGGGTGCGGTGAGTGCAGGCATTGGCGTGAGCTTGCTGCCCAAACGGCTGATGCCCGCCGATCAGCTGGCCCTGACCCAGTGGCCCAAGGTGGCATCGGTGGAGCTGGCGCTCCATGCGGCAAAGGATGGGGGCGAGCCGCTCAGCCGCCTGAGTTCGGCCCTGATCGCCCTCTGCGACGAGGTAATGGGGCCGCAGTGAGTGGCTATGTGGGGAAAAACTTCTGTGGGGAAAAACTGACGTCGGAAAGATAAGGCAGAAAAAGTGAGGGGAGGGATCAGTGATCCTTCCCCTCCGCCAGCTTGCGCTCGTAATCCTGTTTCACGATAGCCAGCGCCGCCAGCACCAGCTCGGGGGCCAGCTCATTGGTTTCCAGCAGTTCTATAAGATCCACCGCGAGTTTTACCTCGGGCGGGGCAGTTTCCAGTGACATGGGCAGGATTCCGGTTGCGGGAAGAGGGGGGATTATACAGGGGCGCCGCCGTTGATCGAAAGCGCCCGCTGTGTCGGGGGGAGTCGCGAAGGTTAGAGGTGCTGGCGCATCTCCTTGTCGATCTCCTCGCGCAGGGCAATCAGCTTTTTGGCGTAGAACTGCAACTGCAGATCGCTCTCGCTCACCGGCTGCCACTGGGGCACCGGGGTCGGTTTGCCCTGCTCGTCCATCGCCACAAAGATGATGATGCAGTGGGTGGTCTTGTGGCGCTCGGTGTCGGTGGGGTGGCGGCTGTAGACATCCACCGCCAGATGCATGCTGGTGGTGCCGGTGTGGATCACCTGGGCGTGCACCTCCACCAGCTGGCCAATCTGGATGGGGCGCAAAAAGCGGATCCCCCCCACATAGACGGTCACCGCATAGCCGCCGCACCAACCCGCGGCGCAGGCGTAGCCCGCCTGATCGATCCACTTCATCACCATGCCGCCATGTACCTTGCCGCCGAAGTTGACGTCGGAAGGTTCGGCCAGAAATTGCAGGGTCAGTTCGCGATTGGGCACAGTCACATCCTTATTGCCTGAAGAGTTTCCCTGAGCTTTGCCCCATCGGGCGACCCGGTCAAGGGTTCATCCCCGATTCAGGGGGGCGGGGTCACTATCTGGCTCTATTCATCCCGATTTTACTTTTTTGACCCGCAGGAGTGACATCATGAAACAGATGCTGGAACAGTTGCTGGGGGCTGGCAAAGGCTGGCTCAACGAAGGCGGTGACAAGCGCAAGGGGCAGATGCAGGGAGCGCTGGCTGGTGGTGCGCTGGGGTTGCTGCTTGGCAACAAGAAGGTGCGCAAATATGGCGGCAAGGCCGCTGCCGTGGGTGGTGCCGCAGCCCTTGGCGGGCTGGCCTTCAAGCTCTATCAGGATTGGCAGGCCCAGCAGGCGGCACCGGCTCAGCCGACTCATCCCGTCAGTACCCTGGAAGGCAATGCGCTGGACGCCCGCTCGGCGCTCTTGGTGCGCGCCATGGTGGCGGCAGCCCGGGCCGACGGCCATATCGATGGCGCCGAGCGCCAGAAAATTCAGGAGTACCTGACCGAACAGGGCCAGAGCGATGCCGCCCGCTGGATTGACGCCGAGCTGGCCCGTCCCCTCGATCCTCACGCGCTGGCGCGGGAAGTGACCGACATGGAGCTGGCGACCGAGGTCTATCTTGCCTCCCTGCTTGCTATCGAGGTGGATCACTTTATGGAGCGCGGTTATCTCGACGAGCTGGCGCGCGCCCTCAAGCTCGATGACAACCTCAAAGGAAGCATCGAGCGGCAGGTGGCTCAACTCAACGCACCCGCTTGATACCCCTCACCGCCATGGATTGCCGATAACGCCCCGCTCAAGGGGCGTTGTTGTTTCTGCTGTGGGTGAAGGGATGCGGACGAGACGCTTCTGATTGCGGGGCACATCCCCTAAGATGGCGCAAACCCTCATCAATGATGCAAGGAGCAACCGTTGGAGATACGCAAGGCAACCGCACTGGATATCGACGCCATTGTCGAGCTGAACCGGCAGATAGGGGAGATCCACCATCAGCACTATCCCGAGGTGTTCTGTCCGCCGTCACCAGAGGAGCGGGGGTTTTTGCTGAGTGCCATCGGCGCAGAAGGGCGTCTGTTCTGCGTTGCCGAGCAGGATGGCATGGTGGTGGGCTTTTTGACGGCGCGGATCGACATCAATGAGAGCGTGCCGTTTCTCACCAATGCGCCGATTTGCCGCATCGGCTCGGTGGTGGTGGATGAGCAGCACCGCTCCCGCGGGATTGGCAAGGCGCTGATCGCCCACTGTGACAGTTGGGCCAAGGCCCGGGATGCCCAGCAAATCCGGTTGGAGGTGATGGCCTTCAACGAGCGCGCCCAAGCCCTCTACGAGGCGCTGGGGTTCAAGGTGCAGTCACAGATCATGGCGAGATAAACCGCGTTACCTATCTCCCTGACAACCAGTCTGCCAACAACCAATTTCCCATTGAACAAAGGCCCGTTACGGGCCTTTGTTCGTTTCACCAGCGGCTCTTTGCCACGTTACTTGTCACCGAGCTGCGCGGCAATCAGCGCGGCCAGCCGGGTGAGGGCCTGCTCCAGCTGCTCGCTCCAGGGATGGGAGCTGTTGAGGCGCAGGCAGTGGTTGTGCTGTCCCTGACTGGAAAAGAGGGCGCCGGGGGCCACTGAAAAACCGCTGCCCAGTGCCTGGGCGTGCAGGGCGCGGCTGTCGAAATGGGCAGGCAGCTCCAGCCAGAGGAAGTAGCCGCCATCGGGGGAGGAGATCCGCACCTCGCCCGGTAACAGCCGCAGCAGGGCGGCCCGCATCTGCTGCTGGCGCTGGACCAAGGTGTGGCGCAGGCGGCGAAAGTGGGCATCGACCCCACCTTGGCGCAGCATCTCGGCCAGCGCCAGCTGGCTCGGTACATTGGTGGAGAGGGTGGACATCAGTTGCAGCCGCTGCACCCGCTCGGCATGGGGCCCGGCCACCACCCAGCCGACCCGAAAGCCCGGCGCCAGACACTTGGAAAAGGAGCTGCAGAGCAGGCTGTCGCCACGCTGATCCCAGTGGCGGATCGGCTTGGGGCGCTCGCGGCCGAAGTAGACCTCCGCATAGACGTCATCCTCCACCAGCGGCACCTTGTGGGCGTTGAGCAGCGCCATCAGCCGCGCTTTGTGACTATCCGGCATGGTGTGGCCGAGCGGGTGCTGCACATTGCCCATCAACCAGCACGCCTTGACCGGAATACGGGTGAGGGCGTCTTCCAAAAGCGCCAGATCGATACCCACCCCCGGGATCACCGGGATCTCCACCGCCTTGAGCTTCAACCGCTCGATGGCCTGCAGGGCACCATAGAAGGTGGGGGACTCCACCACCACCCAGTCACCGGGCTCGGTCAGCACCTGCAGGCTGAGGGAGAGCGCCTCCATGGCACCGGTGGTGATGATGATCTCCTGTGGGTTGACCGCCACTCCGTCGCTGGCGTAGCGCTGGGCGATGGCACGACGCAGCGCCTCGTTGCCGGGGGGCAGGTCGGCCACCGTGCTGAAGGGATCGAGCTTGCGCATGCAACTGGCCAGCGCCCGCCCGAGCTGGGGATGGGGGAACAGGGTCGGGTCGGCCACCGACATGCCAAGGGGCACCAGATCCCGCGATTTGCTCGCCTGCAACACCTCGAACACCAGATCGTTGATATCCACCGAGCCGCTGTAGTGGGTCTGGCTCGGCGTGTGCTGCACGACCTGTGGTGAGGCGGCTTTGACGTAGTAGCCGGACTGGGGGCGGGCGAGGATCCGCCCCTGACTCTCCAGCAATTGATAGGCCTGCAACACCGTCATGGGGCTGAGCCCGTGGGTCTTGCAGCTCTGGCGAATGGAGGGGATGCGCTCCCCCGGTTGCCAGATGCCATCGTCGATCTGGCTTTGCAGGCGGTCGGCCAACTGCTGGTAAAGGGACATGATCTGGATCAACTGTTATAGGTGTAATTCAATATAACTGCATCTGTTATAGGTGTCATGCTCCGTGATGTACTTGTCATGCACGAAACGTGCAAGGCAAATACAACAAAAGAGAGTGACGCATGATCAATCCGGATGACGTGGTCAGCCTGTCGCGCCTGCAATTTGGCGCCACGGCCCTGTTCCACTTCCTGTTTGTCCCCCTCACCCTGGGGCTGTCCTGGATCCTGGTGATCGCCGAGTCGGCCTATGTGATGACCGGCAAGGTGATCTATCAGGACATCACCCGCTTCTGGGGCAAACTGTTTGGCATCAACTTCGTCATGGGGGTCACCACGGGGATCACCATGGAGTTCCAGTTCGGCACCAACTGGGCCTATTACTCCCACTACGTGGGGGACATCTTCGGTACCCCGCTGGCCATTGAGGGGCTGATGGCCTTCTTCCTCGAATCGACCCTGGTGGGGCTCTTCTTCTTCGGTTGGGACAAGCTTTCTCGCGGCAAGCACCTGCTGGTGACCATGCTGGTGGCGCTCGGCTCCAACCTCTCGGCACTCTGGATCCTGATTGGCAACGGTTGGATGCAAAACCCGGTGGGGGCCGAGTTCAACCTGTTGACCCAGCGGATGGAGCTGGTGGATATTGCCGCCGTGCTGTTCAACCCGGTGGCGCAGGTGAAGTTCGTGCACACCGTCGCGGCGGGTTATGTGGCTGCTTCCATGTTCGTGATGGGGGTGAGCAGCTGGTATCTGCTGCGCAAGACCGAGGTGCAGTTTGCCCTGCGCTCCTTTGCTATTGCCTCCGGTTTCGGGCTGGCGGCCATCCTCTCGGTCATTGTGCTGGGGGATGAGTCTGGCTATCGCACCGGCGAGGTGCAGAAGGTCAAGCTCGCTGCCATCGAGGCGGAGTGGGAGACCGAGCCGGCCCCTGCGTCATTCACCCTGTTCGGCTTCCCGGATCAGCAGGCGGAAGCCACTCACGCTGCCATCAAGATCCCGTATCTGATGGGGATCATAGCCACCCGATCCATCGATGAGGCGGTGACCGGCCTCAAGGATATCAAGGTGCAAAACGAGGCGCGCATCCGCAGCGGCATGGTGGCGGCCGAAGCCCTCGACCAGATCCGGCAGGGCGATGACAGCCCGGCCACCCGCGCCCGCTTCGAGCAGCATGGCAAGGATCTCGGCTATGGTCTGCTGCTCACCCCCTATGCCAGCAATATCGCCAAGGCTGGTGAGGCAGAGATCGCCAAGGCGGTGGAGGACTCCATCCCGCCAGTGGCGCCGCTCTTCTTCGGTTTTCGCCTGATGGTGGGGCTCGGCGTCGCGATGCTGGGGCTGATGGTGGTGAGCTTTGTCCAGCTCTGCCGCAACCGGCTGCAAGACTCGCCGCGGCTGCTCAAGACCCTGCTCTGGAGCATTCCGCTGCCCTGGATCGCCATCGAGGCGGGCTGGCTGGTGGCCGAGTTTGGTCGCCAGCCCTGGACCATCAGCGACGTGCTGCCGGTGTCGGCCTCGGTCTCCCTGCTCACCCCGGGCCAGCTCTGGTTCAGTCTCATCGCCATCTGCTCCATCTACACCCTGCTGCTGGTGGTGGAGCTGTTCCTGCTGCGCCGGGTGATCCGCAAGGGGCCCGCCATTCTCCATACCGGCCGCTACAGCGGTGAACAACCCGAACTTGCGAGGATCGCCTGATGGATTACGCAACCCTGAAACTCATCTGGTGGGCGCTGCTGCTCTTCATGATGGTTGGTTTTATCGTGATGGATGGCTTCGATCTCGGCATCGCCATGCTGCTGCCGGTGGTCTCGCAGGATGACGACGACCGGCGGCTGGTGATCAACAGCGTGGGGCCGGTGTGGGAGGGCAATCAGGTGTGGCTCATCGCCGGTGCCGGCGCCCTGTTCGCCGCCTGGCCGCTGGTCTATGCCGCCGCCTTCTCGGTGCTCTACATCCCCATGGTGGTGCTGCTGCTCGGCCTCTTTCTGCGCCCGGTCGGCTTTGACTACCGCAGCAAGCTGGCTGATCCGGTGTGGCGTCGCTGGTGGGATCGGGCGCTGGTGGCGGGGGGCCTGATACCGACCCTGATCCTTGGCGCCGCCATCGGTCTGGTGATGCAGGGCTTGCCGTTTCGCTTCGACACGGCGCTGCGTCTGCACTACGGCGCGTTCGACTTCCACTGGGGCTGGCTGCTCTCGGTACTGGCTACCGCTATCAGCCTGTTGCTGCTGCACGGCGCCAGCTTCTTGCAGGCCAAGGTGACGGGCACCCCTGCACTGCGCGCACGGGGGATCGCCATCCTGCTGGCCCCGCTGGTGACCCTCTGCTACCTGCTGGCCGGTTGGCATCTGGTGGATCTGCAAGGGTTTCAGCTGACCGGTGTGGGCACACAACCCTTTGACCCGAATGCCGCCATCAGCCCGTTGATGAAGGGGGTGACCCCGCACGTTGCTGGCTGGCTGCACAACTACCACGAGCAGCCGCTGCTGTGGCTGGTGCCGATCATCGGGGCGTTGGCGCCGCTGGTGAGCGGGATTGCCGCCTGGCTGGAGCGGGGCCGGATGGCGCTGCTGGCCAGCGCCATGGCCTGCGCCGCCATGCTCTGCTCGGTGGCCATCGCCCTGTTCCCCTTCGTGCTGCCTTCATCCCTTGATGCGGTCAGCAGCCTGACCCTGTGGGACAGCACCTCCAGCTACAAGACGTTGGCCATCATGTTCGGCCTCGTGCTGGTGCTGATGCCGGTCAACCTCGGCTACACCGGCTGGGTCTATCGGGTGGTGCGGGGCAAGCTCGACCGTGCCCGCATCAAGCGCGACAGCCATCAACTCTACTGACCTCAAGGGATCTGCTATGTGGTACTTCACCTGGATTTTGGGCCTCGGATTCGCCCTGCTGCTGGGCCTGTGCAATCTGCTCTGGCTGGAAGCGCGCTGGCAGGCGGCCGAACGGGACGACAACTGACGGCGGGGGGCTCGCGCCCCGACACGGCCGGTGGCTGGCGTTCACACGTCGCCATCGGCCCCTCCATCCCCTCTTAAAACGACACAAACGACACACTTTCAACCGACAACCAACCGACAGGTAATTGTGATGAAACAGAGATTGAAAGCGGTGGCGCTGGCCATCGGGTGCGCGCTCGCCGTCGCCCCGGCCTGTGCCGAACCGGTACAACTGACGCCACTGGATAAAACCTTCACCCTGCAGGTGCTCGGCAGTGGTGGCCCCATCTCCGACGATCTGCGTGCCTCCTCCAGCGAGGTGATCTGGTGGAAGGGGAAATCGCGCATCCTGATCGATGCCGGTGGCGGCGTCTACCTGCGCTTCGGTCAGGCAGGGGCCAAGCTCGAAGAGGTCGATTTTATCGGCATCACCCACTTTCACACCGATCATGTGACCGACCTGCCCGCTCTGCTCAAGGGGGCCTATTTCTTCGAGCGCAGCGATCCGCTGGATCTGGCGGGGCCGCAAGCCGGTTCAGCCTTCCCCAGCATGAGCGGCTACTTTGATGCCCTCTTCGACAAGGAGAAGGGCGCCTATGCCTACCTGAGTGGTTTCAAGGATGGCACCGATGGCCTCTTCCCCATCACCTTGCACGATGTGCCCTACCAGAGCCCGCAGCCACACACCGTCTATCAGCAGGATGGGTTGACTATCACGGCGCTCGGCATCCCTCACGGTGACGTGCCCTGTCTGGCCTATCGCATCGAGAGCGCCGAGGGGACCATCGTCATTTCGGCAGATCAGAACGGCAGCAACTCGGCCTTTGTGCCGTTTGCCAAGGGGGCCGACATTCTGGTAATGCCGCTCGCCATCCACGAAGGGGCCGACCCGGTCTCCGCCTCGCTCCACGCCAAGCCGTCGGTAGTGGCCAAAATCGCTGCCGAGGTGAACCCCAAGCTGCTGGTGCTCAACCACTGGATGGGGGTCGGCCTCAATCACAAGAAAGAGGCGATGGCCATCGTCAAACAGCAATTCCACGGCCAGATCGTGGCCGCCCGCGATCTCTCCAGCTACCCCGTTTCATCCGTCAAGGAGTCCGCTCATGAGTAACTCAAGCAGCAACAAAACCACCGGCAAACTGACCCTCTCCATCGCCATGACAAGCCTGATTGCCCTGACCCCGGGGCTGGCGCTGGCGGCCACCCCGAGCGATGCCCCAGTCAAGGCCGCCCCCAGCGAACAGCACGGCGGCAAGTGCGCGGCGGGCAAGTGCGGCACCGAGAAGCGCTTTGAAAAGCAAGCCCTCGACAGTGATCCGCAGGGGCGGCTGGTGCGCGCCCGCGATGGCAAGTGTGGCGTGGCGGGCGAGGGGATTGATGGCGACAGATCCGGTTCCAACAACGGCAGCAAGATGACGGAGGGGGTATGCGGCCAATAAACTCCCGCAGTCGGGGGATCGGGCTGCGTCAGGAGCATCTGGATGCGCTCTGCGCCGGCCCCGTCCGCCCCGGCATCGACTTTCTCGAGCTGGCGCCGGAGAACTGGATGGCTATCGGCGGCGCCAAGCGGGTGCAGCTGCATCAACTGGCCGAGCGTTACCCGCTGGTGGCCCACGGGCTCAGCCTCTCCCTCGGCGATTGCCAGCCGCTCAATCTCACTCTGCTCAGCCAGATCCGCACCTTTCTGGATGAGTTCGGCATCGGGATCTACAGCGAGCACCTGAGCTTTTCCCGCGACCAGCAGGGTTATCTCTACGAGCTCTTACCGGTGCCGCGCCAGTGGGAGAACATCCCCTATCTGGCCGAGCGGATCGAGCAGGTGCAGGAGGCGCTGGCCCGCCCGCTGGTGCTGGAAAATATCTCCTACTACCACGGCTATGACCACGAGATGCCGGAGGAGGATTTTCTCGCCGAGCTGGTGGCGCGCAGCGGTTGCGAACTGCTGCTCGATATCAACAACGTCTTTGTGAACAGCCGCAACCACGGTTACTGCCCCAAGCGGATGATCGCCGGGCTGCCGGGCAGTGCGATCCGCTATTTCCATATCGCAGGTCATCTGGAAGAGGCGGATGGCACTTTATTAGATACCCACGGCAAACCGGTGTGCGAGGCGGTGGTGGCGCTGGCCCGTTATACGGTGCAGACCCATGGCCTGCGCCCCCTGCTGCTGGAGCGGGATCACCATCTACCACCGCTGGCAGAGCTGGAGGCCGAGCTGGCGCGGGTGCACAGCGCCTGTTGCGAGGCGATCGACAGTCAGGTGCGGGAGGTGCGTTATGGATAGACGGTTATCTCTGATCACCGCGCCCAAAACGGCGCCGCAGCGGATGCAGCAGCAGACCGCCTGGCTGGCGAGCCGGGTACGGCTGCCGCAGGATGGCATCGCCAGCCACTATGCCCGCAGCGTGCGCGCCAATGTGGAGTCGGTGCTGGAGAGCGCCTTTCCGCTCACCCACGCTCACTGGGCGCCGCTGGACAGAGCGCAACTGGTGGAGGGCTTTGTCATCGCGCACGGCGCCGAGGCCCCCGAGTTTCACCATATAGCCACCGAGTTTGTCCGCTATGTGCAGCATCGCCACGGTGAGGGCTCCCTCAACTGGCCAAAGCAGCGGCTGGCGCTGCTGGAGTATGAGTGGGCCTGCCTCTGTGTCGAGATTGACCAAGGGGTGGTGCCGCAAGTTATGGCGGGGGCGGAGGTGACGGCGGAGAGTCCATTTGTGCTCAATCCTACCCTGCAACTGCTTGAGCTCCCCTTTGCCATTCGTCGCAGCGGCGTGGTGCCGACCCGGCAGGGCAACGACTTCTATGGCCTGTTTCGCAGCCCGGATCATCAGGTGGTGACCCAGCGGTTGCGCGAATGGGATGTGGCGCTGATCCAGTTGCTGCAACAGCAACCGGGGATCACCCAAGCCGCGTTCCAGCAACAGGTGCAACAGGTTCGCAGTGATTTTGATCTGAGCGAGTGGGCTCGCCATTTTCACCGGTTGGGTCTGCTTACCCTGCCCGTTGGTGAGCGCCAGCCCGGCGCCCCCTTGCCCTGACTTAGGCCCTCATTTAGCAAACACCAAGGAGAATTCCCATGAACAACACCCTGATCCAGTGGTACGAGCGGGCGGTAGCCCAGTGCAAGCGGCTCGATTTTCTGGCCCTGCTGGCCATTCGCCTCTATCTCATTCCGGTCATCTATGTGGGAGCCCACTCCAAGGTGGTGGGCTTTGCCGGCACGGTCGCCTGGTTTGGCGCGCCGGTCTCGGAAGGGGGGCTCAACCTGCCGTTCCCGACCCTGCTCGCCTTTCTGGCGGCGGGCACCGAGGTGCTGGGCTGCATCTGCATCGCCCTTGGCCTCTTTACCCGCATCATGGCCATTCCCACCATCTTCCTGATGAGCGTGGCGAGCGCCATGGTGCACTGGAAGCACGGCTGGGATGCCATCGCCACCGGCAGCATGGAGGCCACTGTGCGCCTCAACAGCTTTATCGAGTGGCTGGCCGCCAACTTCCCCGGTCGCTACAACTACATTACCGAGCTCGGGGATCCCGTGATGCTCAACAACGGGATGGAGTTTGCCGCTACCTACTTCGTGATGCTGCTGGTTCTGCTGGTTTACGGTGGTGGCCGCTACGTCAGCCTCGACTACTGGCTCAAGCGGGCGGTGAACAAGGGGGCAGTGGTTTCCCGCACGGCATAACAACTCACAAAAATAACAGAGCGTGAAAAGAGACGAGCGGCAGAAGCCGCTCGTTTTTATTTGATGAAGGAAGAGACAGTGCGACCTGCTGGCGCAGCTTATGCCTGACAGGCGGCGAGCCGGACGGCTTCGCGGCGCTCGCTGACATGGGTCAGCCCGTAGGCCAGCAGCACGATAAGGGCGCCGATCCAGGGGGTGTGCATCAGGCCGAGGTGCTCCACCACCAAACCACCGACGATCGACCCCAGCGCAATACCGACGTTGAAGGCGGCGATATTGAGGCCCGATGCCACATCCACCGCCTTGGGGGTGTGCAGCTCGGCCTGCTTGACCACCAGTACCTGCAGACCCGGCACATTGCCGAAGGCAAAGGCGCCCCACACCAGCACGGTCAGTACCGCCAGCACCGGATGGGGTGCAGTGAAGGTGAGCACCAGCAGCACCAGCGCCAGACCGGCAAACAGCAGCTTCAGCGCGGGCAGGGGGCCCATCTTGTCGGCCAGCTTGCCACCCCAGATATTGCCGATGGCAACCGATACACCGTAGACCAGCAGGATCAGACTCACCGCACCGGCGCTAAAGCCGCTTACCTGCTGCAGGATGGGGGCGAGGAAGGTGAAGGCCGTGAAGGCGCCACCGTAACCCAGCGCCGTCTTGGCGTAGACCAGCAGCAGCGGCTTTTTGGTCAGTACAGAGAGCTGTTCGCGGATGGTCGAGGCCGCCCCTTTGGGCAGGTTGCTCGGGATCAGCAGCAGGCTACCCACCATGGCGACGAGGCCGAGCAGGCTGACCACCAGAAAAGTTTCACGCCAGCCAAACACCTGACCAATCCAGGTACCAAGCGGTACGCCGGTCACCAGCGCCACGGTGAGGCCGCTGAACATGATGGCGATGGCGCTCGCCGCCTTCTCTTTGGCTACAAGACCCGTGGCGATGGTGCTGCCCACCGAGAAGAAGACCCCGTGCGCCAGTCCGGTCAGGATGCGGGCCACAATCAGGCTCTCGTAACCGGGGGCCTGCCAGGCGAGCAGATTGCCGGCGGTAAAGAGCGCCATCAGCCCCACCAGCAGCCACTTGCGCGGCACCTTGCCGGTGAGTGCCGTGAGCACGGGGGCACCGATAGCCACCCCAAGGGCATAGAGGCTGACCAACAGGCCCGCCGAGGGGAGCGAGACATTGAGTTGCTCGGCGATGGTCGGGATAAGCCCCACGATCACAAATTCAGTGGTGCCGATCGCAAAGGCACTCAGGGTAAGGGCAAATAACGCCAGTGGCATAACAACTCCTTGGTTAGGGACTCCCGACGGGAGAATGGCGCCAGTATGCCGATGCGTTTTGTTGGCAAAAATGACGGCAACATCAAATTACTTTTGCCAAATCAGCAGCAATAACGCTGAGTGGGAGGGGATTGCGTTGCCCGCAACGCAGTGATCTACCTCGCAGAACGGGATAAGCGCTGCTCTTTTTCTGAGCTTGCTTAAGCTCCAGTACAAGCTGGCCGCCATAGGGTTGTCCCTGTTAAACCCGTGTGTGTTGAATCCATGCGCGCCGGTGGTGTGATGGCCGCGCGCTTTCATCTACAGGCAATATCCAGCTGACAGGTAACATGATGACATTGAACCGACTCTCATCTTTTTTGCTGCTGTGCGGCGCCTTTGCGGTACAGGCTGGCCAGAGCGATCCCCTCTCTGCCTGGAATGACACTACAGCCAAGCAGGCGATCACCCGCTGGGTGACCAATGCCACCGATCAGCAGCAGCCCACTTTTATTCCGCCAGAGAAGCGCCATGTGGTGTTTGACAATGACGGCACCCTCTGGCCGGAAGCACCCATGACCTATCAGCTGCAGTTTGCGATGGACGAGATCAAGCGCCTGGCACCTGAACACCCGGAGTGGAAGGCCGACCCCATTGTCGCGGCAGTGCTGAACAATGACCTCAAGGCCGTGGCCAAATCGGGGGAGAAGGGGCTCGCCAAGCTGGTGGGGCTGACACACAGCGGCATGACCACCACCGAGTTTGCCGAGCGGGTCAGCCGCTGGGTCAACAGCAGCAAGGATCCCCGTTTTGGCTGCCACTACGATCAGCTCGGTTATCTGCCGATGAAGCAACTGCTGGGGTATCTGCGGGACAATGGCTTCCAGACCTGGATTGTCTCCGGCGGCGGCGTCGATTTTATGCGGGTGATGTCCGAGCAGATGTATGGCATCCCGCCCCAGCAGGTGATTGGCTCCTTCACCCTCGGCGAGTTTGCCCTGAACGGGGAAGGCAGCGAGATCCGCAAGACCATGAATGGCGCTTTCTTTGATGACGGCAAGGCGAAACCGGCTGCCATCCACCTCTTTATGGGACAGCGCCCTGTGGCGGCCTTTGGCAACAGCGATGGCGATGTGCCCATGCTGCAATACACCTCGACCAACCCGGATTACCACACATTTGGCCTGCTGGTGCACCACACCGATGCCAAGCGCGAATACGCCTACGACAGCCATCCGCCAGCCAGCGGCAAGCTGATCGACGGGCTGGCGCAGGCAAAAGCGCGGGGCTGGGTGGTGGTCGATATGAAATCAGACTGGAAGCAGGTGTTCGATCCCGCCCTTTGCCAGAACGCGCCCTGATTGCGGGGCTGCAGCTGGCGTCTACAGGTTGGCTGGACGTTCGGCAAGCGCGGCAACGCGTGAGGCAAGAAAAGAGACAGGGAGAGCATGATGCTCTCCCTGTTTTATCTGGCTGGAAGATCCTGTATTCCCGCAGAGTCAGTGCCGCGTGGGGGTAATGTCAGGGTTTGCCCAGAAACACTATTAAGGTAATCCCAGCAATTAGTATTTCGTCAGATCAATGGGGGTTGAATAGGTCTCGTTGACAACCTCTTTCGTAAGGGCTTGTCCTACGATGCAAGAAGTACCATTGAATGTCAGTGTTGGACCATGATGAAGCTCCCACCCCTTGTTTATGAGGTCAGTAATCCGCATGCAAAAATCCTTATCATCAGGGCCACTAATGAATCGATATAGCTTCAACACTAACTCCTTGATCTATTAGTTTAAAAATTGATTTTCCTGTCATGCCAGCTCGACAGCCCGGGTTTTACTCTTCTGACCAGACCGCAAATTCGTTGCCACTGGGTTCGGTAAAGTGGAAACGGCGGCCACCGGGAAAATCGAACAGGGGTCGAACTATTGAGCCCCCGGCGCTGACCACCTTGCTCTGGGTTGCTGCAATATCCGCGCTGTAGAACACCAGTAGGGCGCCGCCCTGAGCTGTGTTGCTGCACAGGTCCGCTTTATAGAAACCGCCATCCAGCCCCTCATCGGCAAAGGCGCAGTAGTCGGGACCATAATCGACAAACTGCCAGCCAAATACAGTCTGAAAGAAGGCCTTGGTCGCGGCGAGATCCCTGGCCGCAAACTCTACATAGTTCAGTTTTTCACGGGCTTTCATGTTGTGATGCATCCTTGCTGATGGATGGGTCATGATGGCAGAGATAGTTGCGTCAGCCTACTGACACTTCTCACGTTTTTGCTGGTGTGTTGCTCAAGAGAGTGCCGCCATGATATGAGGCTTGAGCAACAAGGCTGCGGACGTGCTGACGGGAAGATAAAAAATAAGCGGAACCGGATCCTTGCTGCGCTGATAGGTGCGCCAGCTTCGGCTGTGATGGCGCACTATTCGATAGCTGACCAGTAAACTCTGGATGAAAACCATCAAAATAAAAATAACGACAGATTCCAGCAAGTGAAGACTCCATTCAGGTAAAGCTGGATTTTACGGGCGTGTTTGCGGGGTGTGTAGACCCGTATAGAGATTTATTTCCCCTCATGTTGCTCGTGTGAGAGTTGCTCAGGTATCTGCCCTAACTGCTCCCATGAGGTCAATCCAAGCTGTCGGCGTCTCAGCCAGAGCCTGATTAAGGTGAAGAGGCCAAATATGCCAGCGAATACGGCTGTGTTGAACAGGGCTGATATTGGATCTTTCCCCTCTGGGCGCCAGACGACAATCCACATAATCAGACCCCAAATTGGTGCAATCGTGAGTCCGGCACAGATAAAATTGACAAACCAGCCCGCGTAATAAGGCGGTTTGACGGCGCAGCCGAGTTTTCGCAGCAATTTGAATAACCACGGGTTGTAGTCGAACTCCTTGATTCCCTTGTCAGCCAGCTCCTGATGGGCTGCGGTCAGTTGCTCTTCAAATGTCATGGTATTTGTCCTTGCTGGCTCAGTGTCATTTGCTGCCTTTTGACGCATTTTACTGGCAAACCCCGAGCAGAGTTTGAGCTAACCATCACGTTATCTCTTTGCCGTGACGGCGGTGCCATATCAGTCGACACTTGCCAATCCACAGCGGCCACGCCTATAAAGACCCATTACTCTTGTCCGGATAACAGCAATGAAGACCCATTCTGATGAACTGACCCTGTTTGTGGCGGTGGTGGAGGCGGGCAGTTTTCGCCAGGCGGCAGAGAACCTCGGTATGGACAACTCGGTGGTGAGCCGTGGCATCAAGCGGCTGGAGGAGAAGCTTGCCACCGTGCTGCTCAATCGCACCACCCGCCGGGTCAGCCTGACCGAGGAGGGGAGCTGGTTCTATCAGCGGGCAGTGAAGATCCTGACCGAGATGAGCGAGGCAGAGGGGTTGCTGCTGATGCGCCGCGAACAGCCGGAAGGGATATTGCGGGTCGATGCCGCCACGCCTTTTATCCTCCATCGGCTGGTGCCCATTATCGGCGAGTTTCGGCGCCGTTACCCCGCCATCGAGCTGCAGCTGCACAGCTCGGAGGGCTTTATCAATCTGATGGAGCGGCGGGTGGACATGGCCATCCGTATCGGCGAGCTGACCGACTCCTCCTTGCGTGCCTTGCCGCTGGGTCGTTCGCGGTTGCGGCTGCTGGCCTCTCCCGCCTATTTGCGCGAGCGTGGTACCCCGCGCCAACCGGCGGATCTGCTGAGCGGTCACGAGCTGCTCGGCTTTTTGCATCCCGATCACCTCAACCACTGGCCGCTGCTCAGCGAAGAGCAGGGTGACCGCTTCCCCATTACCCCCAGCCTGCGTGCCAGCAGCGGTGAAACCTTGCGCCAGCTGGCGCTGCGGGGGCAGGGGATTGTCTGCCTGTCGGATTTTATGACCGGGGAAGACCGGGCGAGCGGAGCACTGGTGGAGGTGCTGGCCCGCAGCAACAGCGGCGCCTCGCGCCCCATCAATGCGGTCTTCTACTCTGATGCCCAGCGCGATATCCGGCTGCGGGTCTGGCTCGATTTTCTTAAAGAACAGCTGGGCAGCCATACCCTGTAGCGCAGGTTGGTTTGAGTGGTTTGCTTGTGTGGTTAGTTGATGCAGTTTGCTAAGCGACGAACAAGCCGCTCATTCGTCGCAGCCAATAAGCAGCCAAGCGGCTGATAAACAGACGGCCGATTTGAGGGTCGGCCGCCGGTTCGGGAAGGTATGCGAGATGAGGTGGAGTTATCGGGGCAATTTGCCCCAGACCCGGCTGAGCAGGGCGCCGCCGATCACCGGCGGAATGGCCAGCAGCAGGGTCCACTGCCAGGAGAGGCCGCCGACGGTGGCCGCCAGTACGATGCAGGTGAGTACCACCAGTTGGGCCGCCATCATCAGGAAGGTGCCTTCGCGGGGGGTCAAAGTCTCTTTTTGAGCTGCGACGTGGGTTACGGGCGCTTGAGTGGTGGTCGGTTTCATGGCGATATCCCTCTGTTGAGTTTGATATCACTAAGCAATAGCCATTCCATGTTTTTTCACGTTAATTATCAATGCTTTGTGCTCCTGCTTGTCATTCCCGTTTCGAGAGTGCAGGCAAAATGATTTGCAAAATGAAAACGCCACCGCAAGGTGGCGTGTTGGTTATTGAGAGGGAGAGCGGGAAGAGCCGGGCCTAGCCAATCCGGTATTGGCGGATCTGTTCGTCGATGGCCTTGGCCAGTTCGAACAATTCACGGCTGGCGGCATTGCTCTCCTGCGCGTGTTCCCGCTGGTGCTCGGCCACCATGGCCAGCTCATCGAGCGCCGTTCTGGCTTGCCCCATCTGCTGATTCTGGGACTGGGCCAGTGCGCTGATCTCGTTGATCTCCAAGGCGGTCTGGTTGATCTGGCTGGTGGCATCAACCAGCACCTCCCTGGCCTGATTCATCCGGTTGTATCCCTCTTCGCTCAGGGTGCGGGAGTCTACCATCGAGCTGCTGGCCTGCCGTGTCCCCTCCTGCAGGCGCAAGATAAGATCCTGCACATCCTTGGTGGCGGTCTGGGTGCGTACCGCCAGCTGGCGCACCTCGTCGGCGACGACCGCAAAGCCGCGCCCCATGTCTCCTGCCCGGGCCGCTTCGATGGCTGCGTTGAGGGCCAACAGGTTGGTTTGGTTCGAGACATCGCGAATGAGGTTCATGATCTGGGTGATGTTGTTGCTGTCTTTCACCACCTCATCGAGCAGGGCAGAGGAGCTGCCGATACTGCTGCGCAAGCTGTCGAGTTGCGCGGCGCTCTGGGTCACATCCTGTTCGATGCTGAGCATATGGTTGGCAATGCGCCGGGTCACGTCGTTGACCCCTTCAGAGCGACTGGCGATCTGCTCGGCATTACTGCCGATGGTAGCGACCACATTGGTCAGCTCCTGAATGCTCTGGGCCTGCTGGCTCGCTTCCCCTGCCAGTGCCTGCGCTTGATGGAGTGATTGTGAGGACTGGGCAGAGAGGGCGCTGCCCGATTGCTGGAAGCGGGAGAAACTCTGGTTCAGGCTCTGGATCAGTCGGTTGAAGCTCTGGGCCATCAAACCCAGTTCAGACTCGTCCGAGAAGTCGAGCCGGGTCGCCAGATCCCGATCTGCGGTGATGTGGTGCATGCCGTCTGCGGCCTGGCGAATGGGGCGGCTGATGGAGTGGGCGAGCCAGGCCGAGGCCAGCATGGCCAGGGTGCCGATGGCGAGCGAGACCATGATGATGAGCTGGCGTGATTCATGAAGTCCCTCTTCCAGTTCAGCGCCGTTGATCTCGCCGATAAGTACGCGGTTGAGCGCAGGTATGTAACGCACCGCGATCAGGTAGGTGTTTCCTTCCTGGGTCAGCGCTTTTACCGCAACCTGTTCATGCGCGTCGGGAATGAGCTGTTTGACAGTATCGAGAAATGCAGTCTGATGGTGCGCAGCCCCTTCTTGTTCATCATCAGGATGGATTTCGATCTTGCCGTTGATGTCGGCGAGATAGACCTGGCCGCTCTTGCCGATCCGGTAGCTGCTGATGAGCTTGCGTAGCGAATTCATATTGATGGAGGTGCCTGCCACAGCCAGCGTCTTGCCCTCGGCGGTGACGGCGGTATTGATGTAGAGGGAGGCGTGCTTGTCAAAATCAGAGATATCGAGGTTCAGCTCATAGGGGTGGTTGCGTTTGAGAAAGCCGTAAAACCAGTCATCTTTCAGGTCTGACTCGTGCAGTTGTTTTTGGCCGGTAGGGCCACCGCTGAAGTTGAGCAGGGTATTGGTCTGGAGGGGGGCGATAAAGACATTGCCGCCAATGCGTTGCTGCAGCGCCTGAAAGTAGTGCTCCATCCTGGGCCACTCTGCGGCGGGCATTCCCTGAGCCAGCCAGTCGATGACAAAGCTGTTGCTGGCCAGCGCCTGTGCTTCGGTCAGGTGGTGAGTCAGCTCGGCAGTGAGCTGGTTGGCGATGCGATCCACGCTGCTTGGCAACTCATAACGCTCGACCCGCTGCTGCGCCTGAGTGTGGGAGATCTGTTCCAGGATCAGGGTGATACAACTGATGGCGATGGCCATCAGGATTGCCACGCCGGAGAGAATGCGGGTTCTTATCCCCAGTCCCGACCAGCGTGAGTGAAGTGAAAATCGGTTTATCGCTCTATCCATATCCCTAGCTCCTGTAAAAAACAGGTCGCAGATGCGACCCAGAAGCAAATTATAGATAAACAACTCAATTGAGTTGTTCTGAGTGCAGCAGTGAATATCGACGGGGCATGGGGAGGGTATATAGAGATAAAAAAGAGGCCGACATCGCTGTCGGCCTCGCTGTTTTTCAGGTCAAAGGGGAGCGGTTATCCGATCACTCCTCTTCAGCCCAACGGCGTGAACGCTCGACCGCTTTCTGCCAGCCGCTGTAACGTTTGGCGCGATCTTCTCTGTCCATCTGCGGGATGAACTCGCGGTCCACGCTGAACTTGTCTTCCAGCTCGTCGGAGCTCTTCCAGAAGCCGACTGCCAGACCCGCCAGGAAGGCGGCGCCCATGGCGGTGGTCTCGATGCGTGTCGGACGTACCACCGGGGTGTGCATCATGTCAGCCTGGAACTGCATCAGGAAGTCGTTGGCCACGGCGCCGCCGTCCACTTTCAGAGCTGCCAGCTTGATGCCGGAGTCCTGCTGCATCGCATCCAGCACATCGCGGCTCTGATAGGCGATGGATTCCAGCGCGGCACGGATGATGTGGTTGCGGTTGGCGCCACGGGTCAGACCGACCATGGTGCCGCGAGCGTACGGATCCCAGTAGGGGGCGCCCAGACCAACGAAGGCCGGTACCAGATAGACGCCGTTGGTGTCGCCTACTTTGGAGGCAAAGTAGTCGGTATCGCGGGCATCGTGAATGAGTTTTAGCTCGTCACGCAGCCACTGGATGGTGGCGCCGCCCATGAACACCGCACCTTCCAGCGCGTAGTTTACTTCGCCTTTCGGACCGATGGCGACGGTGGTCAGCAGGCCGTTGCTGGAGCGGACCGGCGAGGTGCCGGTGTTCATCAACAGGAAGCAGCCAGTGCCGTAGGTGTTCTTGGCCATCCCTTTTTCAAAGCAGAGCTGACCGAACAGGGCAGACTGCTGGTCACCGGCGATACCGGCGATGGGGATGCGGGAGCCACCGCCACGGGTGGTGTAGCCGTAGACCTCGGAAGAGGGTTTCACTTCCGGCAGCATGGACATGGGGATGCCCAGCTCGTCCAGCATCTTCTCGTCCCACTTCAGATCGCGAATGTTGTAGAGCATGGTACGGGAGGCGTTGGTCGGGTCGGTGACATGCACTTCGCCGTTGGTCATCTTCCAGACCAGCCAGGTGTCGATGGTGCCGAACAGCAGCTCGCCGTTCATCGCTTTTTCGCGGGCCCCTTCGACGTTGTCGAGGATCCACTTCACCTTGGTCCCGGAGAAGTAGGCGTCCAGCACCAGACCGGTATTGTCACGCACGTACTCTTCCAGACCGCGCGCTTTGAGCTCTTCGCAGATGGCCGCGGTGCGGCGGCACTGCCAGACGATGGCGTTGTAGATGGGCTTGCCGGTGGCTTTTTCCCATACCACTGTGGTTTCACGCTGGTTGGTGATACCGATGGCTGCGATCTCTTCGCTGCGCAGGCCGGTTTTGGCCAGTACTTCGGTAAAGACGGAGGATTGGGTTGCCCAGATCTCCATCGGGTCGTGCTCTACCCAGCCCGCTTTCGGGTAGTGCTGGGTGAATTCGCGCTGGGAGGTGCCGACGATATTGGCGTCCTGATCAAACACGATGGCGCGGGAGGAGGTAGTACCCTGGTCCAGTGCGACGACATATTTCTTTTCAGCAGACATGATGTTCTCCACGTTTCTATTTTTCACGTTGTTACACGTTGGAGGGGGCCGTCTTATGCGGCAGCCTCTTCTTTAGCGGTTTGGGCAGCTTGCTCGGCGGTAGCAACACGGTTGCCCGGTACGCAGGGAGCCAGCACTTTGACATACAGAGCAGTACCGATCTGGGCGCCAACGATGGGGCCAAGGATCGGAACCCAGAAGTAGGGGTTGTCACGACCACCAGTCAGGGCAACATCACCCCAGCCAGCAAAGAACGCGAACAGTTTCGGACCAAAGTCACGGGCCGGGTTCATGGCGAAACCGGTTAACGGGCCGAGGGAAGCACCGATCACCGCGATCAGGATACCAATCAGCAGGGCGGCAGCGAATCCTTTGGGGGCGCCGTTGTTGTTGTCACCCAGCGCCATGATGCCCAGCATCAGGACTGCGGTGATCACCAGCTCAACTGCAAAAGCTTGCATGTTGCTCAGCAGGGCATTGGGGTAGGTGGAGAAGATCCCGGCGGTGCCGAGGCTCTCGACGCTGCCGCGCACCACGTTATGGGTCACTTCCCACTGGGTGAACAGGTTGCCATAAAGGAAGTAGACAAGAGCCGCGAAGCAGAAGGCTCCGGCCATCTGGGCGATGATGTAGGGCACCACCTTGCGCTTGTCGAAACCGGCGAAGGTCATCAGCGCCAGAGTTACAGCAGGGTTGAGGTGTGCGCCGGAAATACCGCCGCTAACATAAATGGCGATGGCAACGCCCAGGCCCCAGGTAATGGAAATTTCCCACTGCCCGAAGTTGGCGCCTGCCAACACCAGTGCGGCTACACATCCGACGCCGAAAAATATCAGCAGGCCGGTTCCGATAAACTCGGCGATACATTCGCCAAGCAGGGTATTGGGTCTTTGTATGCTCATATCTTTATTCCTTATATCCACCCATAAGAGAGGTTTGATGTTCCGTTTTATCTTTTTTTGCCTATCCATTGCGCCCGAAAACGTTTCTTTATTGTTTTTGTGTCTCACGCAAACGTTATGTTCGTTTTCGCTCGTTATCGGACGTGAAAGAAAATATACCTTCCTGCTGATTTCACCATCCCCCTGCCATGGGAAATGTGGACAAGATCCCACTCATTGCTAAAAAAATGTGACGTAAAGCAACCCGATAACAGCAAGATACCACTTAGGAGGTACCCCCTATTCCTTACCACACAAGGGTTGGCGGTTAATGATGAATTGCTCATTTGGAGCTTTTATTTGTAATGAAAATGAAATATTTGAGCATGCATCACAGAACTAATGAGCGCATATGAGCACAATGGGCTCGCTTACGAACCAGTGGACTCGAATGGTTCGTTTTGATGGTCAGGGCATCCTCAACCGCCCACAACAACAATAAGGAAGCAGAACATGCTTAGTCTCTTCAAGCCTGCGGCGCACATCGACAGGCTCCCGGCTGACAAGGTCGACCCCTTCTATAAACGCATGCGCTGGCAGGTGTTTTTCGGGATCTTCTTCGGTTATGCCGGTTATTATCTGGTACGGAAAAACTTCAGCCTGGCGATGCCTTATCTGGTCGATCAGGGCTTCTCCCGTGGCGATCTGGGTCTGGCACTCTCCGGGGTGTCCATCGCTTACGGCTTGTCCAAGTTTCTGATGGGGAACGTCTCTGACCGTTCCAACGCCCGCTACTTCCTCTCGGCCGGTCTGTTATTGTCGGCAGCGGTGATGTTCTGTATGGGTACCATGCACTGGGCGACGTCCAGTGTGGCTATCATGTTCGTGCTGTTGTTTATCAACGGTTGGGCACAGGGCATGGGCTGGCCGCCCTGCGGACGCACCATGGTGCACTGGTGGTCGCAAAAAGAGCGCGGCAGTGTCGTGTCGGTCTGGAACGTGGCTCACAACGTGGGTGGCGGCATGATTGGTCCGCTGTTCATTCTGGGGATGGGCTGGTTCAATGACTGGCGCAGTGCTTTCTATGTGCCAGCAGCAGCAGCAGCAGCGGTAGCGGTGATCGCCTTCTTCGTCATGCGTGATACCCCGCAATCTGTCGGTCTGCCACCGATCGAAGAGTACAAAGACGACTATCCGAAAGATTACAACGCGAGCCACGAGCAGGAATTTTCCGCCAAGGAGATCTTCGTCAAGTATGTGCTGCACAACAAACTGCTGTGGTACATCGCGATTGCCAACGCCTTCGTTTACCTCATTCGTTACGGTGTGTTGGACTGGGCGCCAACTTACCTGAAAGAGGCCAAACACTTCACCGTTGACAACTCCTCCTGGGCTTACTTCCTTTATGAGTGGGCGGGCATCCCGGGTACCCTGCTGTGCGGCTGGATCTCTGACAAGCTGTTCCAGGGTCGCCGTGCTCCGGCCGGTATCCTGTTCATGGTGCTGGTGACTCTGGCTGTATTGGTCTACTGGTTCAACCCGGCTGGCAACCCGTCTATCGACATGATGGCGCTGGTGGCAATCGGCTTCCTGATCTATGGCCCAGTAATGTTGATCGGTCTCTATGCCCTTGAGCTGGCACCGAAAAAAGCAGCCGGTACTGCGGCAGGCTTCACCGGACTGTTCGGTTATCTGGGTGGTGCCGTGGCTGCCAACGCCATGTTGGGCTACACCGTTGACCACTTCGGCTGGGATGGCGGGTTTATGGTGCTGACTGCCTCTTGTGTGGTCTCCATCATTCTGCTGGCGATGACCCTCAAGCACGAAAACATTGCCGTCGCAGCCAAGAAAGCGGCTGCCCATAAGGCATAAACGTGATCATCTGCTTATCGCTCCCGAAAGGGATAGGGTAAACTGCCAAAAGGCCCCGCATCTGCCGGGGCCTTTTTCGTCTCAGCATCGGAGTGCAAGCGTGAAGCAAACCAAACGACATCTGGAGATCCTGGACGTCCTGACTCAGCAGGGATTTGTCTCGACCGAAGATCTGGTGACCCACTTTGACGTCAGTCCCCAGACCATTCGCCGGGATCTGAACGATCTCGCCGAGCAGAACAAGATCCGGCGTCATCACGGTGGTGCCTCCCTGCATTCGAGTACCGTCAATACCGCCTACAGCGCCCGCAAGGTGATGCAACTCAAGGAGAAAGAACGGATCGCGCAAGCGGTCGCTTCCCATATTCCCGATGGGGCATCGCTCTTTATCGATATTGGTACTACTACCGAGGCGATTGCTCGTGCACTGCTCGATCACCGTGAGTTGCGCGTGGTGACCAACAACCTCAACGTGGCCAGCATCCTGACTGCCAAGGATGATTTCACCGTCATCATCGCCGGTGGCGAGATCCGCAACCGGGATGGCGGTATCGTGGGGGAGGCGACTCGCGACTTTATTGGTCAGTTCCGTATGGACTATGGGGTGATCGGTATTTCGGGGATCGATAACGACGGTTCCCTGCTCGATTTCGACTACCACGAGGTGAAAATCGCTCAAGCGATCATCGCCCACTCCCGTCAGGTGTTTCTGGCTGCCGACCACACCAAGTTTGGTCGCAATGCCATGGTTAACCTGGGTAACCTCAATCAGATCCACGCTCTTTTTACCGATCAGGAGCCACCGGAAAAGCTGACGCGATTGATGGCGCAACACCAGATCGCCTGCCACATCTGCTAAAGGTTGTCATTTGACGTCTGGTGATTGGAGGGGACAATGCCAACGTCACCAGCCATATGACCATTCCATCTCAATGCGGTCTCAATATCCGTGAGCGAGTATGAACCTTACTCGCTCATTATCGACTGAACCAACACGATCACCATGATCACCCATGGTGATCAGCCAGTGACAAGAATCGGCCTGCACCGGGAAAACCAACCATCAGTCACCATGAGTGAGCAGGCATTTCCTGCACTCATCCAGCCAAGTGATCAGCCGCATCATGCAATACAAAAATAACGTCCAGTTACGGATGGTGCCAATATAAAGTTGACTCAAATATAGAACAATGAGCAGATTGCATGTTATCGGATATCACCTTATGTATGCCATGTCGCTCCTGATGGGGTATTTTTCTTGGCAATAAGATGCATGCATTTTTAGCAAGCTGTAATTTCTATTATTTCGACAGGCAATGGCATTCCTGATATTTAAGTCACTGCGTTGGCGTTACCACGTTAATTGTTATTAATTAAATAATTGATCTTCGATTAAATTATCTGGGCGGTGGCTTTTTCATACCAGATTAATATTGTGTGAATTGCATCACCATTTAAAATAAAAATCAGTTTGGTAATGTTGTTTTTATGGGCATTTAGAATGGTTTTGATATATTTCATCAGCAAATGGAAACGGTTGTTTAATATTAAAAATAATATACACAAGGGATAAACCATGACAAAAATAATGAACCTCTCTTTTGGGCGTGTCGGGGTGTTGACCGCGAGTCTGATCTGTTGCTCGGCGACGGCAGCATGGGCTGCAGATTCTGGTCCTGCTCCTATTTACAAAATGCGTGATGGTGACAAGGTTGTGGAAGTATATGCGCACCGCGGGGCCCGCAGCTTTGCACCGGAAAACAGTATGCCGGGTTACAAGACCGCACTGCGGATCGGAAGCCATTGGATGGATGGCGATGTCGTCATGACAAAGGAAGGTGAAATCGTCGTTTCCCATGATCTATGGCTCAACCCTGACCTTGTCAGGGATCCTCATGGGAAGTTTTTGGCCGCCAGCAAAGCCGACCTGATCAAAGATGTACCGCAAGATAAACTGACAGAGTTTTTGCAACCGTATATGGTAAAAAACAAAACGGTAGCGGAAGTACAGAAATATGATGTGGGTAAATTGAACCCGGGTACACCCTATGCAAAATTTTTCCCGAATCAATCATCTGTGGACGGCACCTATATGCCGACTCTGCGCGAGGCTATTCGTTATCATAATAAAGTGACCGGTGGAAAAGTCGGGTTTCAGATCGAGATGAAAAACGATCCTGGTCATGAGGATTGGAGTTATTCACCCGCTGAATTTGCTGTTGCACTATATAAAGTGATGAAAGAGGAAGGCATCATCGATAATGCTGAAATTCAGGCATTTGACTGGCGTTGCCTGTATGAGCTGCAAAAACTTGATAAAAACATCAGAACGGCATATTTGACCGAATGGGATAATGAAGTCACTGATCCCAAGATCCCCGAGTATGCGACCAGTTTCTATAACAAAGATCCCAAGCTGGCGGGGGCATGGACTGGCGGCAAGCTGGTCAAAGATTACAACAATTCGATTCCGCAAATGATCAAAGCATTGGGTGGCACCAACTGGGAGCCAGAAGATGTTGAGTTGACGAAAGCAAGTCTTGATGAAGCGCATCGCCTTGGCTTGAAAGTGGTGGTTTGGACATGGCCGGAACACAGTGGCACCGTGCTTGACCCGGTTGTTGTTGCGCGCCTGATTGACTGGGGCGTTGACGGTATCATCACTGATGATCCCGGTCAGCTGATCTCCCTGCTGGCGGCCAGAGGCTATAAAGTGCCAGAGCGCTTTGACGTGGAATAGCGGGTTGCTGGGCGTTTTTTGCCATGCGCAGCTAGCACATAGGGGTGACATGGGGAGCTTGGCTGTAGTGGCAGGGCAGAAGAATGGTTCACTGATAGGCCAGATATCAGCATGCCAGCCATGACAATACCTGAATAAGTCAGTTCAGTGCAGGGAAGACGCGCTCAATGGGTCATCCTGGCTTGTCGATTGAGGCTGTGGCCGATCATTCACCTCAGTTACTGTCGCCAGTGGCGATACTCTTTGGTGCTGACAGGGCTACGGCTTTACCGGAATCAACCGGATAAAGGCGATAGCCCTCCATAACGAGCAAGCTGTCCCGACCGGATTGGCCGCCTGCACTGGCGGCCTTTTTCCTCAGATATCATCCCTTTAGGGGTATTGCCAAAACCACTGTTTTATCTGGGTTTTCTGGCTATGCATTTGTCTATTTTCCCCTCACTCCTGACCTGCTCCCCTTGCCATCTCTGACAAGATGTTGCGATCACACTTTCACCATAAAATGTTCGTTTGTTGCATTTTCATGTTCTAAAATGAGCGAAATCAAACATTGCTGTTATAGCAATCATAAAAATGAAAGTAGGTGAACATGAGCGAACATTATGATCTGGTCGTCGTTGGTGGCGGCATCAACGGGGTTGGCATTGCAGCCGATGCGGCAGGACGGGGTCTGAAGGTTGCCCTGTTCGAGGCTCGCGATCTCGCCTCTGCTACTTCGTCCAACTCCAGCAAGCTGATCCACGGTGGCTTGCGCTATCTCGAACATTACGAATTCCGGCTGGTGAAAGAGGCGCTGGCGGAGCGGGAGGTGCTGCTTGGCATGGCGCCCCATATCGCTCGCCCGATGCGTTTTCGTTTGCCCCACCGCCCGCATCTGCGTCCGGCCTGGATGATCCGCGCTGGCCTCTTCCTTTATGACAATCTGGCCAAACGCGACAAGCTCAAGGGCAGTTGTGGCGTGCGCTTCCTGCCGCAAGATGGCTTGACCGCAGGGATCAACAAGGGATTTGAATACTCTGATGCCTGGGTTGATGACGCCCGGTTGGTGGTGCTCAACGCCATGATGGCCCGTGACAAGGGGGCCGATGTGCAGACCCGTACCCGTTGCGTCAAGGCTGTGCGCGGCTCCAAACACTGGACGCTGACCCTGGAGCGAGAAGGTGGTGAGCAGTTCACCGTCTCCTGCCGCGGTCTGGTCAATGCGGCCGGTCCCTGGGTCAAGACCTTCTATGACGAGAGCCTGCACGAGAAATCCCCACGCGGTATTCGTCTCATCAAAGGCAGCCACATGATAGTGCCCCGCATCCATGAGCGCGAAGAGGCCTATATTCTGCAAAACGAGGACAATCGCATCGTTTTCGTCATCCCTTACCAGCAGGATTACTCCCTGATCGGCACCACTGACGTAGAGCACAAGGGCAGCCCGCGCGAGGCGAAGATCAGCGATACCGAGATCGACTACCTGTGCCAAGTGGTCAATGCCCATTTCACCCGTCAAATTGCCCCGAAAGATGTGATCTGGACCTATGCCGGGGTGCGTCCGCTGTGTGATGACGAGTCAGACTTGCCGCAGGCGGTGACCCGCGACTACACCCTCGAACTCTCCGGCGAATCCGACGGTGCGCCGCTGCTCTCGGTGTTTGGCGGCAAGCTCACCACCTATCGCAAGCTGGCCCAGGCCGCCTGCAACAAGCTCAAGCCCTGGTTCAGTCAGATGGGGGAGGACTGGACCGCAACCAGCCGGCTGCCCGGTGGCGAGTTTGACTGCACGGTACGCGAACTGGCCCGTGCCTTTGCGCTGGAATTTGACTGGCTCGACGATCGCAGCGCCTTGCGCATTGCCGAAGCCTATGGCGCCCATGCCCGTCTCTGGCTCAAGGAGCCCCGTGGCGAGCACTTTGGTGCCGGACTATACGAAGCCGAGGTGCGCTACCTCATCGAACGGGAGTGGGCCTGTTCGCTGGAAGATATTCTCTGGCGTCGCAGCAAACTGGGGCTGCGTCTGTCCGAAGCCGAGCAGCAGCAACTGGGTGAATGGCTTGATTATCATCACCAGGCGCTGCGCAAGGCGAGCTGAACCCTCATCGGGGCGGCCGTATGCCGCCCTTTCTATAACTGCAATAAACCTCTGATATAACAACTACCTACACACAATAATAAAGAGCATTATCTATGAATAAATTTGCTATTTCCCTCATCGCCTTGAGCCTTGGGGCATCCCTCTCATTACCTGTTCTGGCCGCCGACGAAGGCAAGATAGTGATCGCTCACCGGGGCGCCTCCGGCTACCTGCCCGAGCACACCCTGGAGTCCAAAGCATTGGCCTTTGGCATGGGGGCCGACTATCTCGAGCAGGATCTGGTGATGACCAAGGATGACCAACTGGTGGTGATGCACGATCACTTCCTCGATGGCATCACTGATGTGGCTGAGCGCTTCCCCGGCCGGGCTCGCCCGGATGGCCGCTACTATGTAGTGGATTTTACCCTCGCCGAGGTGCGCTCCCTGCGCATGACCGAGCCGTTCCAGCTGGTGGATGGCAAGCAGGTACCTGTCTATCCGGCCCGCTTCCCGCTGTGGAAGTCCAGTTTCAAGATCCACACCTTCCAGGAAGAGATCGAGATGATCCAGGGGCTCAACAAGAGTACCGGCAAGCAGATCGGTATCTACCCGGAGATAAAAGCACCCTGGCTATTCCGTCACGAGGGCAAGGACATCTCCAAGGCGGTGCTCAAGGTTCTCAAGGAGTACGGTTACACCAGCAAAGATGACAAGGTCTATCTGCAGTGTTTCGATGCCAACGAGCTTAAGCGTATCAACAGCGAGCTGATGCCCGCCATGGGCATGGATCTCAAGCTGGTGCAGCTGATGGCCGAGACCGACTGGAACGAAACCATGGTTTATGATGCCAAGGGCAAGGCGACGCCCTACAGCTATGACTGGATGTTCAAGCCGGGTGCCATGAAGGAGATCGCCAGCTACGCCGAAGGGATCGGCCCGTGGAAGCCGATGATCGTGCCGGAGCCGGGTACCCTGGGCAAACCGACCTTCACCGGCATGGTGAAAGAGGCTCACGCAGCGGGTCTGAAAGTTCACCCCTATACCTTCCGGCAGGATGAGGGCCAGATCCCTGCCTATGCGAAAGATTTCACCGATCTCCTTAACATCTTCCTCTATCAGGCCGATGTGGACGGTGTGTTCAGCGACTTCCCCGACAAGGCGGTTGCTGTCATCAAGGCCCATGAGGGGACGGCGAAATAGCCATCAGGCACCATTTGAATGCAAAGCGAGGCCAATTGGCCTCGCTTTTTGTCTGACGTGCCTGCAACAGGAGTGTGCGCCGTGTCAGAAAATAGTCAGATTACGTCATTGTGTGCCGGATCCTCATCATTTTACGCAGTTTTTACGTAGCAGATCGCTGGCATGAAATCGGCAGAGCGGTTAGTCTAGCGGCGTTGAACCAACCCCATGAGGTACAGATGAAAACCGTATTGCGTTTTAGCCTGCTGGGCGCCTTGTTGCTGGGTGGCCATGCCTTCGCCGCCGAGCCGAAAAAATTTGATATCAGCATGTTCCCAGCCGCTGACGTGAATCAGGAACGTGTGGTGATCCGCCTGCCTGAAGTCGAGAAAGAAGCCGACATGATGGTCGAGCTGCAGGTCGGTAAGAAGATGATGGTTGATTGCAACGTACCGCGTTTTGCAGGCAACCTGGAACAGCACAGCGTCAAAGGCTGGGGCTACAACTATCTGCAACTCGGCAAGGTCTCCGATCCTATCAGCACCCTGATGGCTTGCCCGGATGCCCAGCAAAAAGAGACCTTCGTCCAGATTTACGGTCAGGGCTTCTTTGTGAACTACAACTCCAAACTGCCCTTCGTGATCTATGTGCCGCAGGAGTATGAAGTGCGCTACCGCTTGTGGCGTGCCGATAACCTGGCTCAACCGGCCATGATTGAGTAAGCATGTTTGAACCAAGGGTTCAGCTGGTTCAGCTTATGTGATAAATAAAGCGCCGTATGGCGCTTTATTTTTGCTTGCGTGTTCCGAAAAATAATCCACAAGCGAGATGTCCGTTTACATAAGTTTATTATTTATCAACGTTTTTGTGTCTTAAGCCACAAAAACCGCGTCAGCTATGGGGCAAACTGACTTCGATAAAAATTATTTATTAATATAGTGAGAAAATTGATTTTGCACTCTGCGATGGCCTGATGATACTTGCCCGCAAAGGTCAAACTAACCAGAAAAAGAGCACTATGAGCTTCGAATCAGACAAGCGTTTCAACGACTTCAAACATTTTCCCCGTGGCCTGCGTCGCAGTGGTGAATTCACTGTGGCCGAAGCGGACAGTCTGGAAAAATATGGCACCGCCATGCTGGCTCTCTATCAGGGTACCCTTGTCCCCCGTGACGATGTCGAGGCTGCCTTTATCGAGCAGGTGAAATCCGGAGCGGCCGGTGCCAACCCCCACGCCAAGGTATGGTTCAAGTACCTCAAGGTGATCGGTCCCAAGCGCGTTCATCGCCTCTGCACCGTTGTTGGCGGCGCCAGCGAAGAGAGCAGCGGTGGTGGCAGCTTTGATGTCGGCGGCGGTAACGGCGGTGGCAGTGACGAGTCCATCGATTAATGGATACCGAGCTGCTGCGAACCTTTATCGAGGTCAGCAAGACTCGCCACTTTGGTCGGGCTGCTGAAAATCTCTATCTGACCCAGTCGGCGGTGAGCTTCAGGATCCGCCAGCTTGAACAGCAACTCGGGGTCAGTCTGTTTGCCCGTCATCGCAACAACATCCGTTTGACCGCCTCTGGTGAGCGTCTGCTGCCCTATGCAGACGCCATCTTGCATACCCTCGGTCGTGCCAAGCAGGATGTGGCGCTCTCGCCCGGTTTCAGTCAGCAGTTGGCCATCGGTGCACCTGCGGTGTTCTGGGAACTCGATTTCAACGACTGGCTCAACCACATCTATGCGCTGGCGCCCGGGTTGGCGGTGCGCCTCGAGACTGCATCGCGGGAACATCTTTGCCGCCAGCTGCTGGAGCGCTCCCTCGATCTGGCCCTGCTCTCCGAGCCGACCAAGATCGACGAGATCGCCCTGCATCCCATCGGCGAGCTGGTGTTCGAGCTGGTGAGCCGGGATCCGGCGGCCAATGCCGACAATCTGATGCAGATGCCCCACATCCATCTCGATTGGGGCACCAGCTTCGAGCCACAGCCGAGTCGGCTGCAGAGCCTGCAAAAGACCCCGGTGCTGCACTCCAGCTCTGCCAGCATGGCGCTGCAATTTGTGCTGGCCAATGGTGGTGCCGCCTATCTGCCGCGACGGATGGTCAGCCCGTTCCTCGAGCAGGGGGCGCTCCATCTGGTAGAGGGTGGACAGCCGCTCAGTCGTCCGCTCTATCTCGCCTATCTGGAGAAATCCGATCGCCGGGAGCTGATCGATCAGCTACTGACACTGCCGCTGGGTTGGCACGACGCCGAGTTGCGACTCAACATCGAGTAATCGCCACCGCGTTACTGAAGGAAGAGCCCACCCCATGGTGGGCTCTTCTGTTTGGGGCAAATTGCAGGGAGCAAGGTCACGTAATTGGCGCCGCGGGCTTGGCGCCATCGGTGTGTAACGGTACCTTTTCAGGCTGTTTATCCGATTGAGTGTTTACAGGGATGGATTGCAATTGATCGACTTTAGTCACCCCGAATGGCGGGCGCTGGCGCAGCAGTTGTTGGGTCACTCGCCAGTGGTGATCCGTGGCCGCCAGTGGCAACCGCTGGTGAGCCTGCTCAAGGATAACCAGCTGCTGCTGGCCCACGGCAACCACAGCTATGAGCTGACGCCAGCCGGACGTCGTTACCTGACCCGCGAGCTGATGTTGGCCGCGATCGCTACGGCGCCCCCCGATCCAGAAGAGTGGTTGCACGGTCAAGGCTGGCAGTTGGGAGAGCGGGTTAACGATCAGGTGCTGGCTGCGCTCTATCGCAAGAGCGAGGTGAACTTCACCCCCAACGAGCAGATCGATTTCGAAGACAAGGGCATCCGACTCTGTGCCGATCAGCTGTTGCGCCTGCGGGCAACCCAGCCGTTCAGCCTCTTTTTCAGCGGTGGTACCCTGATCGATGCGGCGCCCTGGTTGCGGGTGCTCGGCGAGGTGGCGTTGCCCGAGCGTACCCTGACCACGCTAGGCAAGATCCTGTGGGGAGAGGGGGAGCTCGAGCGGGTCGTCAGCACCGACAGCATCGGTGCTTTTGCCGAGTTACCGTTGTCTGCCGGAACTCTGCTGGTGTGGGCGCCAGCAACTGCCCCGCTGGCACTGCAACAGGTGATCGCAGCGCTGCCCCCCAATGTGCAGTGGAGCCACCTGACCTCTCTCGATCCCGTCGGGCTGGATAGAACGCTGGCCTTGTCCCAGCGGCTGGGGCGTCCGGCCAGCTGGTGGTTGCCCCGGGAGCTGGCCCCCATTATCAATGCCTATGCCCAGCCGCTGGCGGATCCTCGCCCTTGGGAGCCGAGCCGAATGCCCAAAGGGTTGTTAGCGGTTTGTAGCTCTTTGGTTGAGTCCGATGGTGGCTTGTCGGCAGAGGTGTGCGCATTGGCACCTGCATGGCATGCGGTCGGTTGAAAATGGCCTGAAAGCGGGCGAAAAAGCGGTTTTCCCCCATTGAACGCGGTGATATAAAGAGTTGACGAAGCGCTCGCCAGATGAGCGCTTTTGTTTATCACGCCGCTTTGCCACCCAATGAACTCAACGGAATACAGGGAATACCATGTTTGAAAAGGTTGTTGCCGCCCCAGCGGATCCGATCCTGGGCTTGACCGAAGCCTTCCGTGCTGACTCTCGCAGCCACAAAATCAATCTGGGCGTCGGGATCTACAAGGATGAGACCGGTGCCACCCCCATTCTTCACTGCGTCAAGAAAGCCGAGCAGAAGCTCCTGACCGACGAGAAGACCAAGAATTACCTCGGTATTGAAGGCAATATCGAGTATGGCCGCATCGTGCAGCAACTGTTGTTTGGTCGTGACTCTGCGCTGGTTGCCAGTGGCCGCGCCAAAACCGCTCAGGCTCCCGGTGGTACCGGTGCTCTGCGCATCGCCGCTGAGTTCGTGGCACGCAACGCTCTGGCCAAGACCATCTGGATCTCTGATCCCACCTGGGCCAACCACGTCAGCGTATTCCAGGCTGCGGGTCTGACCGTCAAGTGGTACAAGTACTACGATGCGGCGACCAAGGGGCTCGACTTTGCCGCCATGCAGGCCTCTCTGGCTGAAGCACAGGCAGGGGATCTGGTGCTGCTGCACGGCTGCTGCCACAACCCGACCGGTATCGACCCCACAGCTGATCAGTGGCGTGCGCTGGCCAAGCAGAGTGCGGCCGCTGGTTGGCTGCCGCTGTTTGACTTCGCCTATCAGGGCTTTGCCCGCGGTATCGAAGAGGATGCCGAAGGTCTGCGCATCTTCGCCGAGTGCCACGACGAGCTGCTGGTGGCGAGCTCCTTCTCCAAGAACTTCGGCCTCTACAACGAGCGGGTCGGCGCTTTCACTCTGGTCAGTGCGACCAAGGAGATCGCCGACGTGGCTTTCACCCAGGTCAAGACCGTCATTCGTGCCAACTACTCCAACCCGCCGTCACACGGTGCTGCCGTCGTCACCGCCGTGGTGAGCGATCCGGTGCTCTATGCCGAGTGGGTGGAAGAGGTCGCGGCCATGCGGGTGCGTATTCGTGAAATGCGTGAGCTGCTGGTAGAGAAGCTGGCCGCCCTCGGCGTGAGCCAGGATTTCAGCTTTATCCGCGAGCAGAACGGCATGTTCTCCTTCTCCGGCCTCTCCAAGGATCAGGTTGAGCGCCTCAAGAGCGAGTTTGCCATCTATATCGTCGGCTCTGGCCGGATCAGCGTGGCCGGTATTACCCGCGCCAATATCGATCCGCTCTGCGATGCTATTGCCAAGGTGCTGTAACGCCTGCCGTTAACCGCAGTAATCAAAAAGCCCGTCACAGCAGTGACGGGCTTTTTTGATCCTGCTGGGTTGCCCGAGTCAGCGGGTGCCCAGCAACCGGTGGCGCAGCTGAAGCACCAGCAAGGTGAGGGCACCCCCAAGCAGTGCGGTGAGCACCGCCAGCAGCATGCTGCCGAGCAGGAAGGGGGGAACAAGGGTTGCCGCCTCCTGCTCCAGCCAGTGCAGGGTCCAGCTGAGGTGGAAGGGCTCCGGCGTTTTGTGCAGCACCAGACAGCCAGTGCGATAGGCATAGAGGTACATGAAGGGGAGGGTGAGCGGGTTGTTGAACCAGACCGCCAGCAGTGCCAGTGGCAGGTTGAGGCTGAACGCCAGCGCCAGTCCGACCGCGATCAGCGAATGCATCGGGATGGGGAACCAGCAGGCGAAGATCCCGGCCGCTACCGCGCCGCTCAGAGCGCGCGTCCCCCCTTGCCAGAGGGCGGGGGCGAGTAGTCGCTCACCAAACAGGGCAAACCACTTCTGCTTGCGCAAGGTATCGGGATCGATTTTGAAACGGGCAAACCAGCGGTTCAGCATGCGCGTGCCACCTTGCGTTTTTGCCACTGACGTACCGTGCTGATGCGCCAGAAGGTGCGGATCAGGGCGTACCCGATGAGCGAACTCAGTAGCGCCAGTACCAGCGATCCCAGCAAGAGCGGCGGGGCAATGGTGCCGAGTACCGAAACCAGCCATGCCCAGGTGAACTGGATATCGATCTGCTGCGAGGTCTGTCCCAGCAGTTGGCAACCCACCAGATAGGCACCGTAAAACATCGGGGGAATGGTCAGCGGGTTGGAGAGCCAGACCAGTGCCACCGAGAGCGGCAGATTGACCCGGCAGGCGATGGCAAGTCCGGCGGCCAGCAGCATCTGGCAGGGGAGTGGCACCCAGATCATAAAGAGCCCCACGGCGAAGGCGCCAGCGGCCGATCGGCGGTTGAGATGCCAGAGATTGGCATCGAGCAGCAGTTTGCCGAACAGTCGCAAGTGCTTGTGTTCTTTCAGGGTTTGCGGGTCTGGCATCCAGCGTTTGATGAGTCGTTTGGGCATATTGAAACCTTGCTAAATACTTGCTCCATGGATCTGCGTCTGTTGTCGTTTGCCCTGGGGGCAAGCTCCTCACTGCTTTGGCCATGGTTACCTTCACTTGCATGGGGGGGTCTGTTGCTGTCCCTGCTGGTTCCCCTTGCCTGTTGCCGCGCCTGGCGGCTGCTGTTTCTCCTGCTCGGTATCCTCTGGATGCAGGCCAATCTCGCCTGCCGACTGGCCTGGCTGAGCCAGTTGGGAGAGCAAACGAGCCACATGATAACCGCACAGTTGCAAAGTACCGAATCCGAGGGGGATAAATTTGTCCGGCTACTGCTGCGGGTTGAGTCGCTGGACGAGCGGGCCGTGGTACCGGAACCGTTGGTGCGGATCAACGCCTACCAGTCATTGCCCCCCATTACGGTGGGTAGCCGGATCACACTGGTGAGCACCCTCAAGCCTGCCCACGGCCTTGCCAACGAGGCGGGGATGGATGGTCGTCGCTTGCTGCTGGGCAAGGGGATCTCCGCGACCGGCAATCTGCGCCGGATCATTGATATCGCGCCGGTTGCGCCAGGATTGCGCGAGCGTTGGCTGGCGGCGGCGAGCGAGGGTTGGCGCTCGCTTACCCATGCCCCCTTGCTGGCAGCCCTCACTTTTGGTGAGCAGGGTGGCATCACCGATCGGCAGTGGGAGCTGTTTCGCGGTAGCGGCCTGACCCATATCATCGCCATTTCCGGTCAGCACATTGCATTGGTGGCGGTGCTCGGGTGGTGGTTGGGGCGCCTGTTCGGCCTGCGTGGTGCCATCGTGACCTCGCTGCTGTTTGCCGCCATCTATAGTGCGCTGGCGGGGTTTGCCGTTGCCACCGAGCGGGCTCTTATCATGGTGCTGGTGTGGAGCCTACTGCGCTGGCGACGGCGGGAGTGGCCAGTCTACCGCATCTGGCTGTGGGCCTTTGTGGTGCTGACTATTTGGGACCCCTTTGCTCTGTATTCAGCCGGGTTCTGGCTCTCGTTTCTGGCGGTCGCCATCTTGCTGCTGGTGGGCTACCTCTACGAGAAGCCGACGCTTTGGCAGATCCAGCTCTGGATGCTGCTTGGCCTGTTGCCACTGCAACTGGCGCTATTCGACGGCATCGCGCCGCTCGCCATGGTGATCAACTTGCTGGCGGTGCCGCTTTTTTGCATCGTCATTATCCCGCTGGCGCTGATCGGCGTGCTGCTGGCGCCACTTTCCAGCTCGCTTGCCTACGGGTTGTTCTGGCTGGCAGATCTGAGCCTTGAGTGGGTACTCACCCTGCTCAATATGCTCGCCTCCCGAGTCCAGCTCTGGTGGCCACTGCCCGGCTGGTGGCTGCCGGTGAGCACGCTCTTGTTGTTGCTCTGGTTCTGCTGGCAGTGGCGAGCGGCACGCTGGCTCTGGTTGCCGGGGCTGCTCGCCTTGTCACTCTCCCTTTGGCCTGCCGATCCGCGCTGGCAAGTGCGGGTGCTTGACGTGGGGCAGGGGCTGGCGGTGCTGATCAGCAAGGGGGAGCGCGCCATCCTCTATGACACCGGTGATCGCTATCCCGGCGGCTACAACATGGCGGATGCGGTGATCTTGCCCGAGCTGAGCCAGCTTGGCATCCGGGTCATCGATCGCCTCATCATCAGCCACAAGGATCGGGATCATGCGGGCAATCGCAAGCGCCTGCTCAGCGCCCTGACGGTGCGCAGCGAGCTCTCCTCCTATCCTTTCACCCCGTCCACCACCCTCTGCCAGCGCGGTCAGACGTGGTCATGGCAAGGGCTGCAGTTTCGCGTGCTCTGGCCTGAACAGGGCGGTGGAGGGCACAACAACGATGGCTGCGTGGTACGCATCAGCGATGGCGAGCGCAGCGTGCTGCTGAGCGCCGATATCGAGCGGCAGGCGGAGCAGCGGCTGGTGGCGCTCGAGGGGGCCGGTCTTGCCAGCACCCTGCTGGTGAGTCCGCACCACGGCAGTCGCACCTCCTCCACCCCGCCTTTTGTCGCCGCCGTGGCTCCCCGTTATGTGGTGCACAGCGCCGGTTTTATGAACCAGTGGGGCTTTCCCCGTCCCGAGGTAGTGGCTCGTTATCAGGGGGCGACCCAGTGGGTGACCGGTCTGCGCGGGGAGGTGGTGATCGCGCCGGTAACAGATGGTCTGCGGGTCGAAGCCGAGCGGGACCATGGCCCCTGGTACCGGCAAACCGGCAACTGGTGGCAGCCGACAGTATGGGGAGATCGGCCAGACCCATCACCTTGAGCGGAGCTGTGTCTGCCACTCGTTTTTCCCGCTGACACCATGTTGCACCTGCCACATTGTTGCAAATTTCTACGCTAAAAATAGGAAGCAGTCTTACTGGTGAAACAATCAGGGCGCAGCAAGTCGAGCCTTGCAAGCCAGGGCAAGCAATCCAGGGTGGCCGATTAGCCACGCAAGTTGTGCCGATGGTGGGCACCTGTTTGTGTGCGAGATGAGTTGTAGAGGTCGGTGATGGAACCGGATTGGGGGCAACCCAACCCGTTGGCACCATGGTCGCCCGCCCCATGAAAGGGCGAATATGCGGGATAATCAGGGCGTAGTTAAGGGGTCTCACCCCTGATTTGGGGGCCGGATCCTTGCTATCTGTATGGTGGCGCTTGGTGGATGTCTACTGTTTGGCTAGAATAGCCCGTCATTTCCATTACCAACGGCTATTCATGCAACAAGAAACTTCACAAGGTAGCTGGCCTGTATTCCGGCGCCTGCTCGGTTATGTCCGTGACCGCAAGCTGGGCCTGATCGGCGGCATCATCGGCATGCTGGGTTATGCCGCTGTCGATACCACCTTCGTTTACTCCATCAAGCCGCTGATCGATCAGGGCATTAATGGCAACGACAGCACCGTATTGAAATGGATGCCTTTCTTCGTCCTCGGCATCGTGGCCCTGCGCGGCGTCGCCAACTTCCTCTCCAACTACTGCATGGCCTGGGTTGGCAACCACGTGGTGATGCGTCTGCAACAGCAGGTGTTCAATCACATGGTGGCGATGCCGATGAGCTTCTTCGACCGCCAGAATACCGGTCATCTGCTCTCCAAGGTGACCTATGACGCCAGTCAGGTCTCCTCGGCCGCCAGTACCACGCTAGTAACCTTGGTGCGGGAAGGGGCGACCGTGGTCGGCTTGCTCGGCCTGATGTTCTGGCACTCCTGGCAGCTGTCGGTGATCTTCCTGGTGGTTGGCCCGCTGGTGGGCATCATCATCGGCCTTATCAGCCGCCGTTTCCGCCAGATCAGCCGTCACATCCAGCAGGCAGTAGGGGATATCACCACTTCCACCGAGCAGATGCTCAAAGGGCACAAAGAGGTGCTGATGTTTGGTGGCCAGAAGGTGGAAGAGAAGCGCTTCTTCCAGGTCAGCAACAACATGCGCCAGCAGACCATGAAGATGGTCGCCGCCGATGCCATCGGCAGCCCGGTGGTGCAGATGGTTGCCTCCATCGCACTGGCGGCGTTCCTCTACGTCGCGACCATTGACAGCGTCAAATCAACCCTGACTGCCGGTACGTTTACCGTCATGATCACCTCCATGATGATGCTGCTCAAGCCGCTGAAAAGCCTGACCGACGTCAACAACCAGTTCCAGCGTGCCATCACCGCTTGCCACAGCCTGTTTGGCCTGCTCGACAGCGAGCCGGAGCAGGATACCGGTACTCTCACTCTGGAGCGTGCCCGTGGCGAGATCGAGTTTCGCAACGTTACCTTTACCTACCCGACCAAAGATACCCCGGCGCTGCACAACGTCAGCTTCAAGGTGGAAGCGGGTAAATCGGTGGCGCTGGTGGGCCGTTCCGGCTCCGGCAAGAGTACCATTGCCAGCCTGCTGACTCGCTTTTACGACATCGATCAGGGCGAGATCCTGTTGGACGGCGTCAACATCCGCGAATACAAGTTGAGTGAGCTGCGCAAGCAGTACGCCCTGGTCTCCCAGCATGTCCACCTGTTCAATGACTCGGTGGCCAACAACATTGCCTATGCGGCAGAAGAGAAATACAGCCGCGACCAGATCGTGCAGGCCGCTCGCATCGCTCATGCCGACGAGTTCGTCAGCAAGATGCCGCTGGGGTACGACACCGTGGTTGGCGAGAATGGTGCTTCTCTGTCTGGTGGTCAGCGCCAGCGGGTCGCCATCGCCCGCGCCTTGCTGCGCGATGCGCCGGTGCTGCTGCTGGATGAGGCTACCTCGGCCCTCGATACCGAGTCCGAGCGCCACATTCAGGCGGCTATCGACGAGCTGTGCAAGGCGCGTACCTCGCTGGTGATCGCTCACCGTCTCTCCACCATCGAGAAGGCGGACGAGATCCTGGTGATCGACGAGGGCCATATTGTCGAGCGTGGCAACCATCACACCTTGATGGATATGCACGGTACTTATGCCCAACTGCGTGCCATTCAGTTTGGTAATACTGCCACGGGTAACAAAGGCTGATGCTGGAGCAACTCTGGTACGGTAAAAGTGGCTGGCGCTGGTTGCTGGCCCCCTTTGCCCTGCTGTTTGCCATCATCAGTGGCACCCGCCGCTACGCCTATCGCCACGGCTGGCTAAAGGGGGATCGCGCCTCCTTGCCGGTCATCGTAGTAGGCAACATCTCGGTGGGCGGCAACGGCAAGACCCCGGTAGTGGTCTGGCTGGTGGAGCAGTTGCAAGCCCGTGGCTATCGTCCCGGGGTAGTGAGTCGCGGTTATGGCGGCAAGGCGCCCCATTATCCCTATCGGCTCGACGCCGCCAGCACCACGGCGCAGGCGGGGGATGAGCCGGTGCTGATTGCCCGGCGCTGCGGCTGCCCGGTGGTGGTCGCCCCGAAACGGGCTGATGCGGTGCGGTTGCTGGAGCAGAGCGGCGAGGTGGATATCATCATCACCGACGACGGTCTGCAGCACTATGCGCTGGCCCGCGACATCGAGCTGGTGGTGGTGGACGGTGCGCGCCGTTTCGGCAACGCCTGCCTGCTGCCCATGGGGCCGCTGCGCGAGCCGGTCACCCGCCTCAAACGGGTGGACGCCATCATCTGCAACGGCGGCGAGCCGGGCCGGGGAGAGTATCCCATGGCGCTGGTGGCCGATCAGCCGCGCCGGGTATGCGATGATGCACCGCTGGCTGCTCCTCTCGCAGGGCCAGTCGATGCGCTGGCGGGGATTGGTCATCCGCCCCGTTTCTTTGCCACCCTCGAGGGGCTCGGTTATCAGCTGGATCAGCAGGTCGCCTACGGCGATCACCACCCCTTCGATCGGGATGAGCTGGTAGGCCGTTTTGCTGGCAAACCGCTGCTGATGACCGAGAAGGACGCAGTCAAGTGCCGCGCGTTTGCCCTCGATAACTGGTGGTATCTGCCGGTCAGTGCCGAGTTGCCCGCCTCCCTGCTCGATACCCTGCTGCACAAGCTGGGGACGCAGGCGAAGGGCGCGGCCAGGGCACATGATTAATATCTCCCGCGTGGCCGGGGGAGAAGGGGCGTAGAATGCCCCGCATGGAATATCTGGTTGCTCGACATCCATCGCTGGCGTGATGCAACCGCCAGCGCGACATCGTTGAAGGAGTATCGTTTTGGCTTTGGACATCAAGTTGCTCGACATCATTGCCTGCCCTGTCTGCAAGGGTAAGCTGCACTACAGCAAAGCAGTTCATGAGCTGGTCTGCCGTTTCGACAAGCTGGCCTATCCGCTGGAAGAGGGGATCCCGGTGCTGCTGGAGAACCGCGCCCGTCCGCTCAATAGCGACGAGCTGCCGTCATGAGTTTCGTCGTCGTCATTCCGGCCCGCTATGCGTCAACCCGTTTGCCGGGCAAGCCGCTGGCGGATATCCATGGCAAGCCCATGGTGCAGCACGTAGTGGAAAAGGCGCTGCAATCCGGTGCCGACCGGGTGATTGTCGCCACCGATGATGCCCGGGTGCAGCAGGCGCTGCAGAGCACCGGCGTCGAGGTGTGCATGACTTCACCGGATCACCAGTCCGGCACCGAGCGGCTGGCTGAGGTGTGCCGTCACTACGGATTTGCGGCCGATACTATCGTGGTTAACGTGCAGGGGGATGAGCCGCTCATTCCGCCCGCCATCATTCGTCAGGTGGCCGACAACCTGGCCGCTGCCACGGCGCCGATGGCAACCTTGTCTGTCCCAATTCAAGATGCCGAAGAGGCATTCAACCCCAATGCGGTGAAGGTGGTGACTGACAAGGATGGTTACGCCCTCTACTTCAGTCGCGCCACCATTCCCTGGGATCGGGATCGCTTTGCCAAGAGTCACGAGCAGATTGGCGACCACTATCAGCGTCACATCGGTATCTATGCCTATCGCGCCGGTTTCATCCAGCGTTATGTGGACTGGGCGCCGAGCGTGCTGGAGCAGGTCGAAGCGCTGGAGCAGTTGCGGGTGCTCTGGTACGGGGAGAAGATCCACGTCGCCCAGGCGTTGGAAGCGCCACCGGTCGGGGTAGATACCCAGGCTGATCTGGAGAAGGTGCGTGCGTTGTTGGCCATGTGAAGCCAGTACAATGAACGTCAGTAAAAACGGTGTCGCAAGACACCGTTTTTTGTTTTGAAAGTTTATATAATTATTTGATTTTAAACGTCATAACCGGGTTTTCTCAAACTTTCGGCGCACATGGTTTGCCAAAGCGGCGAGTTTGGTTATGATGCAAGACGCCCTGTTAACCCTAACAGGGTGGCTAAGACGAGATAAAAACGGGGTGTTTGGGTGATAAATGTATTCCTTGTCGATGATCATGAGCTGGTGCGTACAGGGATAAGACGCATTCTGGAAGATGTGCGCGGGATCAAGGTGGTGGGTGAGGCACAGAGCGGTGAAGCCGCCGTTACTTTCTGTCGTCAACACCATCCGGACGTGATCCTGATGGACATGAATATGCCGGGTATTGGTGGTCTGGAGGCGACCCGCAAAATTCTGCGGATCCGTCCCGATGTGCGCATCATAGTGCTGACCATTCATTCAGAAAATCCATTCCCCACCAAAGTGATGCAGGCGGGTGCTGCCGGTTACCTGACCAAGGGGGCAGGGCCTGACGAGATGATCCAGGCGATCCGGCTGGTGCACTCCGGTCAGCGTTACATCTCTCCGGAGATCGCCCAGCAGATGGCCCTGAGCCAGTTTGCCTCGGCGGACGAGAACCCCTTCAAGTCCCTCTCCGAACGGGAGCTGCAGATCATGATGATGATCACCAAGGGGCAGAAGGTGACCGATATCTCCGAGCAGCTCAACCTGAGCCCGAAGACGGTCAACAGTTACCGCTATCGCCTGTTCAGCAAGTTGGACATCAATGGTGATGTGGAGCTGACCCATCTGGCCATTCGCTACGGCATGCTGGATGCCGATACCCTGTAAACCGGGTGGTATGTGGTCATAAAGGCGGCAGATGCCGCCTTTTTGCTTTTCAGCCCCCTTTGCTTTTCAGGCGGCGGGCGCAGTATGCTCTTCCCGTCTTTTTGCACCTATCTGCCGAGCCGAGTAGCTGATGACCCTCTCTCCCGAACCCCTCTTCGACAGTAAAGCGTTTCTCAGTGCAGTGACCCATCAGAGCGGCGTCTACCGGATGTATGACAGCGGTGGCACCGTGATCTATGTCGGCAAAGCCAAGGATCTGAAAAAGCGGCTCGCCTCCTATTTTCGGACCAACGTCGACAGCATCAAGACCCGCACTCTGGTGCGCCAGATCGCCGATATCCAGGTCACGGTGACTCATACCGAGACCGAGGCCTTGATCCTCGAGCACAACCTCATCAAGCAGTATCAGCCGCGCTATAACGTGTTGCTACGGGACGACAAGTCCTACCCCTGGATCATCATCACCGCACACCAGCATCCGCGTATCGGCGTGCATCGCGGTGCCCGCAAGATCAAGGGGGAGTACTTCGGCCCATACCCATCTGGCGGCGCGGTGCGCGAGAGTCTGCACCTGATGCAGAAGATCTTCCCGGTGCGCCAGTGCGAGGATGCGGTCTATGCCAACCGCACTCGCCCGTGCTTGCTCTATCAGCTCAAACGCTGCGCGGGCCCTTGCGTAGCCGGACTGGTGAGCGAGGCCGAGTATGCCCAGCAGGTGGAGCTGGCCAAGCTGTTTCTGGCGGGCAAAAACCAGCAGGTGATTGGCGAGCTGGTCGGCAAGATGGAGTCTGCCAGCGGCGATCTGCGCTTTGAAGAGGCGGCCCGCTATCGGGACCAGATCCTGGCGCTGCGCCGGGTCACCGAACAGCAGTCGGTGAGTGGCAACGTGCTGGATGAACTCGACGTGGTGGGGGTGGCCTTCGAGCAGGGGGCTGCCTGCATCCACGTGCTCTTTATCCGTCAGGGCAAGGTGCTGGGTTCGCGCAGCTACTTCCCGAAAGTACCGGCCGATACCCAGCTCGACGAGGTGGTGCAATCCTTCCTGCTGCAGTTCTACCTGTCGGGGCAGGGGGGAAGACAGATCCCGAGCGAGGTGCTGCTCGATGTGGCCCTCGAGGACGAAAGCGTTATCGCCGAGACCCTGAGCCAGACTGCGGGCTACAAGGTGCGGGTGGTGAGCCGTACCCGTGCTGAACGGGCCCGTTTTATCAAGCTTGCCTCCATCAATGCCGAGACGGCACTGCGCTCGCGGCTCGCCCACAAGAGCACCATGACCGCCCGCTACGATCAGCTCGAAGAGCTGCTGGAGCTGGAGCGCCCGATCGCCCGCATGGAGTGTTTCGATATCTCCCACACCATGGGGGAGCGCACGGTGGCTTCTTGCGTGGTGTTCAACCGGGAGGGGCCGCTCTCATCGGAATATCGGCGTTTCAACATTGACGGCATCACCGGCGGCGATGACTATGCGGCGATGGAGCAGGCGCTGGAGCGCCGCTTTGGCAAGCAGCAGGAGCCGGACAAGGTACCGGATGTGCTGTTCATCGATGGCGGCCTCGGCCAGTTGCGCCGTGCCGAAGAGATCCTGGCCCGTCAGCTGGAGTTTCTCGGCGGTAAATATCCGCTGCTGGTGGGGATTGCCAAGGGGGTCACCCGCAAGGCGGGGCTGGAGACCCTGATCATGGGGGAGAGCCACGAAGAGTTGCATTTGCCGGCAGATATGCCCGCTTTGCACCTTATTCAGCATATTCGCGATGAATCTCACCGTTTTGCCATTACCGGCCACCGGGCGCGGCGTGCCAAGGCTCGCACCAGCAGCAGTCTGGAGGATATTCCGGGGGTGGGGCCGAAGCGGCGTCAGGCACTGCTCAAGTATCTGGGCGGCCTGCAGGAGGTGAAAAAGGCGAGTGTGGATGAACTGGCCAAGGTGCCCGGCATCAGCCAGGAGCTGGCCCAGACCATCCATGATGGATTGCACAGTGCCTGAGCAGGTTTTCAGCGGTGGCGGCAGCCATGCAAAATCGCTAACCCCTTGATGCACAAGAGCCGTGACGCGGGGGGGCCGTAAATGCCATAATGGCCCCGCATCTTGAGAACATTGATGGATTAAAAAGACCAAGACGGGCGCCAGTGCGGTTGCATCGCAGATCGGCTTTGGCGCACTATGTTGCGACGTACAAGAAGTGGCTGAAAATAATGACAAACATACCTAACCTGTTGACGTTTTTCCGGATTTTGCTCATTCCCGTCTTCGTCATCCTGTTTTATCTTCCTTATCAATGGTCCTATCTGGCTGCGGCCATCATCTTTATCCTGGCCGCTGCCACCGACTGGTTTGATGGCTATCTGGCTCGCAAGCTCAATCAGTCCACCGCTTTTGGCGCATTTCTCGACCCGGTTGCCGACAAGATCATGGTCGCCGCTGCACTGGTGGTCATCGTTGAACACTACAACACCATCTGGGTCACTATCCCAGCCATGACCATGATTGGCCGCGAGATCATCATCTCCGCCCTGCGTGAATGGATGGCGGAGCTTGGCAAACGCTCCTCGGTGGCGGTCAGCTGGATTGGCAAGTGGAAGACCATGATCCAGATGGTGTCGCTCACCGGTCTTATCTGGCAATACAACGTCTGGATGGTGTGGCTGGCCTATGTGTTGCTCTATGTCGCCACCGTGCTGACCTTCTGGTCGATGTTCCAGTACATGAAGGCTGCCTGGGGCGATCTGACTCACCACGCCAACCTGTGAGTCACCCGCGCCGCAAGGTGATGTTTCTGGTGATTTGAGGCCGGAAACGGCCAAAGGCGTTAAAATTGTTCAAAAAGGGCAAAAAATGCCCGAACGATCAGCTAATTAAATATTTCTGGTTGACTGGGCGAGGAACATCGCTAGAATGCGTCCTCGTAGTCAGGCAGTCAGCCAGACCAATGCGGGAATAGCTCAGTTGGTAGAGCACGACCTTGCCAAGGTCGGGGTCGCGAGTTCGAGTCTCGTTTCCCGCTCCAAATTCAGACAATAGAGAGCCAACTCTCTTTTGCATGGCGCGTTAGCAAAGCGGTTATGCAGCGGATTGCAAATCCGTTTAGTCCGGTTCGACTCCGGAACGTGCCTCCATATTGACAAGCCCGCCACGCGAGCTTGATACCGATTGCGGTGCCCGAGTGGTGAAATCGGTAGACACAAGGGATTTAAAATCCCTCGACGTTCGCGTCGTGCCGGTTCGATTCCGGCCTCGGGCACCATTAAAATCAAAGAGTTACGAAAGGCCACTAGCAATAGTGGCCTTTTTATTTTGTCTAAATGGCCACAAAGTGGCGCCTGCGTTTCTTTGACCTATTCATCCCGTCCGGTAATCGGGAGTGACACGGTCATCTTCTGTTATGCCACTCGGCCTGATCGAGTTATTGATGCGGCATCTTTCTCTGGCCAAGTCTCGGTGCGCTGTCAGGCGGAACAAGAAGGGCCCCACATTGTGGGGCCCTTCTTGTTTATGCGCGCAGAATACCCCGCTTATCAGGAGCTTTGCTCTGCGCTGGCATCCGTGGCAGCCACGACTGCTTTGCGGCGGCGCAGCAGGCGTACCAGTGGGGGTAGGGTGATCACCACGATGGCCAGCACCAGCAGAGTCTGGCTGATGCTGCTGCTCCACAGGATGGCGGTGTCGCCATTGCTGATGGAGAGGGCGCGGCGCAGGTTCTGCTCCAGCATTTCACCCAGCACGAAGCCCAGAATGAGTGGTGACATGGGGAAGTGCATCTTGCGCAGCAGGTAGCCAAAGACCCCGAGACCCACCATCAGCAGCAGATCGAAGGTGGTGCTGTGCACCGCATAGACCCCCACTGCTGAGACGCTGGCGATGGCGGGCACCAAAAACCAGAGCGGGATGGAGAGCATGCGGGTAAACAGCCCCACCATGGGGATGTTCATCACCAGCAGCATGACGTTGGCCAGCAAGAGGGCGGCGATCAATCCCCACACCACATCGGGCTGTTCGGTAAACATGGTGGGGCCCGGGGTGATGTTGTAGAGGGTCAGAGCCCCCATCATCACCGCCGTGGTGCCCGACCCCGGCACCCCCAGGGTCAGCATGGGGATAAAGGAGCCACAGGCTGAGGCATTGTTGGCCGCCTCTGGCGCGGCCACGCCGCGAATGTCCCCTTCGCCGAATTTGGCATTCGGCCCCGCCAGGCGCTTTTCGGTCATATAGGTGATGGCACTGGCGATGGTGGCACCGGCGCCGGGCAGGATGCCGACAAAGAAGCCGATGGTGGATGAGCGCAACATGGTGCCGGTGCAATGGACCAGCTCCTTGAAGTTGAACAGCATCCGTCCGGTGGTGCGCACCAGCTTGCCGCCTCCGCTGGTGTGCTCCAGCATCAGCAGGATCTCGCTCACCGAGAAGAGGCCGATCACCACTACGATAAACTGCACCCCGTCCGAGAGGTGAACGCTGTCGAAGGTGAAGCGATAGACGCCGGTATTGGCATCCACCCCGACGGTGGCGAGCCCCAGCCCAATCAGCGCCGCCATAAAGGACTTGAGCGGGTTCTGGCTCATCATGCTGCCAAGGCAGGCGATGGCGAACACCATCAGGGCGAAATACTCCGCCGGGCCGAAGGCCAGTGACCAGCGCGCCAGCGCCGGGGCGAACAGAATGATCCCCCCGATGGCGAGCATGGAGCCGACAAAGGAGCTGACCGCCGAGATGGAGAGGGCCACTCCCGCCTTGCCCTGCTGGGCCATGGGGTAGCCATCCAGCGCGGTCATGATGGCGGCGGCATCGCCCGGCACGTTGAGCAGGATCGAGGAGATCCGCCCGCCATATTCGCAACCTATGTAGACGGTGGCGAGCAGAATGAGCGCCGATTCGGGGGGCAGCTTGAGGGCAAAGGCCAGCGGCAACAGGATGGCGACCCCGTTGATGGGGCCAAGGCCCGGCAGCAGGCCGACCACGGTGCCGACAAAGCAGCCGATCAGGGCAATCACCAGATTCTCCGGGGTGAGTGCCACCGCAAAGCCCTGGGAGAGGTACATCCAGGTATCCATATTAACTCCTTAAGAGAACCAGACGCCGAGGGGCAGGGTGACATCCAGCAGCCGGTCAAAGGCGAAATAGAGCACCAGCCCGCCGACGATGCCGGAGAGCAGGGCGGCTTTGGCCGAGGCGCCAAACAGGCGCCCCAGCACAAAGGTGAGCAGGGCGGTCGCCAGCGGAAAGCCCAGCCACTCGAAGCTGGCGCCGTAACCGGCCAGCGCCACCACCATGATGGCGAGGTGGCGCAGGGTACGCAGCGGCGGCCAGCTGACGGTGTCCGGCTGGCGGCGCAGCAGCAACAGGGCGCACAGCGCCATCAGGCCGATGATGCCGAGCGGGAAGGGGCGCGGCCCCAGCGGCTCATAGCTGTATTCGCTCTGGTACTGCCAGGCGAGGGAGGCCCCCGCCAGACAGAGCAGCAGCCAGATGGCGGCGAAGATGCGATCGCTCATGGTTGCGGCTCCTATTTGGCCAGACCGAAGGCTTTGGCCTGTTCGCGATATTGCGCCACCTGCTCCTTGACGTAGCTGTCGAGCGCCTCGCCGGTCAGGTCAAACTCGAACAGGCCGCGCAGATCCCGCTGCGCCTTGAAGGTGTCGGTCTTCACCAGCTGATCGAAGGTCTGCTTCCACCACTGGTATTCGCTGTCGCTCACCTTGGGGCCGACATAGAAGCCGCGGATCACTGGCCACTCCAGGTCATAACCCTGCTCCCTGGCGGTGGGAATGGTGGCCAGTTTGCCGGGCAGCCGCTCTTTGGCGAACACCGCCAGCACCCGCAGCTTGTCGCCGCCGATATAGGGCACCATCTCGCTCAAATCGCCTGAAACCGCCTGCACATGGTTGCCCAGCAGCGCGGTGACCGGCTCGCCACCCCCTTCAAAGGCGACGTAGCGCATCTTGTGGGGGTCAACGCCAGCCTGTTTGGCCAGCAGTGCCGTCTTCATCCAGTCCTGACTGCCGATGGAGGCCCCCGCCCCAATGACCACGCTGTTGGGGTCGCGCTTCATGGCGCTCACCAGCTCCTTGAGGTTCTGATAGGGGGCATCGTGGCGCACCGCGATCATGCCGTAATCGGTGCCCACCGCCGCCAGCCAGCGCACATCGTCCACTCCGTAACGGCCAAATTTTCCCTGGGAGAGGTTGAGCAGGGAGCCGCCGGAGAAGGCGACCACGGTCCCCGCCTCGGCGGGACGTTGCGCCACGATGGCGTTGTAGGCCACGGCACCGACCCCCCCCGGCATATAGGTGACCCGCATCGGCTTTTCGATGGTGCCGGTCTCCTGCAGGCTCACCTGCAGCAGTTTGCAGGTGAGATCGAAACCACCGCCCGGTTTGGCCGGTGCGATACATTCGGTACGGCTCGGGGCGGTGACACTCTCGGCTGCCTGCAGCGGCAGGGCGCCGAGCAGGGTCAGCAGGGCGAGGGCATGACGTGTGCGTTGCTTCATGGTTGTGTGCTCCATCTTGTCGTTGTTTTTTCCAGGTGTGACCCCGTCGCTGGACGGGGTGATGCGAAATTGTTAAAACATCAACCTTTCATTCACCTTTCAATCGCCGACCAATTGGCAGGAGTGTGACCGTGATCGCACCTTGTCCCGCACTTGCTGTGACGAAGGGATGCAGTTGAAGCACTGCGGTTGAATGCTGTGGTTAAGAACAAGGGGAAAGGGATGCGCTTGCTGTTGGCAGAAGATAATCACGAACTGGCCCACTGGCTGTCGCGGGCACTCACCAGCGCCGGTTTCGCGGTGGATTGGGTGGCTGACGGCGCCCAGGCTGACCACCTGTTGCGCCACGAACAGTACGCGCTGGCGGTACTCGATATCGAGATGCCCAAACTCGACGGGCTGGCGGTACTCGGCCAGTTGCGCAGCCGGGGGCAGGGGGTGCCGGTGCTGCTGCTCACCGCCCGCGGTGCGGTGGAGGAGCGGATCTGCGGCCTCAATGCCGGAGCCGATGACTATCTGGCCAAGCCGTTCGATCTGGGGGAGCTGGATGCGCGGCTGCGGGCCCTGCTGCGGCGCAGCGAAAGCAGTGGTGCCGAGCTGCGGCTGGGACGCTTGACCCTGCACTCCGACGGCTATTTTCTGTTGGCGGATACCCGCTTGGCCCTGACTCCGCGGGAGCAGGCGCTGCTGACCGCGCTGATGTACCGCCACGGACGCCCCGTCGCCAAAGGGCAACTGTTCGAGCAGGTGTTCAACCTCGATGACGAGGTAGGGCTCGACAGCATCGATCTCTATATCCACCGGCTGCGCAAAAAGCTGGTGGGCAGCGGGGTGGTGATCACCACTCTGCGCGGTCTCGGCTATCTGCTGGAAGCGGCGCCGGAGGCCTCCCATTAGTCGCTCCCTGCTCCATCAACTGCTGCTGTTTCTGGGGGGCCCTTTGCTGATCCTCTGGGCCGCCTCGGCCTGGTACAGCTACTACGGCGCGTTGGCGGCGGCCACCTCGGCTTATGATCGCACCCTGCTCGCCTCGGCCCGCACCGTCGCCGAGCGGCTGACGGCAAGCGATGGAGTTCTCAAGGTGGATGTGCCCTATGTGGTGCTCGACAGCTTCGAGCGCAACATGCGCGATCGCCTCTTCTATCAGGTGCGCGGCATCGACGATCGGGTCATCTCCGGCTTTGACGACTTGCCCCCCATGCCGGACGGTACGCCGCTCACCGACCGCTATCCGGCGCTCGCCTACTTCTACGACGAGATTTATCAGGAGGCGCCGATCCGCGCTGTGATGCTGCTGCAGCCGGTGGGTGAGGGGGGCGTCAACGGCATGGCCCGCATCACGGTGGCGGAGACCCTGCTTGGTCGCCAGCAACTGGCGCAGCAGCTGCTCTGGTCGGCCGTGCTGACTCAAGGCGCGCTGGTAGTGCTCACCCTGCTGCTCGCTTATCTGTTGCTCAAGCGGCTGCTGACCCCGATGCGCCGCCTGTCGCGAGAGATCCTGCGCCGCGATGCCGCCAATCTTGCCCCTTTGCCGGATTTGCTCCCCTGGCAGGAGACTCGGCCGCTGGTGCAGGCGTTTAACCGCCAGCTGGCCCGCTTGCGCCAGCTGGTGGCCCGGCAGGAGCGCTTCAGCGCCGATGCCGCTCATCAGCTGCGCACCCCGCTCACCATCCTGAAAACCCAGGTTGAGGTGGCGCGCGGCAGCGGCGATCCCGCCCTGATGAGCGAGAGCCTCGATGCCATGGCTGCGCGGCTCGATCACACCATCGCCCTGACCGAGCGGCTCCTGCTGCTGGCCCGGCTCAAATCGGACGAGTGCTCGGGGCTCCGCCAGCGGGAGCCCATCGAGTTGACGGCGCTGGTGCAGCAGGCCTGTCTGTCACGGTTGGCGCAGGCCCGCAGCAAGGTGATCGATCTCGGTTACGAGGGGGAGGAGTCCGCCATCATGGTGGCGGGGGAGCCGCTGCTGCTCGGGGAGCTCTGTGCCAACCTGCTCGACAACGCCATCAAATACACCCCGCCCCACGGCACCGTGACGGCGCGGGTGGTGCGAAGCAACGGGCAGATCTGGCTGGAGGTAGAGGATAGCGGCCCCGGCATCGCCCCCGAGTTGGCGGAGCGGGTCTGGCAGCCGTTTCAACGCCTCGAGCAGGGCAGTGAGCAGCCGGGGGCAGGGCTGGGTCTGGCGCTGGTGCGCGACATCGCCCACTACCACCACGGCGAGGTGGTGCTGCTGCCTGCCCCGCAATTGGGGGGCTTGCTGGTCAGGCTGATCTTTCCGTTGGCAAAATAGAGACGTTGATACCAACAGCAGAGGGCCCCTCGCGGTGCCTATGCCTACATGGTCACTGGTTTTCAGGGGAAATGGTGGCGGCCGCGTTGGGGAGTGAGACCGGCCAACATGGCAACAGCCCCGCGAGCGGGGCCTGATCAGTGGCGGGAGGGTGTCCTCACTTCTTGAGGTGTTTTCTGATCGCCTTGCCTGAGGTACCGACTGCTTTCACCGCCCGCTTCAGTTGGACTTCGGTGCACTCGAACATTTTGACCCACTGCTTCATCTCATAGGGATCGTTGACATTGATCTTCTTGGCATCGAACGGGTGAGCAACCGCATTGCTGTCAGGCATATAAACCTCAACTTATTGAAATAATTGGCGAGAAAGACGTTTCTGCCTGAGCGACATCATCCTCTTAATCGGTCAGACATGGGGTGATGGGGTTCACACAACCTCTGCCCTGCTCGAAATAACGTGTTGCAGCAACTTATCTGACCGCCAACAGCCGTGCTCTTCATGAGGAGTATGTTGATGCCGTCTCTGATCGCTAGCAGTCACTGGGTTCATATGGGGTGCTATGGTGTCAGAAATCCACGGTAGTATGGTGTCGCTCCCAACCGATGGTTGATTGACCTGACTGTGTAGCCTGATGGGGCGGAGCACGATCGCTGCTAACGCGGCTGGGTAGGGAAGAGAGAAAAATCGCCGGGCATGAAAAAGGGGAGCCAGGCTCCCCTTGTGATGTTTGCGGGATTAGAACTTGTAGAGCCAGGAGATAGCGGTGAAGTAACCGTTATAGTTCTGGTTCACATGGCCCATGTTGTACTCCTCGCCGGTGAAGAGGTAGTCCACATCATGATAGAACTCGTAGCGCATATCCCAGCGCAGCGACTGCTTCTCGTCGAGCTGATAGAGGGCGTACCCTTCCAGGCGGTGCTGCTTGCTGGTCAGATCCGGGTAGTCATAGCCCTTGCTGGCTTCGGTCTGGCCACGGCCATAAGAGAAGCTGTAATCCAGCCCCAGCTCCAGTGCCAGATCAAACGCCTTATTCTGGGTCAGACCCAGGCCCAGGGTAGTGATCTCGTCGCGCACTTGGGTTGAGTAGGGATCCCAGTCCGGCGCTCCGGTATAGGCATGGTTCTGGTTTGAACTGAGCCACTGCCGGTTGCCAAAGAGATGGCCACTCAGGTTCTCATCAAACTGCTGGTTGAGGGTCAGGTCGATACCATAATCTTCCCCTTCACTGAGCCCAATGTTGGGTTCCTGATAGTCAGCCTTGGCCCACCACCCTTCCAGCGAAGAGCTTAACTGCTCGCTGAAGGCATATTGCAGATCGCCGCGCAGTTCGAGCCGGTCCCGATCGGCCAGATAGAACTGGCGCAGGGTCGGGCTGACATTGGTGTTGTTATTTTGCCACTCCGAACCATTGCGGGTACTCCACGAGACTTTGCCTCCGAGTTGCAGATCGCCCACCGGGCGGTAGCGGCTCTTGAGGAACAGGGTCTGTTCATCGGTCTTGCGACGGTCTGCATACTCCCGTTCATCGGCGCGGTACTGGTAGCCACCGGTGACTTTGACCGAACGGCTCAGGCGGTAATCCGCTTCCAGATTGCCCTTGCGGTGGGAGCGGTCACCCGGTTGACGCTGTTTGCCAATGACCACCAGCTTATCGGAGTTGTCCTGCCGATCCCGATATTCACCACCGGCGCGCAGGGTGAGATCCCGGCCAAAGCGGCCTACCCACTTGGCATCAGTCTGGAAGGTGTCGATCTCGCCGTGGAATTCGTTCTGGGTGATGGGCGCCTGTCTGAATGCGGTCAGGTTGCCATCTGACGTTGCGTGGCTGCTGAGCACGCGTCCTGTCAGGCTCTGTCTGTCCCAGTTGTACTGACCGGACAAGCTGACCTGATGGAAGCTGTTGTCAGGTTCGTAGGCTCGCTCATTGGCATAAGGGTCGCTGGCCGAGCCGAAATAGAGCGCGGTATCGTCGTTGCGATAGAGTGAACCGTTATAGGCGAGATCAACCAGCCACCCTTCGCCAAGGTAGCTGACGCCACTCTTGACCAAAGTGGTGGTGGTGCCATCGACCGGCTTGGGCAGAAAGCCCGGTACGCTGCCAATTCCCGGTATGGTGGAGAGGTAACTAGCCAGGGTTGCCTCTTTTTTTTCATAAGAGAAATCGGCATAGGGGCGCCATGGGCTCTTGGGGGTATAGGCCAGTCCTGCGGTCAGCTTCTTGCGTATCACCTCCTTGTCAAACTCGGCCAGAGTGCCTGCCGTCATCGGCTGGTCGTCAGGGCGATAGACGCTCTTGCCGTGGCTGTTCCAGTAGAAGGGGGATTCAGAGTAGCCAATTTTGGCGCGTGCGCCATCGTAGTAGCCCTGCTCCAGCGCCAGGCTGAAGCGGCGCATCCCGAGATCTTTGGCCTCCAGAGAGCCATAACGGGAGCCTTCTCCCCGATATTGCAGGTCGGCGTTAAAGATCCCCAGCATGCCGGTATCGTTGCCAGCGGGCACCCAGTTACGAAAACGGGTGGCGCCATCATCATTGATGTAGCCCGCTCCCAGACTCACATCACCAAACCAGCCGAGTTCGCTTTCACATGACTTGCACTGCCAGCGTCCGGTTTTGGCCTCCTTGGCCGATTGCAGGGCATAATCCCCGACCGCCAGCGACTCCTCGGCCGCATGGGCCGAGCAGATTGCCAGCAAGGAGAGCCACAGTGTTGAATATTTCATGACTTTTCTCCTTAACGTCTCAGGGATTGTCCATTTGGATGGTTGGTCCCGTGGATCTGGTTGTGACAGTTCAGGCAGCTACCGCCACGCACTTTGAGGTCTCCCTCGGGGATCGCCACGTTGGCATGGGGGGTGCTATGGCACTCCTGACACAGTTGCGGCACCCGTTTGTTGAGCAGCGCCTGGTTGATGGAGCCGTGAGGGGTGTGGCACAAGGAGCAATCCTCGGTCACCGGCTCGTGCTCCCACAGGAAGGGGCCCCGCTTCTCGGCATGGCATTCATAGCAGCTCTCGTTGACAGTCGGCCGCTTGAGGCTGGCCTCATTTTGTGACTGGTGCGGGTTATGGCAGCTGGAGCAGGGCATTTCGCCATTCAGGATGGGATGGCTGGTGCGCTTGTGCAGATCAGACTTCTCGGCAGGGTGACAGCTGGTACAGGTCTCGACCTGTTTCTTGCTGTCCATCACCGGATCCTTGGCCTGATGCAAGGTATGGCAACTGGTGCAGGAGAGATCTTCTGACGCGTGGACGCTGGCATGCCAGCCCATCATTTTGCTATCGGTGTGGCAGGAGAGGCAGACACTGTTCTGCTTCTCGACCGGTACCGGCGAGTCGGGGCCGAAGGTGATCATCGGTTCCCGCGGTTGGCCTTTACGCGGATTGCGCGGGTGGTTGCCGGCGGGGCCATGGCAGGCTTCGCACTGCCGATCGGTCATCGGCCCGTTCTGATTACCCAGATTGCCGTGCACATTGTGGAAAATGCCGGTCGCGGGTTTGCGCGACTCGGCATCGTGGCACTTGAGGCAGGTATCGGCTCCTTTCGGGGAGTATTTCCCCTGCTCGAATTTCTTGTCGAGGGCGGTCTCGACTTGCAGACGCGGGTCTGTGTCGCCAGCGGGTTGCGAGGTGTCGCTCTTGGCCCAGACTGGCAGGCAGCTCAGAGCCAGTGCGCCTGCCAACAACCACTGTGGAATGGTTTTTTTCATTTTTTTCCCTTCAACGGCAAAGGGCCAGGGGGATCCCCTGGCCATGTGGTTTCATCAACGGAAGTCGTAGACCTTGTGAACCTTGTCGACACCCTGATCCATGCCCACGGCATGGCAGGATGCGCACTGTTCAACACCGGTGGCGGCTTCACTCGTCTCTGCACCAAAGACAGCGCCGTTATTCTTCATATGGGTGGCCCACTCATCACCTGCAACCGGACTATCCGGCTTGACCAGGCCCAATGGCGATTTGAGGTGGCAGCTGGAGCAGACCACCAGGGTCGGGCTGAAGTACTTGGGTAGCTTGTTGTCTGTGGTCGTCGCGGCCAGCGAGGGGCGGGCATTCTGCTGGTTGGGCAGATTGTATTGCGCCTTGGTATGGCAGGATTCACAGTTGTTGCCTTTGCCTGGGAAGTGGCTAATGAAGGGCTTACTGGGTGTGCCACCATGCTCGGAGCCGACCTGATGGTAAGAGTGCACATGGTACTTCAGGTCCCCCGGCACTCCTGGGTTGAACGCTGTGCGAGTTGCATTATGGCAACTGGTGCACTGACTCATATCCTTGGTTGGATGCACAGTAAGGTGAGCCGTCAGGTCCTTGTGGCAGCTATTGCAGGCAGCCATATCGGAACCGGATTTGAGCACATAGTTGCTGTCGATGCCCCCTTCGGCACGGAAGTAGGCCTTGACCGGGTTAATAACCACGGCAGAGAGCCCGCTGGCGGTGCTGCATGGGACCAAGTCACCAGCGGCAAAGGCACCGTTGCGATCGGCTTTACGGGCTACGCAGGCTCTTACATCGGAGATAGTCGCTGCCAGGGTGCCATTGACCTCGTTGCCCACCTCCTTGCTGCACAGGAAGCGACCGCCCCCTTGGGCAGTACAACCGCTCAACTTGATGGTATTGCCGGTAGCATAGGTCTGGGGGTTGGTGGTGGCCAATTCGAACCCGTTGCCTTGATCCCAGTTGATCAGAATGGCGGGCGCACCATCGTCGTCTTGTGGGGCTTTAGCATTGTCATTTTTGACGAACTTAGCGACATCATGGAAGGTTTCAGCCGGTACTCCATTTACGGTGACGCTCAGGTCAACCTCGATATTGGGGGCCGCGTAGCGTACATCGTTAAAGGTGAACTTCAGCTTCTCCTGACCTGCTGCCTCATTAGCCAGTCGGCCCATATGCACGGCATGAGCAGATTTGGGATTGGCCGGATCTGTTGTATGACAGCTAGAGGAAGAACAGGTTTGAGCACTGGTCATCTTCCCTGTGATGTGTGCATCAAAACCTGTTGCGCTGTTTGAGTCGGCATGACAGGCACCACACGGTTTTTCCTGCGCATGTTGCCAGTCACCTGCATTGGGCGTGCTGGGGGTGGCATCTTTATGACAGGTGTCGCAGTTGCGGGGATCCTGCGGATAGTGGCTTACGGTGTCGGTATCTGCGGCATCCTTTCTCGGCCCGTGGTACTTGTGCACTATGGTCGCCAAGGAGCGGCGAGTAGTGTTCGGGTTGCTTTCGTTGTGGCAAGCCACACAGAGCTTGGGATCCGCGAAGGTTGAGTGGTAAGGGGGTTTGTTGTGGATAGGCTGCTTCATATGGCAGCCATCGCAGCTGGATTGCTCCACGATATTGCGGGTCAGCGCGGGAGCGCCGCCAGCAGGGACCCAGTCCAGCACATAGTTGGTGACCGGCACCTCGTTGCTGCCGCCAAAATAGATACCGAGGCGGTGAGTCGCCGTTTCATCCCAGCTGATCAAGCCGCCGTTATTGGCTGAGTCGGCAAGATAAGGATCCGTCACGTTGGTGGGGTCGACCGCAAAGGTATAGCGATACTGGCCGTTGCCCAGCGCCTCCAGCGTGCCGCTGCTTTCGCCAGTGGCCTTGATTGCGCCTTGCTTATCAGGTTTGTAAATAAAACTCTTCCAAAGGGTGGGATCTTCCCGGCTTGGATCGCGCCCGGGGATCAGCTTGTTCAGGGTGAACGACGGTTGGATCGCACCCAGGTCATATCCCTTGCCTTGTTTATCTGTGACCTGAAACTCTACCGAAAGTTTGCTTGTGCTGGCTTTGAGGGTGGTATCGAGTATTGGCGCTTTTGCCGAGATAGTCAGTGAACCAGGGGTGCCCGGAGGGGGGGGAGGGGGCTCATTTTTGTCACTTCCATCACCCCCGCCACATGACGAAAGGGTGAGCACCATCGCTGCTGCCACCAACGCTTTCCAGTATTTCATTTTGTTTTATCCCTTTTTATCGGATTTCTTATTTCATGTATGAGCTGCGTCAAAAAAGCCCCAAAAAGATGCAAGTTAAGAGTCGAATGAGGTTACCCTAAGGCAAGAAACCATTTCCTTCTAAATTATAAGGTTTATATATTGGGCGACCTTTGATCGAGGTCTCAAAAGTAGACTCTCAAATCTGCTTTTGTATTCATTGGTTTTGTTTTTATTGATGTTTTTGATTTTTATTGCACGAGGAATAAGAAGATGAAGGGAAGTATGAAGTGTGAAATTTTTGGCTTGGCCCTGCTGCTTGGCTCCATCGGTTCTGCACATGCCGATATTGATGCATTAGTCAAATCATGCGACGCATGTCACGGTGAAAAGGGGATTAGCGCCCACAATGATATGCCGACAATTGCAGGAATTGCAGAATCTAATCTGGCAAGCCAGATGCGTTCATATTTGGATGGCCGCCCAGCTAAGACCGTTAATCATGTCACCGGGGATACCAGCAAGAAGGAGAACATGACCGACATCGTTAAGGGGCTTAGTGATGATCAAATCGACGAACTGGCCGCCTATTATGCCGAGCTGCCCTACAAGTCGATGAAGCAGCCGTTCGATGCGGGCCTGGCCAAAGCGGGCAAGAAACTGCATGACGAGCAGGGTTGCAAGAAGTGCCATACCGACGGCGGTTCCGTTGCCGAGGATGAAGCCTCCATTCTCTCCGGTCAGCCCAAAGGTTACATGCTGACCACCCTGAAGGAGTTCAAAACTGGCAAGCGCAGCGATGACGAGTCGATGAACAAGCCCATCATTGCCATGAGCGATGCTGACCTTCAGGCATTGGCCGAATACTACGCCAGCCAGCAATAAGCACCGCGGTCAGGTTGATCCATTTGTACAAGCCCCCTCCCGATGGTGAGGGGGCCGGTTGCCCGTTTTTGATATCAAGAGGCTTCGTTTTACCCCGGCTACGCAGGGGGATGGATAACGCTGCTGAGCCTCTTTGATCCGGAGTTCAGTATGAAAAAAATAATAATGCAGTGGGCCTTGCTTGCCGTTATCTGCCTGGGGGGAAGCCAATTTGCCCGGGCAGAGGTCGGGGGCGAAGCTGCGACTCCCGCTTCGTCAGCGGTCAGCACGGTAACAGACGGAGCCGTGACCGCCGACAGCGCAGCGATAGACAGTGCCGCGCAGGAGGAGGCCCTCGCCGAACAGAAAGCGGCAGAGCGCCTGGCCAAAGCAGAGAAGAAAGCAGCGGCAGCCAAGAAGGCAGCGGCCCGATTTGGCAAGTGTGACAAGTGCCATGAGGGTGAAGAGCTGATGCATGGCAAACATGCCAGCGCGACCAATCCCAACACAGATCTGACCGTCACCTGTACCAATTGCCACGGCCACCCTGCCGCCAAGCACCGGATGCAGCGTCGCGGCGTGGTCGATGTGATGCGCTTTGGTGATAAGGCATTTCCTATCAGCCAGCAAAACGGGGTCTGCATGAGCTGCCATACCCCTGATGATCTGCGCAAGTCGCTGTGGGCCCATGACGTGCATGCGACCAATGTCACTTGTACCAGTTGTCATCAACTGCACCCAACCAAGGATCCCATGAGCGGGATCAGTGAAAAATCGCGTATCAAGCTGTGCGTTGACTGTCATGGCAAGCAGCATGAGGCCCGGCAGCAAGCTGCTGTCAAGGAGGGGGAATGAGCACAACCCGTCGCGCGTTTATGGTGGGGATGAGTGCCAGCGCCTTGTTTCTGATGACTGGGGCTCCGCGTGCTCTTGCTCGTAGCATGACCATCGCGGGAGTGCGGTATGGCATGCTGCATGACGAAGCGGCCTGTATCGGTTGCACCGCCTGTGTAGATGCCTGTCGCGAGGTTAATCAGGTGCCGGAAGGGGTGACGCGTTTGCAGATCCTGCGCTCCGGGCCACAGGGTGAGTATCCGGATCAGACCTATCAGTTTTTCCGCAAATCCTGTCAGCACTGTGACAATGCCCCTTGTGTTCATGTCTGCCCGACCGGCGCCTCCCATATCCGGGCCGAAGATGGCATTGTCGATATCAATCCCGATCTCTGCGTGGGCTGCCGTTACTGTCTGGCGGCCTGTCCCTATCAGGTGCGCTTTATCAACCCGGTCTCCGGGGTCGCGGACAAGTGCGACTTTTGCCGTCAGACCAATCTGGCCAATGGCAAGCAGCCAGCTTGTGTTGAAGCCTGTCCGACCAGGGCGCTGGTATTTGGCAATCTCGATGATCCCCAAAGCCCGATCGCCAGGCGGTTGGCGCAAGAGAACAGCTATCGCGACAAGGAGTTGCTCGGCACGTCGCCCAAGTTGTACCGGATCCGGAAAATAGAGGAGACGAAGTCATGACTTTGCAAAACGCATTTCACTTCGACTCTCTGGTATGGGGCGGCTCGGTCGCGCTCTCGCTCTTTTTGCTGGGGATCTCTGCCGGTTCGGCCATCCTGGCGGTACTGCTGCACAGGCGGGGCGTGGGGCACCAGAGCGGGATCCTCAAAGCGACCGCCATCCTGGCCCCGCTCAGCCTGCTCCTCGCGCTGCTCATGCTGATCTGCTCTCTGACTCGCCCCTGGACCTTCTGGAAGCTGATGTTTCACTACCAGTTTGGTTCCATGATGTCGATGGCAAGCCTGCTGTTCCAGCTCTATCTGGTGGTGCTGCTGGCCTGGCTGGCGGTGGTGTTCAGGGCCGAGATCGAGGGGTGGCGCAGTCAGCGGTTTGGTGACAAATATGCCCGTCTCGACACCTTGATTGGCAAGCTTGTTCCGTATGAGCGCTGGCTTAACCCCTTGTTGTTGCTGTTGGCGTTGTGGGTCGGGTTGTGTACCGGCCTGATCCTGGCGGGGCTCAAAAACTATCCGATGTTGAACAGCCCTGTGCTGCCCATTCTCCTGTTGGTGACCGGTTTCGGCTCCGGGATTGCCGCAACCACATTGCTGGCGGTGACCCGGTTTAACGAGAGTCATCAGAGCAAGGCGTTTTGTCTGGTACAGCGCTTGAGGCGTCCCGTTGTGATCGCCGAGATCTGTTTACTGCTGCTCTTTTTTGGCAGCCTCTACCTCTCTGGTGGCCAACAGCTGGTCGCGATGCTGGCGGCGATTGGCGGTGGTTTCTGGTCGCTGGTGTTCTGGTGCGGAGTGATTGGGCTTGGCATCGTGCTGCCTCAGGTGTTGAGCACCCTTGGCTCGCCGGAACAGCAACATGGGACGCCTAAATTGGTGCTGCACAGCAGCCTCACGCTGGTCGGGATCCTGTTGCTCGGTTATGTCATCCTCTACGCCGGTCAGATGACCGTGCTGTAATTGACGTAGCCCCTGCGGGTTGCGGATAGCAAAAAGGCGGGGAGATCCCGCCTTTTTCATGCCGCTTTTTCAGGGCACTCTTTCATGTCGTTTATTCAGGGCTCTCTTTCATGGTTCTCGCCCAAAGCTACTCGCTGGTGGGCACCCTCACATCGACCTCTGCCAGCATCCGCCTTTCCAGCCGCTGCTCGCCGGGGCGGCAGACCAGCACCGAGCCCTGCTCGAACCAGTCCCCCAACACGATACGGCGGGCGGGGTGGCCATCGAGGGTGAAGTCGTGGATGGCGGGTCTGTGGGTGTGGCCGTGGATCATCATCCGGCAGTCGTGGGCGCGCAGGGTGTCGTCCACCGCCGCGGGCGTCACATCCATGATGATCTGGCTCTTGTGGGCGTTCTCCATCTGGCTTTGGCCGCGCATCTTGCAGGCGATGGCCTGACGGCGGGCCAGCGGCAGCCGCAAAAAGATCCAGCGCAGCCACTTGAGCTGGGTGATGCGGCGAAACTTCTGATACCCCTCATCCAGGGTGCAGAGCAGATCGCCGTGGCTGAGCAGCACCCGCTCGCCATAGAGTTCGATCACGCAGGGATCCCCCAGCAGGGTCATCCCCGCGCGCTTGGCAAATTGCTGGCCCAGCAGAAAGTCGCGGTTGCCGTGGATAAAGTAGATGGGCACGTTCTGCTGGCTCAGGGCCAAGAAGGCGTCGGCCATCTGTTGATGGAGCGGATTGGGGTCATCGTCGCCAATCCAGAATTCGAAGAGATCCCCCAGCACATAGAGGGCATCGGCGCCGGGGGCGTCGTGCTCGAGAAAGCGCACCAGTGCCGCGGTCATATCGGGCCGCTGGGCAGAGAGGTGAATGTCACTGATAAAGAGGGTGCTCATGATATGGGGGTCGGGCTCTCGGTCGAAGCTGGGTAAACGGGGGTAGCAGAGACAGTGGAACAAGTCGGGAGTGAAGGTGGCGCTGCGTCTATGGATGTATGCATAGTGTCACTCGATGGGGGCTGCCATGACAGCTCGGCCAGATTGCGACCCTCCAGCGTCAGCAGGGCAGCGTAAGGATCGCCAGCCAATCCCAGCAAACGGCACATCGCCGCTTCTCCTTTCAAGCCTTGCTCAAGGCGCAGGCGCAATACCTCCCGATAGAAAGCATCGCCAAAGTGTTCGAGCAAAGCCGCCATCAGGGTGAGGTGGCGCCAGCCGTTGAGCGTCTCGATGGGGGCGGGGGTAACGTACAGCTCCAGCGGCCAGCTGGTACCAGCGCCATCGCTCTGTTCGCAACAGACATCGCTACAGGAAAAGGTGCGCTCCAGCAGCCAGACGTTTTCGCCCTTGGCGCTTGCCTGCCAACCTCTGGTGGACAGGCTTGCAGCAAACGCGGCCGGATCAGGATGCTGGCAGAGGATATCGAGATCGCTGCCCGGCCGATCAAGCCCGATGGCCAGCGTGCTGACCAGCGCCATATCGCTGCACTGAGCTGCCAGCTCATCCCACAAACCGGCTGTGAGCAAGGCATGGGCCGAACGCTGGCGTTCGTTGCCGTGGGCCAGATAGTCGAGGCGGCGCCAGTTCGCTTTGGCGCTGGCGGACGCAGATGGAAAAACTGCGGCCGGGGCCGCAGTTTCATCCGTGCCGAGTTGGCAAAGATCAGTCAGCAAGGGTCACCTTGGTGATCACTACGTCTTCTACCGGCACGTCCTGGTGGATGCGGCCGTAGTTACCGGTTTTGACGCCTTTGATCTTGTTGACCACGTCCATCCCCGCGGTCACTTCACCGAATACGCAGTAGCCGAAGCCCTGAGTGGTAGCGGATTTGAAGTCGAGGAAGTCGTTGTTGTTCACGTTGATGAAGAACTGGGCGCTGGCAGAGTGCGGCTCCATGGTGCGAGCCATGGCGATGGTGCCGATCTTGTTGGACAGGCCGTTGGCCGCTTCGTTCTTGATGGAAGCGCGGGTGTCTTTCTCTTCAAAGCCAGGTGCATAGCCGCCGCCCTGGATCATGAAGCCGTCGATAACGCGGTGGAAAATGGTGTTGTCGTAGTGACCATCACGGCAGTATTGCAGGAAGTTGGCCACGGTTTCCGGGGCTTTTTCAGCATTCAGGGTGAGGGTGATGTCGCCGTGGTTGGTGTGCAGAGTGACCATGTTATGTCCTTTCATACTTTTGAACGAAAAGTGAGCGAGCCACGCAGGCGCGCGCGGGGATGGCATAAAGTGGTGGCAATTCTAGCCCATCATGGGCGGCGGGCATAGTCCGGTAAAGCGACCATCTGGTGCTGTAACCGTGATGGCAGGCGGGATTGAGCACGTTTTCCGCCTCGTTTTCTGCCCCTGAACGGGGTATTATGACCAACCATTTTACTCACAGGCAGTGGTTAGAAGATGCTGAAGATATACAACACACTCACTCGTCAAAAAGAAGAATTCAAACCTATCCACCCGGGCAAGGTGGGCATGTATGTGTGTGGCGTCACCATCTACGATCACTGTCATATCGGCCACGGCCGCACCTTCGTCGCCTTTGATGTGGTGGCTCGCTACCTGCGTTACGCCGGTTACGATCTCACCTACGTGCGCAACATCACCGACGTGGATGACAAGATCATCAAGCGTGCCGCGGAAACCCGCGTTACCTGTGACGATCTCACCGAACGGCTGATCGGCGACATGCACGCCGACTTCGACGCCCTCGGCATGCTGCGTCCGGATATCGAACCGCGCGCCACCCAGCACATCGAAGAGATCATCGAGCTGGTGCAAACGCTGCTGGCGAAAGAGCACGCCTACGTGGCGGACAACGGCGATGTGATGTTTATCGTCGAATCCTATGCCGACTACGGCAAGCTCTCCGGGCAGGATCTGGAGCAGCTGCAAGCCGGTGCCCGCGTCGATGTGGTAGAAGCCAAGCGCAACCCGCTCGACTTCGTGCTGTGGAAGATGTCCAAACCGGGCGAACCGACCTGGGAAAGCCCCTGGGGCCCGGGCCGTCCTGGCTGGCACATCGAGTGCTCCGCCATGAACTCCAAGCACCTTGGCAACCACTTCGACATCCACGGCGGCGGCTCCGATCTGCAGTTCCCGCACCACGAGAACGAGATCGCCCAGTCCTGCTGCGCCCACGGTGGCGACTACGTCAACACCTGGATGCACAGCGGCATGGTGATGGTGGATAAAGAGAAGATGTCCAAATCCCTTGGCAACTTCTTCACCATCCGTGACGTGCTGGCCCACTATGACGCCGAAACCGTCCGTTACTTCCTGATGTCTGGCCACTACCGCAGCCAGCTCAACTACTCGGAAGATAACTTGAAGCAAGCTCGCGCCGCGCTGGAGCGCATGTACACCGCCCTGCGCGATCTGCCGCTGGCCGCTGCTGCCGGTGGCGACGAGCAGGTGGCTCGCTTCAAAGAGGCGATGGATGACGACTTCAACACTCCGGAAGCCTACTCCGCCCTGTTCGATCTGGTGCGCGAGATCAACCGCCAGAAAGCGGAAGACATCACCGTTGCCGCTGGCCTCGGTGCCCGACTGCGCGAACTGGGCGCCGTGCTCGGCATCCTGCAGCAGGATCCGGACGCCTTCTTGAAGGGTGACGAAGCTGACGACGAAGTGGCCGAGATCGAGCAACTGATCGCCCAGCGCAATCAGGCCCGTGCCGACAAGAACTGGGCCGCCGCCGACGCCGCCCGCAACCGTCTCACCGAGATGGGCATCGTGCTGGAAGACAGCGCCGGCAAAACCAGCTGGCGCCGTGCCTAAGGCCCGTTGCCCTGTTGCAGCCAACAGCAACAGGTTGAGTCGATAAAAAAACCGCAGCCCAAGGGCTGCGGTTTTTGTTTGTGGCCTGCCGTGAAGCCTCGGCATTTCTTGGTCCGATCCCCTCGCCCATTGGGGGAGAGGGCAAGGGTGAGGGGGTTAACGTCATTCCCAAGCGGAATATCGTCCAACGGGTCGGACGGAACGCCGCAGACGGTACTTTGGTCTACGCCATCCATGGCTTCGGCCAAAGCCCGCTTCGAACATCCTTGTTCTCGCGCCAAATCGGGGTCGAGCAGTGCTCGTCCTGATCCGATTTGGCCCTATTCCGGCTGCGCCATCATCCCTGATGGCGCTCCTGACCCGTTGAACTCGACTCGGCGGTTTTCAGGGGGAACCAATGCCGCGCCCGCCCGTGGCTTCATTTATCAGCAGTGCAAGGGGCTGATAAAAATAGGTCTAAAGTTGGAATGTTGAATAGTTTGAAAAATAAGGACCCTGTTCAGGGGGGGAAATATAAAATACGCTTATAGGAAATACGACGAAATCATGCTGATTCAATCAACTTACGATAGCTAGATCGCGGCGAATATTAAGTAAATAGACATCTTTGGTATTCGTCTTATGGCTTAGTTTACTAAGTATTTTTTGTTGTGTTTCGGGCGTCCAAAATATTTTAAGGTTACATCTTGTTCTAGTTATTGCAGTATAAAATATATTGTGTGAAATGTGATCTTCATTTGAGTCAGTAATTACTATTTTCACAGAGTTGTATTCCAGTCCTTGGGCTTTGTGGATTGAAACAGCATAGGCTACTTGAAAAGGAACGGTTGTATTCAATGAATCGTCGTCATCATCAATGCTATTGGGGAAATCATAAACTTTGAATCGGACTGTCGACTCAGAAACCCATTTAAGATCATTAACTTTCAATACATCAAATGCGCTTAGTGACCGATCTAGTTTCACATCAAACTGAATCCAACCAAGATCTTGAGCAATGCCTACGATCCATCATTTTAGGTTGTTGAAAATTACTGGACGAAATCTCTCTGTGTCAGAAAATAATATAGGGTCTCCTACTTTATAGGTATACTCTTGCCAAATATGCGCTGCGTTAATATTTCTGCTTTGAAGAAATCTGTTAACATTATTTATGCCATATAAACCATCATAATTAAGGCACAAGATGATTTCATCATCAGATTGTTTCTCAAATAGAGAATTATTTAATAATGCTGAATACCCATTTTTAGCTATTACTTCTGCTATATCATCTTCATTTTTCCTGACCTCTTCCCAAAAATATAGTAATTCTTTGTTTTGTGTTCTATATGGCGTAGTGAGTTCAAATATTGAACTGTTATTTATAAAGTTTCGAATAATTCCGAACCAATTTCCGAACTGTATAGACTCAATCTGAAAAACGTCACCTACTAATACTATTAACTTGAAAGAAGTTTTTTCTAGAACTTGTAAAAAATCGGAGTTACTGACCGTGCTGCACTCATCAATTATCAGTAGGTCATACTCTTTGTTAATTCTGCTTTTTGATATCTGACTGTTAATTGTTCGAAATTCGGAGTTTTGCGCTGTTATTCTCCGCTGCAAGTTATCTATTGCAGGGTTGGTGTGTGCTAGAAATAATTTTTCGTTACTATTAAAACAACGAGCGATATGATCTAACATTGTTGATTTACCTGTGCCTGCTGCACCATAAATCAGAGCTACACATGAGAATTCAAATAGTTTCTTGAGTGCATCAGACTTCATTGGATCATCTATTCCTCGAGGTGCTTCATTGATCCATGCCTCGACATACTTCGTATAACCATCAATTCCATTAGCGGCTTTATTTTGAAGGAAATCAATTATTGACACTGTGTCATCTTCATACCCTCTGAAAAATATATGCTTTTTATCAAGTACCATGTGGCGTTCTTGGTGTTTGAAATAAACTTTTCTGTTATGTGCTTTTATTAATTCATCTAAATCTCCGAATATGGAGCATTCACTTTCTGGGGTATATAGAATTCCATTGTTTTCTACATTGTTTCTGACCTGTCTTGCTAAAAACTCATGTTTTCTGTCAGATGCCTCTAAACTCTCAACTAGATCCCAATAACGAGGGTTGTGTCCGGGAAGGGAGGAGCAAAATGGCATGTCATCAAATGGGATACAACCAAACTTAAGTTTTAAGTTAGATAAACGATAGCATCTATCTCGGTACGACTGTAATTTTATTATATTGTTGTTCATGCGGAACATCAGATAGCGAATGACACAATGTCCGGCAGATGAAGACTTTATTATTTCTCGCGAAACATCCAATATTTTGAATATATGAGGGTTTGGAGTGTTCTGAGTAACTATGTTTTTTATTGTGGTATAAACGTTATCTGGCAGAGTTACAATATCAAGTAAGCTATCACCCCTACTTGTTAGAGTATTCATTAAGAGTTTGTATTCATCAGAGTTGGGTTTGACATGTAAATTTATACCAAAAATAGCTGAGAAATTATTAATTTCACATGGTCTAATAGATACTTCCCAATGCCTAATGATGGTTATTGGCATTGTTTGATCAATTACATTTATTGAGTCACGCTGCAATTTCAACATTACCGCGTGATAATCGGAAAGTTCTAGTTCTGTAAAAGCAATAATTCTCTCGGATTTATTTGCTCTGTTAATGGCTCTATAAAATGTAACTTCATAAAGGATAATACCATTACAAAAAAATGGTACTATTTTATGAATGTAATAACGTCCAGATATGAGTTTTATATTTTCATTTACGGGTTTAAAATGGATTCTTTCCGCTATTTTATCATGATACTCACGTAGTGAGGGATCAAGATTGATTGGGAATTTTTCTAGATTTGTTAAGGTGTTAATTCCTAAGCTAGCGTTGATGATATGTCTCGTTTTATGAAGATATTCATAATATTTGATCATTAAACGCTCTGAGTTATCATTATCTAGTGTATAGTGGGATGCAACCTTTTGAATAAGTTTATGAAATTTACTAAGAAAATTTAACTTTCCTTGGCTTTTAATAAAGTCTAGGGCAGGGGTAATACTGTCATAATTAAACTGGGTGTCTAGTGACTTTTTGTGTAATCCTACTGCTACTCCCTCAATTAAATTTCGTAATTGAGATAGTATATTTTGTGATAAAAGCCCTCTTTGCTCTGCAAGTAGGTCAATATTAGTGCATATAGCTTGGTTTGTGCTGGTTATTTGTTCGCGAACGGTAGTCATGCTAAAAACACTCCTTGTTAGAGCTGTAGATTCGATTAGCGAAGCGTAATCGGACGTTCGAGAAATAAGGTGTTATTACGGTGAAATACTCACTATCGGCCATTCAATATAAAGCCATTCACCTATAGGGATGTTTGCCGCTTGCCGTGGTACTCACCATGATTTTTTCACCTATGCAACCATGCTGAGGGTATCTGTTGCACAGGTGAGACAATATAATCTCGCCATGGGGTGGGCGAGGGGGTGGCTGTGAGATAACAACCTGTCCGATCTGTGCTCCGAATAGGCGGGGGCTGTTACTGCGGTGCAATGCGCTGCCGCTAATCGACCCTACCGACCCTGCTGGCGAAGTCATGCCAATGAGGTTGGTGACCCCTCACTCTAACCCTCTCCTGCAAGGGGAGAGGGGATGGTTAGCGTGGACGATTAGGCTGCGCTAATAGACCCTACTCGACCCGATCCGACCTTATACATTGCCCCAAGCATCGCACCCGCATAGGGGGCATGGGCATTGCCACGAGGGCTGACGGGAAGACCCGTCGAGGGTGCAATCCTCGCACCTTGGCGCAGGGGCGGGAGTCCGACTGGACGCCGCCAAAATCGCTACCGCCCCTGATTGTCGCTACCAGATTGCGCCGTTGACCATTGATCACGAGCAGGGGCCAACAGCCGCCGCTGAATATCTTACGGATTCATAGAGCGCTTAACTATGGCGGCCATCACGTAACTCCCAGAAATCAGAGGTTTTTTTGCGCCAGAACACATTTTTGTCAATGAGTGGTCAATCTGTCGTCGCCTGCCTGACTCAAGCGTGCGCTTCGGTGCGTGCCAGCCACCCTGTCGGGTCGGCGTGTGCCGCCTTGGCGCAGTGGCCGTAACGGGTGTGGTAACGAGGGTGGGCTCCCTGTGCGACCGATAGAAAACCGCAGAGGGATCAGATAAGCTTGTCGGCCTCGCTTTACCTGTGGGCCACAGGGCATTGCTTGCCATCCGAACCTGACGCGCAGCCTTCCGCTGCGCGCTTTGCTTCCTGGATGGCGGTCACTGCGCAAGCTGCCCACACAAGCCACACACTGAAGGAAGATGGCGCCATGAATGCGCACTATGGGCCTTTGCTGGCTCTTGCTCTGATCGCTCCGGCTTATGCCGCGACCGACGTTGTCAATCACGCAGCCACGCCAGCGGTTACTCAGGTTGCGACTCGGGCGGTTAACTCGGCCAATGCTGCCAACTCGGCCAACAAAAGCGCGGTCGATGTAACGGCCAGTGCCAGGGCCAAGGTGGCCCAGTTTCTCGACTGGGAGCGTCAGGTCGAGCCGAGCGGCATCTATCAGGCCAAACTAGGGGGCGCACTGCCCGCTATCGTGTCGGACGAACTGATCTGCCTGCTCAATGCCACCTCGGCGGTGCGGGAAATGGCGACCCGCGACAATCCCGACGAGAAGCCGCCCTTTGTCGAGGGCAACCCCTTCCTGCCCAACGCCTGGGAGCGTCCGCTGGGGTCGGAGATCCTCTCGGCCCGCGCCGTGGCGGGCAGCCGGGATCGCAGCGAGGTCAAGGTGCGCTTCATCTATGGTGAGCCGGGCACCGCGCTCAATGATGTCGGTGGCACCTTCCGCTATACCAGCATCTATCGGGTCGTTGAGGGGGCGCAAGGTGCCCGCATCACCGATATCGATGCGGGCGGCAGCTGCGATTTTTGCCAATCCGGCAGCTTGCGCGCGGCCCTCTACGATACCCTTGCCACCTATCCCGCCGCAGGCGCCGAGCGGTGCAAGGCGCTGGCCAACAAATAGTTGGTCAGCCTACTCGTGCAGTGTCTGCAACGGGTGTATTGTGCGGGGAAAAAGCGCAGCAGCCGTTTTGAGCCGATAGATGACCACGATTGGCGGGGCCCATCTCAACACCATGACGGGATACCGCCAGCCGCGCTGGCAGATCGGTTTTAGCAATAACAAGGATTTGTTTGAGTTCGACCAACGTGATGTTGCCGCCCATCAAGCCGTGCGTTACCCATTCGCTGGGTGACGGCTGGTCTGAAGGGGTACAGGTCGCGTTTGCAACGCAGTTTATTTTTCAACTGCAGGGTGTTTAGAAAAACCGGGGTAATGCAACCACTACACTCATGCTATGTCTGGTGAGGGAGTGGATGCGGCAAGTGCGCCACATGTTGCATGGCATCGTACCCAAACAAATATCTGTTTATTGAGGAAATGCAGTAATGAAACGAGCTGTGCTGATCATTGTAATGATGTTGTCGGTGATTGGCTGGATTGTCCCTTCTACGGCCATGGCCGAAGAAAAAATTCATGTGACTTTTGTCAGCTGTTGCCAGAAAGAGGGCTTTTTTTGGCCCAAGGTCGATGCCTTGATGCAAGCTGCGGCAGACGATCTGCAGATCGATGTCGAAGTGCTCTATGCAGAGATGGATCACCTGAAGATGGTGAAGATGGTCAAAGAGGTAGTCCATCGTGCCAATCCGCCGGATTATCTCATTGTCGATAACTTTAAAATGCAGGGCGGCACGATGATCCGCGAAGCGGATGCCGCTGGTGTGAAAGTCTTTTTGATGGCCAATGGCTTGAATGAAGAGCAAACCGCACTATTTGGCAAACCGCGCGAGAAATATAAGCACTGGATCGGCGAACTCACCCCGGATAACCAGTTTGCGGGCTATCAGTTAGCGAAAGAGTTGATTAATCAGGCGCTCGATGCCGGTGTGACTGCCAGTGATGGAAAATTGCATCTGGCGGCGATTTCCGGCGATTTTGTGACCCCCGCCAGCGTGCAGCGAGTGGCTGGTTTGGAACAGGCTGTTGCCGAATATCCCAATGTGGAATTAAAGCAGGTTGTGCCTGGCCAATGGGATGAGCAACGCGCACAGGGCATTGCGATTAAATTGGCAAAGCGATATCCGGAATTGGGTGCACTCTGGGTCGCCAACGATGAGATGGCGTTGGCCGCAATGAATGGCTTGCTTGCTAATGGCAAAACCCCGGGCAAAGATATTTTTGTCGGGGGCATCAACTGGAAAAAAGAGGCGCTGGAACAGGTCACCAAAGGGAAAATGTCCGCCAGTATTGGTGGTCATTTTATGTTGGGGGCGTGGAGTCTGGTATTGCTCTATGACTATCATCATGGCAAAGATTTTGCCGATGAAGGGGTACAAGTCCGGCAACGTCTTTTTGGCGTCATTGATGCGCAAAATGTGGATCAATACCTCTCTGTTTTTGGTGATGAAAACTGGCAAAAGATTGATTTCACTCGGTTTTCCAAAGAACTTAATCCGTCGCTGAAAAAGTATGATTTCAGCATTGAGGCCATTTTGCGCCAGGGATTTTAATGTTTAATGGGGTGTGGCATCAGGCAGCTTGGCTGCCTGATGCCTCCGGTGTTTGTCATGTATTGTTGCATGCCACATTATTTACCGCCGATGTCAGCAATGATGTCAGTAATACAGTGCTATCGCGCGGCTAGCTATTCTTCAGAGGGATTGGCTTGTGGGCTTTTATTGAGCTTGCGGTTTTTTCTTTCAGCCAGCTCTTTAAGCTCTTCCTCAATCAGTGCAAACCAGCCTTTATCTATACTGACAAAAGAATTCTCTTCATAAATGTATTGCAGTAGCTGTCCTTCTTGATCATAACAATACACATCAGGATCAGCCCATATTTTGAAAACAGGAACAACCTGATGTCCCAACTCTTTGAAGTATTCCGCTGCGATCGATATGTTCATCCATTCAGGGACTTCGTCACTATAAGCATAAGAATAGACACCCCGTAAAAATTCCCAGAATGGGGCCACCGCGAGTCCTTCTGGATAGGGCCATAATGATTCTTTGACCTCTATAAAGAAGCCGCCCAAGTCTCCCGTAGCATGCACGATATAATCGTCAGGAAAAGTGACGCCATACTTTTTGGCAAAATCCATCACCTCATTTTTGGTCGGTGCCTGTTCGCCTGCGGCAATGAGGTAATAATCACTATCCCAAATGTCAGTGAGCAGTTCTCTGGTTTTATCTATTTCGTGAGCCATGACAGATTGTCACCCTATGGTTATTGCCGATAAATGTGTTGCGACATATTGAATATCAATTTCTTGGCAAACTGGGCCAGCCATGCCAGTCAGGCTGCCCATCAGCCGATGACTCTCCGCCAAGCAGAGGGGCCGGTTTGCTGGTCGATGCGACATTGCCCTGTTGGCCATGATTTGGGAAAAATGGTCTGGAAAAAGGGGCCAACAGGCACCGTCAGACATATTACGGATTCATTAAGCGCTTAACTATGGCGGTCATCACGCAACGATCAGAAACCTGTGGTTTTGCGCGCAGGCACCGGCGGCTATGAGTTGCTGATTGAGTGTGGCACCCACCTTGTGCGGATTGTCTCATTGCACAATCTGTCGCTATCACATTGATTTGAAACGAAGATCACAGACTTTTGGCGCTGGCTGGGTAAACTGGGCTCGCCACGGTCGTTGGCCGCCGCCTCTGGATCAGCAGACAGGGTATAACTGAGCTGGCTCACCCCTATGTGTTACTGATGGAGGAGTCGGCCATGTCCGCTACCCGTATCTGGATTAAAAACCCCCTTGCCACCTTTACCCCCGAAACGGTCGATGGCCGTGGCGGGTTGGTGATTGAAAACGGTCTGATCAGCGAAGTGCTGGCAGTGGGCCAGCAGCCTGCCCGGCCGTGCGATCAGGTGTTCGATGCCCGTGACCATGTAGTGCTGCCGGGTCTTATCAATACCCACCATCACTTCTACCAGACCCTGACCCGCGCCTGGGGACCAGTGGTCAATCAGCCGCTCTTCCCCTGGCTCAAGACCCTCTATCCGGTGTGGGCCAGATTGACGCCTGATGCGTTGGCGCTGGCCAGCAAGGTGGCGATGGCGGAGCTGTTGCTCTCCGGTTGCACTACGGCTGCGGATCACCACTACCTCTTCCCGCGCGGGATGGAGGAGTCTATCGATATTCAGGTCGAGACGGTGCGTAGCCTCGGCATGCGCGCCATGCTGACCCGTGGCTCGATGAGCCTGGGCGAGGATGAAGGCGGTTTGCCGCCGCGCCACACGGTGCAGGGGCAGCAACAGATCCTCGACGACAGTCTGCGTTTGGTGCGTCAATATCACCAGCGCGGTGCCGGGGCACAGATCCAGATTGCGCTGGCCCCTTGTTCCCCCTTCTCGGTCACCGAGGAGATCATGGTGGAGAGCGCCAAGCTGGCGGCCGAGCTCGATGTGCGGCTGCACACCCATCTGGCGGAGACCCTCGATGAGGAGGCCTTCTGCCTCGAGCGCTTTGGTCTGCGCACCGTCGATTATCTCGAAAAAGTGGGCTGGCTCGGCGATCGCACCTGGCTGGCCCACGGCATTCACTTCAATCCGGACGAGATTGCGCGGCTGGGGGCGGCGGGCACCGGGGTGTGCCACTGTCCGGTCTCCAATATGCGGCTCGCCTCCGGTATCTGCCCAACGCTGGATCTGGAGGCGGCCGGAGCACCGGTTGGATTGGGGGTGGATGGCTCGGCCTCCAACGATGCCTCGAACCTGATGCAGGAGGCGCGTCAGGCGCTCTATCTGCAGCGGCTGCGCTACGGCGCCGAGCGCATCACCCCGCGCAAGGTGCTGGAGTGGGCAACCCGTGGTTCAGCCAAGTTGCTGGGGCGCGGCGATCTTGGCGATCTGCTGCCCGGCAAGCAGGCGGATCTGGCGCTGTTCAAGCTCGATGATTTGCGCTTTAGCGGCAGTCACGATCCCGTTGCAGCCCTGATCTTGTGCGGCGCCGAGCGGGCAGATCGGGTGATGGTGGGCGGCAAGTGGAAAGTGGTGGATGGCACCATCGAGGGGCTGGATATCGAGCAGCTTATAGCTCACCACAAAGTCGCTGCCGCGGCGCTGGTGAAGGGGTAGGGGATAACTGTACGGTAAGAGAAGGGGCCCATCGCGGGCCCCTCCTTGTTTGGGGGGAGCGGCCGTGCCGCTATTTGGCGGCGGGGGCCGGAAAATATTTGTTGTGCAGCTGCGGGTATTCGCTGCCCGCCAACACCTGGGTCAAGCCGTTCTGGAACTCTTTGACCAGCTCGTCGCTCACCGGATGACTGAAGGCGTAACAGAACTGCTCCGAGCTCAGCTGCCACTGCTCCTTGAATTTGGCGGGGTCGAGTTTTTGCTCCTGGATCTGCTGTTCCATGGTGGTCTTGTTGGTGGAGACCATGTCCACCCGACCGGAGGTGAGCATCTTGAGCGCCTGTGCCAGCCGGTTGGCGGCGATGATCTTGGTTTCGTCAAAGCCGTTGTTGAGCAGCAGTTGCTCGCCCACGTCAGCCCGCACCGCACCGATATTGAACGTCTTGGCATCATCGAGCTTGGTGATGTTGATCTTGTGGTCGGCCATCCCTACCAGCACGATTTCGGCATAGCCGATGGGACAGGCCCACTTGAACAGAGGGTCACGCGCCTGGGTGCGAGCGGTGGAGAAGAGTACCGCATTGGGCTTTTGGGTCAGCAGATAGTAGCCACGGGCCCAGGGCATGATAGTGATGGGCTGTTCCGGGGTGTTGGTCTTTTGCCATACCAGTTTCAGCAGATCGACGGCAAAGCCGGTCGGATTGTCTGAATCATCAAGGTAGTTATAGGGTTTGTAATCTTCACTCAGGTAGTGAAGTTTGGCCAGCTCGGGGCTGGCTTGGGCCGCGGTGGCAACCAGAAGCGCAGCCACTCCAATCCATGGTTTCATTTTTTTCATCCTGCTCACGGGGGGACTCATGCACAAGTGTGACCAAGCTGACCGGTTTCGCCAAGCTGGCACCGCATGTTTGCCAAAAGACCACGGGATGCCAATGGCATCCCGTGGTCTTTGACTGCACGATGCAGGGTTCAGGGCACAGGCAGGTATTTGGCCTGCAGCTTCAAAAATTCCTGTGAGGCGAGGGCGCTGGTCAGGGCATGCTGGAAGCGGTTGATTTCGCCATCATCCACCTGGCGACTGAAGGCGAAGCAGAGCTGCTCGGCACTGAGTACCATGGCGACATTGAACTCTTCCGGTTTCATCTTGAGCTCGCGGATGGCGTCATAACCGGCCAGTTTGCCGGTGGCGAGCAGGTCGGCACGGCCCGAAACCAGCATTTTCACCGCCTGATTGAGGCGATTGGCGGAAATGATCTGGTTGTCATCCATGCCATTGTTGAGCAGCAGTTGCTCGGCTGCATCGGAGCGCACCGCACTGATCCGGTATTTGCTCATCTGATCCACCGCGCTGAGGGTGATGTTCTGTGCCTTGCGGCCCAGCAGGATGTACTCCGAGTAGCCGATGGGGCAGACCCACTTGAAGAGATCTTCCCGCGCCTGGGTACGAGCGGTGGAGAAGAGCACCACGTTGGGTTTCTGGGTCAGCAGGTAGTAGCCGCGGGCCCACGGCAGGATGCGGATCGGTTGTGGTTCCACCCCGCTGTTTTTCCACACCATCTGCAACAGCTCGACCGCAAGGCCGGTAGGCTGGCCCTGTGCATCGCTGTAGTTGTAGGGGGGATACTCTTCGGTCAGGTATTCGAGCTTGCCGAGGTCAGCCTGGGCTGTCGCAGCCCAGGAGAGCAGTAACAGATGACAGATCAGCCATATCCTCATGGGGAACTTCCTTAGCGATCAACCCTGCATTGAGTGTGGCGACTCGACAGTCAACTCGCCACTTTGCCCCTTCACCAACGTGATCTGGATTGTCCTATTGGCTGATAATTCTCATCGCGCAGCCCGACCAGCAGGGCTTTACCATCGGCTTGCAGGCGGAACTCGCCATAGCGGGCGGCGTTCAGGGACTCCCCTTGTCCCTCCTCAAAGAAAAAGGCATCGGGGCCGATCAGCCACTGGCGATCGCTCTGGCGCACCTGCAATAGCCGCTCGTCGGCCGCCAGCTGATCCGGCTGGCCATCTGCCACCCAGTTGGCCACCTGATGCTGGTCGAGGCGGATCACCAGGGTTGCTTCGTCATAGCCCTGTTCGCTGGCGTGTTGGTCATCGCCTGGGCGGCCAGTCAACTGGCGGGCGATGTCGTAGTTAAGCCGCATGTAATCCCCCTGCATCAGCGAACGGGGATCGACTGGCGCGAGTTTGAGCAGCACCACCTCGCCGCTGGCCATGGCGCGCTCGAAACGCCAGACAGTCAGGTTGATGCCCGCCAGAATGGCAAGGCCGCTCAGCAACAGGGCGAATTGTCGGGTTGCGGGTCTCATGCATCGCTCCTTGCCGCGAAGGTTTTAAGCAGTTGACGGGTGCCCAGCAACAGCATGCCGGAGCCCAACAGCAGCCAGGATTTGGTCATCAGGGTGAGCCCCAAATCGTAGTAGTAGAGGGCGCCGTAGCCGAGCAGCAGCAGGATCGACAGCGACATCAGACCAAGGCTACCGGCGTAAAAACCGAGGATAAGCACCAGCGCACCAGCCCCCATCCCTGGAATGACGGCGCTGATCAGCACCAGCGGCAGACCAAACAGCAGGGGGAGTTTCAGTTTCACCATCACCGCCAGCAGCAAGGCGGCGCAGAGCAGCGGATTGAGCCAGAGTGGCAGGCGCGAGGTGCCAAGCTCGTCGAGTACGCTGCTGCCACCTTCCCACAGCGGCTGGTGCAGGCGACCCAGCACCAGCAGGGAGAGGGCGAGCCCCAGGGTGATGGCGTGGTAGAGCTGGTGGCGGGCGGGGTCATGGTCGGCGCGAAGCCAACAAAAGGTGATGGCGGCCATCACCAGCGGCAGGGCCAGCAGTTGCAACCCGAGGCAGGCGAGCCCCAGCGTGAGCAACAGGGCGGCCGCCACGCTGTGAAACAGACGCACCAGCCAGTGATCGAACAGCACTGCAATGGTCAGTGACAGCAGGCTGAGACCGAACCAGAGCAGGGCATGATGGATATCCAGTTGATCGAGCAATCCGTAGAGCAGCCAGGCATCGGCTGCCAGCACGAGCGCCAGCACGAACTGATCCCAGAGATCGCCGCGCTGGCTGCGATTGATGGCGTAAGCCACGCCCAACAGTACCGCCCCCAGCAGCAGGGCACTGTTGGCTTCGCGGGTCAGCTGCTCAAAGGTCATAAAGAGAAAGAAGAGCAGGAACAGGGCGGCGATCCAGCCGACCAGCCCGAGTAAAAAGCGGCTCGACCAGTGGGGTTGGTTATCCTGGGGCAACTCTCCTTCCACCAGATTGGCCTGTTGCAGCGCTTGCCAGAGCGTCAGATCACTCATGAGACCTCCGTTGTTGTTGCAGCCAGCGGGCGGCCATCACCGAGAGGCCGATGGCGATGAGGCTGAGCAGCAAAAAGCCGTTGATATCGGGTTTCATCCACTTGCCCAGCGCCGCGAGGATCACCGCAATCAGACTCAGACATCCCATGGCGAGTCCGGCGATAAATCGGTGGTGCCAGAGGAGATAGGCTGCCGCCAGCCAGCCCAGCCAGAGTGGCCACACCAGCGGGGAGGCGGCATCGAATAGCGCCAGCAGGGCGAGCAGGGTGGCGCCCAGACCCGCAGCCAGGCCAGCCAGCCAGCCGGGCATTAATCGCCAGCGAGCCGGTGCCAGCAGGAGCAGGCCCCAGAGGATGGCGTTGAACAGGGTCAGGCACCAACCCAGCCCCTCTTTATCGAAGGTAAAAAAGAGGGCGATGAGGCCAAGGCGCCAGTAGAGCACCAGCGCCAGCTGGCCGAGCAGCCAGCTCAAGGTCCAGAGCAAGGTGCTCTGTCCAAATGCGGCCAGCGGCAGCAGCATCAGCGTCCAGGTGGCGAACAGTTGCCAGGGATCGGCGCCGGTTTGGTAGGTCTGACCCACCAGCGCCAGCAGGGCGCCGATATTGAGGGCGATGGCAAAGAGCAGCGCCTGGCGCGGCGTATCGCCAAGGGGCTTGCGCCACAGCAGAAGCAGCATGGCGAGCAGCAGGGCCTCCAGCAGGGCGAGGCGGGAGAGGCGCCCCAGATCGTGCCAGTTGAAGGCGACGAAAAAGATCAGCCCGGCCCCGATGCAGAGGGCGCCGAGCCAGAGCAATAGCCGATCAAACAGCCATTGCCAGCGAACCGGGGCGGGCGGGAGATCAGCGAGGGCTCGAGCGGCGGCGAGTTGATCTGGTGCCAGTCGTCCCTGTTTGACCCATTCGAGTAGCGTCTCTCTTGATACGTTGTGCATGGGTGGCTCCACGAGGTTTGCCCCATTATGGCATGGCATCCCCCCTCCCGTGCACTGCCCCTTTTCGTGCTGGCCCTGTGCTGCGACAGCGATCAGCGCAGCCAAGCAGGCAGAGCGCATCGTGAGTTTTATCCTGTGGCACGGCAGACAAAAAAGCCCTCCGCAGGGGGAGGGCTTGGCTCTCAAAAGAGGGGGAGATCAGACAAAGATCAGGGTGCTGACCCCGAGACCGACAAACAGCAGGGCACAGGCGATGCGGATCCCCTTGAGTGGCAGTTTGTCGGCCCCCAGCTTGCCGATCAGCACCACCGGCACGTTGGCCAGCATCATGCCGAGGGTGGTGCCGGTCACCACCTGGATCAGGGAGTCATACTTGGCGGCCAGCAGCACGGTGGCAATCTGGGTCTTGTCGCCAATCTCGGCAATAAAGAAGAGCACGAAGGTGGCCATAAAGGGGCCGTACTTGTCGAGGGAACTCTCCTCGTCATCCATCTTGTCCGGCACCAGGATCCAGATCGCCATGGCGATAAAGGCCACCGCCACCAGATAGGTCATGATCTTGGGATCGAGCCAGCGGCTGATGAACTCGCCAATCCAGGCGGCGCCGGCATGGTTGAGCAGGGTCGCCGCCAGCATACCGGCGATGATCGGCCAGGGCTTGCGAAAACGGCAGATGAGCAGTAACGCCAACAGCTGGGTTTTATCGCCGATTTCGGCAATAGCGACGCTGAGGGTTGAGGTTAACAAGGCTTCCATAAAAATGACCGGGGGACGGAATTGTTATAAACCAAAGACAAGCCTGCGCCATCCGTCCCCGGTTTTGGCACTGGCCCGTCAAAGGTCTTGTCAAATCCATAGGTGAACATGGATCACCCTGACCATGGTGAGTTGGCACCAAGTATGTTGATCAGGGTCGCAGACCGGTGTGGAGCCGATGTGCGAGACTACTCCCCCTCGATGGGAGCGGGCATTCTAGGGAAAAACCGCCAGGGTGACAAGGTGCTAAATGGGCAAATCAGCCGCCCACCAGCTTGACGCTGAAACCGGCTTTCTCCAGCTCGGCTTTGATCAGGTCTCTTTTATCCCCCTGGATCTCGATCACCCCCTCTTTAATACCGCCGCCGGTGCCGCACTTTTTCTTGAGCAAGGTGGCCAGGGATTTCTGCTGCTCGGCGGGGACCCCATGGATGGTGATCACCCCGGCGCCCTTGCGCCCCTTGGTCTCGCGGCGAATGCGCACGGTGCCGTCAAGCGGGAAGGGAGAGGCGGATTGCGGCGTGTTTTGCTCTTTGATCATGCCGCCATCCGTGCTGTAAACGAGGCGGCTGTTGTGGTCGTGACTCATGGCAATACTTTATCGGTTAGCTAAGCGGAGTTTGATTTTACTCAAATAAAAGTTGAAGACACAGCTTATAATGCCTCAGGTAAAAGCGAATTATTATTGTTTAACTTCAGGAGTCAGTCATGGTACTCACGCAGTTGTCGCCGGGACAGAGTGCTCGCATCAAGAATATGAACCAGTTGTCCCGGCCGTTGCGTCGCAAGCTGATGGTGATGGGCCTGTTGCCCCAGACTGAAGTCATTTATCTGCGATCCGCCCCGTTGGGGGATCCGCTCCAGATCCAGTGTCAGGGGATCTGTCTCTCCATGCAAAAGAGCCTGGCCCAGCAAATCGAGGTCGAACCGGTATGAATTATTCCCTAGTTACGGTCGGCAACCCCAATAGTGGCAAGACCTCCCTGTTCAATGCCCTGACCGGTGCCCGCCAGCAGGTCGGCAACTGGAGCGGGGTAACCGTTGATAAAAAGATGGGCGAGTTTTCCGCCGCAGGTAACGACTACAAGCTGATGGACTTGCCCGGCATCTATAGCCTGGCCAATCAGGATGGCAGTCTGGACGAGCAGATCGCCAGTCGCTTCGTGCAGGGTCAGCAGCCTGATCTGCTGCTCAACGTCATCGACGCTGCCAATCTGGAGCGCTCCCTGTACCTCACGCTGCAACTGCGCGAGCTGGGGCTGCCGATGATCGTGGTGCTCAACAAGATGGATATCCTGAAAAAGCGCCGCGTCACCATCAATGAAGCCTTGTTGGGAGAGGCTCTCGGTTGTCCGGTGGTGGCCCTCTCTGCTCATAATCGCCAGCAAGTGGCGGCCTTCAAGAGCCAGCTCCACAGCTTTATCGGTCAGCCCCAGCAGGCGCTGATGCTCGACTACGGCAGCAGCCTTGAAAAAGATCTGGCAGAGCTCGAAACCCTGCTCGCACCGCACCACCTTACCTCCCGCGGCCGCGCCTTGCGCCTGCTGGAAGAGGATGCGGTGATGCAGGAGACCCTGCAGCCCGGTCAGCAGGCTGCCGCCAATAACGTGGTGTCCCGCGCCCATCAGGGGCAGGATATCGACCTGCAGCTGGCCGATATTCGCTACGGCCATATCCACCTGTGGGCCAGCCAGGCGTGCCAGCAGAAGGGCAAACTGACCGTGGCCCAGAGCGAGAAGCTCGATCGGGTGCTGCTCAACCGCTGGGTCGGCATCCCCTTCTTCCTGTTCGTGATGTACCTGATGTTCATGTTTGCCATCAAGGTGGGCAGCGCCTTTATCGACTTCTTCGACATCATGGGCGGCGCCCTGTTTGTCGATGGCGTGCATCACCTGCTGGGGCTGATCGGCGCACCCGACTGGCTGGGCGCCATTCTGGCTGACGGTTTCGGGGTCGGTTTGCAGACTGTCGCTACCTTTATTCCGGTGATCGGCTGCCTCTATCTGTTCCTGGCGGTGCTGGAGAGCTCTGGCTATCTGGCGCGCGCGGCCTTCGTGGTGGATGCTTTGATGCGCCGCCTCGGCCTGCCGGGCAAGGCGTTCGTGCCGATGCTGATGGGCTTTGGCTGTACCGTACCCTCAGTGATGGCGACCCGGACCCTCAACTCCGAGCGGGAGCGGTTGATGACCTCGGCCATGGCCCCTTTCATGTCGTGCGGTGCCCGTCTGCCGGTCTACGCCCTGTTTGCGGTGGCCTTCTTCCCTGAATCCGGTCAGAACCTGGTATTCGGTCTCTACCTCATCGGTATTCTGGTGGCGGTGCTGACCGGCCTGTTGCTGCGCAGTACCCTGCTGCCGGGCAAGAGCGACTCCATGCTGATGGAGATGCCGGACTACGAGTGGCCACGTCCGGTCAACGTCGCTATCAAGACCTGGCAGAAGCTCAAATCCTTCGTCTTTGGCGCCGGTAAAACCATCGTGCTGGTGGTGGCGGTGCTGAGCGTGCTCAACTCGCTGGGTACCGATGGCAGCTTCGGCCATCAGGATCAGGAGAGCTCGGTACTGAGCAAAATCAGCCAGGCCGTGACTCCTGTGCTGCACCCTATCGGTGTGCGCGATGACAACTGGCAGGCCACGGTGGGTATCGTGACCGGCATCTTCGCCAAAGAGGCGGTGGTGGGCACCCTCAACAGTCTCTACGCCGGTGGTAGCGGTGGCGAAGAGGAAGCGAGCGAGTTTTCGCTGGTAGCCAGCTTCAAGGAAGCTATCGATGCCGTGGCGACCAATCTGGCCGAGATCAACCCGAGCGACCCCATGGGCCTTGCGGTCGGCAATCTCGATGATCAGCAGGCAGCAGCCGAAGAGCAGGAGGTCGATGTCTCCACCTACGGCAACATGCAGACCCACTTCGACGGGGCAGCCGGTGCCTTCTCCTACTTGCTGTTTGTGCTGCTCTACATGCCTTGCGCCGCTGCCATGGGTGCGCTGGTGCGCGAGACCGGTCGCCAGTGGGCGCTGCTGACTGCGGCCTGGTGCAACTACATGGCCTTTATGTGCGCCACCGTCTTCTATCAGGCTGCCACTTTTGCCGCGCACCCCGAGCAGAGTTTGTTCTGGATCGTCAGCTATGGCTTATCCCTGCTGCTGCTCTGGTGGGCAGGTCGCCGTCACGGTGACATCGTGGCGCGCAAGGTGGTGACATTATGATCCTGCGCGAGCTGGGGGATTACCTCGCCGCGCAGCAGAAGGTGAGTCGGCGTGAGCTGGCTCGCCACTTCCATACCTCGGAAGATGCGGTGGAGGCCATGCTCGGCGTCTGGATGCGCAAGGGGCGGGTCATCAAGCGTGAAAGCCGGGTCTGCGGTGGCAGCTGCTGCGGCAAGAGCGAGGAAGTGATGTTTGAGTGGTGTGCACCGGGTCAGATTGGTATCAAGATCCGCTAAACAATTTCTGAAGTTCATCAGATAAAACCGAACAATAAAAAACGGCAGACCCTGCATTAAATGAGGGTCTGCCGTTTTTATTGCTGCAAAATGGCGGGATCAGGCGCTCTGGCGCGCTTCGCCCAGCAGTGCCAGCGCCGGTTGAGCGTTATCCGGCATCAGCCGGTAGGCCTTGTGGTGCTTGACCAGAGTGGTCTTCTTGTTGCCCTGGCTCAGCAGCAGACCGTGCTGGAAGGCTGCCTCGGCCAATACCTTCTCGTCACCGCGCACGTAGAGGGTGAGGGGCTTGATAAGCTCACCGCCCTCGATATGGCCCTGATATTCGCTATGGCTGATCACCAGACTCGCTTGGCCGCCCGATTGCAGGCGCAGCTTGGCGTTCACTTCGCTCTCGGTCAATACCAGCCAGCCGGCTGCTTGCAGCTGGGCCAGCAGGGCAGCCAGCTTGGTTCCCAGCTGCTGTGGATTGGTCATGGCGCACTGGTACTGGAAGGCGATGCGCTCCAGCAGGCCCTTGAGATCGGCCCCGGCCCCCAGGGTGCGGCCAAGTTGCACCCAATCCTTCAAATCTTCCATCACCAGCCGGGAGAAGCGTTTCTCCTTGAGGGAGTCGGCCATCCAGGTGCAGAGAAAGTGGCTCTCTTGCGCCGGGGTGCGCTTGCCCGCTTTTTGTTCGGCGGTACGGGCCAGTTCGGCCAGACTCTGGGTGGCCATCTCGAGCAGGGCCTGATTGTAGCTGGGAGGGGTCATAAACGATCCTTGAGTTGACCACGACAGTCAACACCGATGACAGAGATGGCAAAGGCGCCAGTGGCGCCTTTGCGGTTCAATAGAGCAACTGCCCGCCTTATTTCGGCTGACGGGGCTTCTTGGCGGCGGCCAGACGCTTGAGGCGTTGACCCTGCAGCTTGGCTTCGGCCATCACCTGCGCCACGGCGTTATCTTCACGCTGCGGGCGCTTGCCGAAGCGGCGACGCTCCTGCAGCTGTTTGATCAGCTCGTCACGGCTGCTCACCTCGTAGCCCGGCACCATGATGCGGCGGATCTTCTGGCCGATCAGGGCCTCGATCTCCAGCAGGGTGCGTTCCTCTTCACGGCTGACGAAGGAGATGGCCATGCCGCGCTTGCCGGCACGACCGGTACGGCCGATGCGGTGCACATAATCTTCCGCCAGGAACGGCAGATCGTAGTTGACCACGTATTCCAGGCTCGGGATATCCAGACCACGGGCGGCCACTTCGGTGGCGACCAGTACCCGAACCTTGCCTTCCATGAACTCGCGCAGGGCGCGGCGACGGTTGCCCTGGGCCTTCTCGCCATGGACCACGGCGGATTTGATGCCGTCGAGGTTCAGCTCTTCCACCAGCACATCACAGCTCTCGCGGGTACTGGCGAACACCAGCACCTGCTGCCAGTTTTGCTTGCCAATCAGCTCGGAGAGCAGCTCGCGCTTGCGCTTCTGCTCGACCGGATAGACGGTGTGGCTGACGGTGTCGGCGGTGGAGTTCTGCTTGTTGACGCTGACGATCTGCGGGCGGTCCAGCATCAGGTTGGCCAGCTTCTTCACTGCGTCGGAGAAGGTGGCGGAGAACAGCAGGTTCTGACGGGTCTTGTTGACCGCTTGCAGGATCTTCTGCACATCGGCACTGAAGCCCATGTCGAGAATGCGGTCAGCTTCATCCATCACCAGACACTCGACACCGGAGAGGCTGAGGTTGCAGGCGGTGAGGTGTTCCAGCAGACGGCCCGGGGTGGCGACAATGATGTGAGCGCCCGCTTTCAGCTTCTTGGCCTGCACGTCCTGTTTGCCACCGCCAACGATGGTGATGGTGGTGATATCGAGATACTTGGCGAAATCATTGATGTTGCTCGCCACCTGAGCCGCCAGCTCGCGGGTCGGGGTCAGGATCAGCACCCGGGCGTTGGAAGGCTGGGCCGGAGCCGGATTGTCTACCAGACGCTGCAAAATGGGCAGGGCGAAGGCGGCGGTCTTGCCGGTACCGGTCTGGGCGCTGGCCAGCACATCGCGGCCACGGCGAATGGCCGGGATCGCCTGTTGCTGCACAGGGGTCATCTCCTGATAACCGCAATCTGAGACAGCACGCAAAATCTCGGGGGCAAAATCGAACGATTCAAATCTCATAATGGGTTCCTGTGTTCCAGCTGGGCTGTATTTGGCTTGGTTAGCTCGGCATGAGCGAGACGGAGGTTGTAACCACCGACGGCTGCGCCTGACATCAAGTCAGAGAGTGAGCCGGAAAATGGCGGGCGCGAAGTGTAACAGATAGGTGCAGCAAATTCTGCCTTAAATGACCGGACTTTTTCTCTCTAATTGCTGACAGGGTACTACTATTGACAATGTCATTTTTATTGACGGGATGATGAAGTTCTTATGGAGGAGACGGGATGTTAATAAAAAAACCAGAAGGGTTGTTGTTTGATAATCCTGAAGTTTTGATGGCGCTGCATGAGCTGACGGAGAGCGATCTCGCATTGATCCGCAAGTTCGGCCAGACGATTCTTCCCAAGCTGAATGAGTACGTGACGCACTTTTATGGTTGGCTGCGGAGCACCCCCGCTTTTGAACAATATTTCAGCGACCCCCACCGTTTGGCGCATGTTCAGGAGCAGCAATTGATCTACTGGCGTAGTTTTTTCAATGCCCAGATCAATGCCCAGTATATTCAGGAACGGGTCCTGGTCGGTGAAGTCCATGCCAAGGTGGGCCTCTCTCTGCCGACCTATTTTGCCGGTATGAACATGTCGATGCTTATTTTCACCAAACGCATGTACGACGGCAGCCTCTACAGTGATGAATACAGTGCGTTGGTAACAGCATTCACCAAGTTGTTGCATATGGATACCACCATCGTGGTGGATACCTATGCCCGTATCAACAACAAGCGCTTTGCCGAACAGAGTGAAGTTCTGCTAGCCATGTCGACACCGGTCACCATGATTTGGCAGGACGTGTTGATGCTGCCTATTGTTGGATTGATTGATTCAAAACGAGCTCAGGACATCATGACTTCAGTGTTGTGCAAGATAGCCGAGCAAAGAGCCAAGGTACTGATCATGGATATTTCCGGTGTGGCAATTGTCGACACCGCAGTCGCCAATCATTTTATCAAGATCACCAAAGCGACCAAGTTGATGGGATGTGAAAGTCTGGTGTCCGGTGTCTCCCCCTCCATAGCCAAAACCATGGTGCAGCTTGGGATCAATGTGGGTGAAGTAAAGACCTGTGCAACCTTGCGTGATGCCCTGGAGAGTGCCTTCAAGACCGTTGGCCTCAATATTCAGCGCTACTCTCATCTGGATGGCAGGGGGTAGGCCAGCATCATGGAGCAAGTGATCGCTATCAATCGTTTCAGACAGGCCCTCATTGTTTCGATTCAGATCGATCTGTCTACCTCTCTGCTGGATGAGTTCGAAGTGACAATGCCAGCCAGATTGAGTGAAGAGGGAGTCAGGGGGGTATTAATTGATTTGTCGGGTATTAAAACCTGCGGCTGTGATGAACTGGTGCGATTGCTTGCCTTGGCCAAGATGGTCGAAATGATGGGTCGGCATTGTATTTTTGTCGGTTTGAGGCCAGGTCTGGTGATGGGAATGCTTGATGTAGGCATCGATACATCTGACATGGTGTCAGTCTCTTCTCTCGAACAGGGAATGGCTTTGCTGTGATATGGCGTCCGGGGATATGAGAGAGAACGAGTGTTACCACCTGCGTGGAGAGACGGATATCGCCACCGCGGTGATGGGGAGCTATATCTATGCCCGTTCCTGCGGTCTTGCGCAGCAACAGATCAGTGAGGTTGCCACCACCGTGTCCGAGTTGGCGACCAATGTCATCAAATATGCCTTTTCCGGAGAGGTGTGGATTGAGCATCTGTTTCAGAGTGGGCGTGAAGGTATCAAGTTAACCATCATCGATCGCGGGCCGGGGATTGCAGATTTGCAGAGTGCCTTGCAAGAACACTTTTCAACAGGTCAGTCGCTAGGATTGGGATTACCTGGGGTGCAGCGGCTTATGGACGAGTTTGCTGTCGAGACATCGACAGAAGGTACACGGGTTACCGTCATCAAATGGAGGTCATAATGCCAGTTCAGGTTGCGATGAGACAGTCACCCTGTTTTGGTGAGGTTTCGTCTGGAGATGGTGTTGTTGTCCTGACCAGAGAGCAGGGAGCTTTGATTGTGGTCATCGATGTTCTGGGACATGGGGATAGTGCTGCATTACTGGCGCGCGAGATGGAGATGTTTATCAAAGAGTGTCCGGTTCTCTCTCTGACGGGATTGATGGAGATGGTGCATCAGCATTTTAAAGGGACGCTGGGTGCGGCAATTACCATGCTCAGTATCGATTTTGCAAAAAACCTTTTTCAGGTCGTAGGCGTGGGCAACGTGTTGCTCAGAAAGCATGACTGTGGGAAATGGGTCTCTTTTCATGCTCAGTCCGGGATTGTCTGTGAAATGATCCCGACCTTGATATCCCATGAGGGGACTTTTGAAACACACGATCTCTTCATCATGACCTCGGATGGAATAAGAGAAAATATCCCTCTGGAAGAGGAGCTTTCTTTGTTGTACTGGAGTCCCTCTCAGATTGCTGGTTACATGATGGATCATTTTTCCAAGCATTACGATGATGCCACAGTGGTGGTCGCCAGGTGTCATAATGGCTGAATCTGTCTATTTAACTGTTCGCAAGGCTGAAAATAGCCTCATTGCTTTTCGGTCCAAGTTGATGGTATTGGCCCGACGCTATGGGTTATCCCAGAGTGCACAGGATCGCTGGCTGCTAAAAATGGACTCGTTGCTGGCAAGTCTGCTCAACGGGCGAGAGGAGGTGGTATTGGCTATCACCTTGCAGGAGGCCAATATTTCCTATGCTATCGTGGTGCCCGATGCAACTGAACTGGGTTCTGTGGGTGGTTTGGATGCGAGTTCACGGAGCGGTAACGGGTCTCTTGCCGGAAACAATCCTCTTGATGCTGAGCAGTGCGTCAATTTAGCTGCTCAATTGCGTGAAAAGAGCAGAGATGAGTTGCTTGAAGAGCTGCATGCAAAAAATCAAGCCTTGGCAGCTCATCAGGAAGGGCTTGAACATGAAATAGCCCGGCGCACTGCCGCACTGGTCGCCAGCGAAGAGATGGCGCGTACCATTATTGAAGGTGCGCCATCCAGTCTCGCTATTATCGATAGCGATGGCAATATCCTCTTATGGAATCACACCGCCGAATATACCTATGGGTATACCGCTGCGCAGGCTATAGGCAACTCAATTTTTGATCTGTTGCAGATGCAGTTGTTTGGTGAATTGGCTTCGGTGCTGAAATTACCTCTTCAGTTGAATCATGCAACGCAGTTGAAAGAAAAAGCCTATGAGGTAACAACTTATACTCAAGACGGGCATCTGGTGCCTGTTGATTTGGGAATTTCGATATTTGAGCTGGGAGGACGTTGCCAGGCAGCCATGTTTTTAAGGGATGTCACGGCTCGCAAACAGGTTGAAAAAGAAATTAATGAAGCTAAAAGAAAAGCAGAAGAGGCCGTTGAAGTAAAGTCTATGTTTTTGGCAAACATGAGTCATGAAATCAGAACACCAATGAATGCCATTATTGGGATGTCCCATTTGGCGCTCAATACGGAGCTAACACCAAAGCAACGTGATTATATTGGTAAAATCCATACTTCTGCCACCCTGCTGCTTGGCATTATTAACGACATTCTTGATTTTAGCAAAATTGAGGCAGGCAAACTGTCAGTAGAGCAAGTCGACTTTTATCTGGAAGATGTCTTTCATAATGTATCCATGGTGACGGGGCAGAAGGCATTCGATAAAGGATTGGAGTTGCTGTTTTCCATCCCTAGAGAGGTCCCTGTGACCCTGTGTGGCGATCCTTTGCGCTTGGGGCAGGTGATCATCAATTTGGTCAATAATGCAGTGAAGTTTACTGAAGAGGGAGAGATTTCCGTTTCTGTGAGCAGAGGTGAATTTCAGGATGGCAAGATAGAATTGATATTTGAAGTCTCCGATACAGGTATCGGAATGACGGAAAAGCAAACGCAGGGACTGTTCCAGGCATTTACTCAAGCAGATGGTACTACCACCAGAAAATATGGTGGAACAGGGCTCGGCCTATCTATTAGCAGGAGATTGGTGGAGTTAATGGGGGGCGGGATTAGAGTTGAAAGCTCTCCTGGTATTGGTAGTCGTTTTACGTTCAATATCTGGTTTACGCTCAGTGAGCAACCGCTTCGTCAACATGATGCGGTACCTGATTTGCTCTCTCATATTCGTACGCTTATCGTGGATGATAATGAACATGCAAGAGATATTCTGGGCGAATTACTGACCTCAATGAAGGTACCTGTTGAGGCGGTCTCCAGTGGTGTTGAATCGCTGCGAGTTATCAAGGCTGCACAGGAAAGGGGAGAACCTTTCGATCTGGTATTCATGGACTGGAATATGCCACTACTCAATGGCATTGAGACAGCAAAGCGGATCCGTAATGAACTGCCACATGAAACCCAACCGAGAATTGTGATTGTGACGGCTTACGATAAGGATGAAGTTCAAGGCGAAATGGAGGGAATAAACTTGGCTGGCGTACTTACCAAGCCGGTCAGTTCTTCTCACTTATTCGATATATTGATGAATCTATTTGTTGGATTGACCCCTAATGGAGCTAAATCGCAAAGGGTCGAAGTATCTTCATCAAACTGGTTGCTTACCGGTATAAGGGTGTTGCTCACTGAAGATAACGAAATTAATCAGCAGATCGCTGTTGAATTAATGGAGAGTAAAGGCATGTTGGTAACTGTTGCCAGCAATGGCCAAGAGGCAATAGAGCAGTTGTCTCTCTCTCTACAAAAAGGGGAGCGATTTGATATCATATTTATGGACTTGCAGATGCCTGTCATGGATGGCTATGAGGCAAGCCGTCGAATCCGGGCCATGAATGAATTTGACCAGACGCCACTGATAGCCATGACTGCACACGCCATGGTAGAGGAGCGTGATCGCTGCCTTAGTTTAGGGATGAATGATCATATATCAAAGCCAATTGATCCTGAACTGCTCTATCGGACCATAAATAAATGGTGTCAAGGCAAACGTAATACATCAATACCAGTCAATGGCAATGATAGCTCTACGGCTGGTTGCAGCTTACGTGATATTCCATCCCTCGATGTTAAAAATGGCCTGCTTCGTGTTGCTGGAAATGAAAAGCTTTATGCCCGTTTGCTATCACAGATGATGAATGAACAGGCTGACATTGTTAGACGTATTGAGATCGCACTGGAAAAGGGAGAGCATGAATTAGCAATACGCTATGCACATACCCTCAAAGGTACGGCAGCGAATTTGGGCGCCGTACTGACATCTGATATAGCATCACGTTTGGAAATATCCTTGCTAAACGCAGTGAATCAGGAAGAGATTAGAGACCTACTTGATGAAATGGCTTCACATTTGGCCACCTTTTTTGGGTTGCTTGCGGGGGCCTTGAATAGACCACTGCCGCAACGGGTAAAAAGTGGTGCGTTAGACAATAAGACTCAAGCTCGGCTTTATCGTTTGGTTCAGTTATTACAGGAAATGGATGCAAGTGTGCTCGATTATTTTGATGAACATTATTTGTTTTTCCAAGAACTTCTTGGTTCGGAAGATTTTGATGATTGTAATAAATATATAAACAATTGTGATTTCGCATCGGCAAAATCAGTGTTAAATAATGCAATCGCAATCTACCCCCTTGATCTTGATAAATTGGGTGAAGCATAAAATGAATGAAACAGTTCTGGTCGTCGATGATAATCCTGAAAATCGAGCTGTATTGATTGGTTTGCTTAAACCATATTATCGTGTCCTTGTGGCAATCAACGGTTTGCAGGCATTGGAGATTTGTACTCGAAGTCACCCTGATCTGGTTCTGCTTGATGTTATGATGCCTGAAATGGATGGTTATGAGGTATGTCGCCGGATCAAGTTGCAGCCTCAATTAGAGGCGATTCCAGTCATCTTTCTTACCGCTAAATCTCAAATTGAGGATGAACAAATGGGGTTTAGTGTTGGTGCTGTAGATTATATTATGAAGCCAATAAGCCCCCCTATTTTGCTGAGCCGGGTCGAAACACATATTAAGCTTAAGCAGACAAGGGAAGAGTTGTCGAAACAGAACGAAATTCTTGAGTTAAGGGTAAAAGAGCGTACCCATGAGTTAGAAGTGATGCAAGATGCAATCATCGTAGCGATGGCATCGTTAGCTGAGACTAGAGACAATGAAACGGGTAATCATATCCGTCGGACCCAGCATTATGTCAGGGTTCTGGCTCAGCAATTGGTATCTGATGGTGTTTATCTGGATCAGTTGACACCTGGATTCATTGATTTGTTATTCAAGTCTGCTCCCCTTCATGATATTGGGAAAGTAGGTATACCTGATCAAGTACTTCTTAAGCCTGGCAAGTTAACCGATGATGAATTCAAAGTGATGAAAAGTCATACCATTCAGGGGCTCAAGGTGTTGCAAGAGGTTGAGCAAGCCATCGATTTCGAGTCTGACTTTTTAAAGTTAGCCAATGAGATTGCCTATTCCCACCAAGAAAAATGGGATGGTAGTGGTTATCCAGAAGGACTAAAAGGAGAGGTAATACCTTTAAGTGCTAGATTGATGAGTGTGGCAGATGTGTATGATGCACTTATTTCTAGACGAGTTTACAAGCCTTCCTTTTCTCACGAACAGGCTGTTGATATGATTCGTGATGGTAGTGGAAAACATTTTGACCCAGTTATTGTAAATGCCTTTGTTGCGATAGAAGGTAGTTTTCATGATATTGCGAAAAAATTTCATGATGACGATATTCTTAACCAAGAAGAGCAAGCGTGTTTGAAAAATTGTAACTAGACATAGTGTGGCCATTAAAAGCACACTTTAAATAGTGTGTGTGAAAAAGTATTTAAATACTTCTTGATAACTTCACTTGTCACATTTTAAATTTTTATTTTCTGTGTTTTGTAATTTATGCAAAGGCAATTGAAATCGACTTTGTTGATGTTTTTTAGGGTTTAATATGATAACACAAGTATCTATTAAGTTCATATTAAACAACTGGTTGATATTTTTGGCATAGACCAGCCATTTTAGTTTTTTACTATATCCAATTTTCAGCACAAACTATTTGACTCCATTTTTATCAGTCGTAATGATCGTTATCATCAGGGACTGAATAAGGAAAGTAGAGTGATGGCTGAAAGCAAATACCATTCTGCGTCGTGGGCAGAGGAGGTTACTCCTCTTGAGCAGCTGAAGCGAGAGTTGGAGTTGTTTGGCGAGCAAAATGATCGGGTACAACCGGATCGTGCCAGCAAGATGCTCAACATTACCAGTGACACCGGCCAGTTGCTGGCTGTGCTGGTTCAAACCCGCGGGGCGCAGACCGTGCTGGAGATAGGCACCTCCAATGGTTACTCAACGCTCTGGCTGGCCGAGGCGGTACGTCGGCTGGAGGGTCATGTCACCACTATTGAGCGGGATGATGAGAAGCGCATTCTAGCCCATGACAATTTCCAGCGCGCAGGAATGGAGCCCTGGATCACCCTGCTGGCAGGGGATGCGGGGGCGCTGTTACCAACCTTGCCGCAAGCCGGATATCAGCTCATCTTCCTCGATTCTGATCGCCAGTACTACCGGGTATGGTGGCCGCAGATCCGTCGTCTGTTGGCGCCTCGCGGCTTGCTGGTGGTCGATAACGCCATCTCCCATCGCAGCGAAATGATGGAGTGGATGAATGACGTCGCACAGGATCCTGCATTCGTCACCTCATTGGTGCCGGTCGGCAAAGGGGAATGGCTGGTGGTGTGTTTGTAACAAGGTGATGACCGGGATTTGGTAACGGGCAGGCCGCGTGCTTTGTTCGTCATGAATGAGCGGTCTGCCCCGCAATCAGTAGCGAAAGCGGGGCACCGTATCCGTTATTCATTATTTCACTAAACATCCTCATATTTCATGGTTTGGCAACGGTAACCACCACGTTATGTTTTGCTGGTGCCGCCAAGTGTAATTATTTATTGGCAGTCATCGTATATGTAGCGTGACCCGATTAAATAGTGCTGGCAGCAGCAGGATTCAAAATAATAATTGCATGGCAATCCGGATTATCGTTGGCAAGCGTGCTGGATGTTTACAAATATAACGAGGTGAATAATGAAAAAACTGCACTCCCTGTTTTTGTTGGCTGCCCTTCCACTGGCTTTGATGACATCGGCGCAAGCCCAGTCCAGCCTCGCCGCCATCCAGAGTGCCGGTGCGATCAAAATCGGTACTGAAGGCGCCTATCCTCCGTTCACCTATCACGACAAGAGCGGCAAGCTGGTCGGCTTTGATGTGGAGATTGGTGAGCTGATTGCAGAAGGCCTTGGGGTGAAGCCGGAGTTTGTCGAAGGCAAGTGGGATGGCCTCATCGCCGGGGTAGATGCCAAGCGCTACGATCTGGTGCTTAACGAGGTGGCCATCACGCCGGAGCGGCAGAAAAAGTATGATTTTTCAGATCCCTATATCACCTCCAAAGCGGTGGTGGTGGTGCACAGCGACAACCACAGCATCAACAGCTTTGCCGATCTGAAGGGCAAGAAATCCTCCCAGTCCCTGACCAGCAACTTTGCCCAGCTGGCCAAAAAGTCGGGGGCCGAGGTGGTCGCCACCGAGGGCTTCAACCAGTCGCTGGCGCTGGTGCTGACCGGGCGAGTGGATGCCACCATCAACGACAGTCTCTCGTTCCTCGATTTCAAGAAACAGAAACCGGATGCCAAATTGAGGGAAGCGGCGACCGAAGCGAAGGGGGATCAATCGGCAGTGTTGCTCGCCAAGGGGCAGCCGGAATTGCTGGCCGCCATCAATCAGGCGCTGCGCACTGCCAAACAGGATGGTAGCTACCAGAAAATATCTCTTAAATATTTTGGTACTGATGTCTCGCAATAATATTGCCGGAAAATAATAACTAGCGAGGAAATTAACGTGCCAGCCTGGTTGCAGTTAATGATCGACTCTTTTTGGCCCCTGCTTAGCGCGGGGCTTATTTTTACCGTGCCACTAACCCTGATCACTTTTGTTTTGGGAATATTGCTTGGCTTGCTGGTGGCGCTGGCCAGACTATATGGCCCGACACCATTGGTGGCACTGGTTCGTTTTTATGTCTGGCTTATTCGTGGCACGCCGCTGCTGGTGCAGCTCTTTCTGATTTTCTATGGCTTGCCGAGTGCCGGTATTGTGCTGGATGCCTTCACCGCCGCGGTGATCGGGTTCACCCTCAACATCGGCGCCTACAGCTCGGAGATCATCCGCGCCACCCTGGTTGCGATCCCGAAAGGGCAGTGGGAAGCGGCCTATTCGATTGGCATGAACTGGCCCCAGGTGATGTGGCGGGTGATCCTGCCGCAGGCGGCGCGCATCGCGGTGCCACCGCTCTCCAACACCTTTATTTCACTGGTCAAGGATACCTCGCTGGCGGCTGCAGTGACCGTGCCCGAGCTGTTTCAGGCTGCCCAGCGGCTCGCCTCTGTCACCTATGAGCCGCTCATTCTCTACAGCGAGACGGCCCTCATCTATCTGATGTTCAGCTCGGTGCTCTCCACCTTGCAAGACCGGCTGGAGCGCAAGTTGACCCACAAAGAGACCCGGGAGGTCGCCCTATGATCCGGTTGCGTGGTATCGAGAAGCAGTTTGGCGGGCAGCGAGTGCTCAAGGGGATTGATCTTGCCATGGTGGCAGGCAGTGTGACCGCCCTGATTGGCCCCTCCGGCAGTGGCAAGAGCACCCTGTTGCGTTGTGTCAATGTGCTGGAGAGGCCGGATGCGGGGCACTTGGTGCTGGGGGGGAGTGAACTCGATTTTTCTCACCATCTGCCTCGCCAGAGCGTGCAGGCATTGCGCCAGCAGACTGGCATGGTGTTCCAGAATTTCCAGCTGTTCCCGCACATGACGGTGCTGGAAAACGTCATTGAGGGGTTGGTGACCGTGTTGAAGTGGCCAAGGGCGAAAGCGGAGGTGCGCGGTTTGCAACTGCTCGACAAGGTGGGGCTGAGGCACAAGGCCGAGGCGGTGCCTGCCACCCTCTCCGGTGGCCAGCAGCAGCGGGTTGCGATTGCGAGGGCGCTGGCGCCATCGCCCAAGGTGCTGCTCTGTGACGAACCCACTTCGGCGCTGGATCCCGAGCTTGCCCAGGAGGTGGTGATCGTGCTGCGCCAGCTGGCCCGGGAAGGAACCACCATGCTGATTGCCACCCACGATCTGCGGCTGGCAGCCCAGATAGCGCAGCAGGTGATCTTTCTGGAGGCGGGTGAGGTGGTGGAAGCAGGCAGCGCACGCCAGATGTTCACCACTCCCAAGCGGGCGCGTACCTTCGAGTACATCTCCACCCTCACCGAGCGGTTGCCGGAGAGCTGGAGCATCTAGCCGTTCCCCGGACGAGGTGGATGGAGCGATAAGTGGCAAGCTGCCAGCGAGAACTCCGAGCCTTAAATTCCGAGTCTCAAAAGAAGAGCCCCGCACTGGCGGGGCTCTGTTTTGAGTTGACTGAGGAAGTACAGGTTAGACTGCCAGATAGTCCATGATCCCTTCGGCGGCTTTGCGCCCTTCGTAGATGGCGGTCACCACCAGATCGGAGCCGCGCACCGCGTCGCCACCGGCGAACACCTTGGGGTTGCTGGTCTGGAAGGCATATTCCGCCTGCTCGTGGGCCTTGATGCGATCCCGGTTGTCGAGCTCGATGCCGAACTCCGCCATCCAGGGTTGGGGGTTGGGTTGGAAGCCAAATGCCATTACCACGGCATCGGCGGCCAGCACCTGCTCGGAGCCCTCGATAACCACCGGATTGCGGCGGCCATTGGCATCGGGTTCACCCAGCTCGGTGCTCACCACCTTGATGCCGACGGTGCGACCGTTGGCATCCAGCTCGACCGCCACCGGTTGCAGGTTGAACATAAACTCAACCCCCTCCTCGCGGGCATTTTTCACCTCCCGCTTGGAGCCCGGCATGTTCTCCTCGTCGCGGCGATAGGCGCAGATCACCTTGGCGGCTCCTTGACGAATTGCGGTGCGCACGCAGTCCATGGCGGTATCGCCACCGCCCAGCACCACCACCTGCTTGCCGGCGAAGTCGATGTAGTCGGCTTGCGCCTTCTCGAACCCCAACAACCGGTTGGCGTTGGCGATGAGGTAGGGCAGGGCGTCATAGACTCCCGGCGCCTCTTCGTTGGCAAAGCCGCCCTTCATGTACTTGTAGGTGCCGACCCCGAGGAAGACCGCATCGAACTCGCCGAGCAGATCGGCGAAGGTGATGTCTTTGCCCACTTCGGTCTCGAGACGAAACTCCACGCCCATCCCCTGGAAGATCTCGCGGCGACGCTGCATCACCTCTTTTTCCAGCTTGAAGGATGGGATGCCGAAGGTGAGCAGGCCGCCAATCTCCGGATATTTGTCAAACACCACCGGGGTGACGCCATTGCGTGCCAGCACATCGGCACAGGCAAGGCCCGCCGGACCCGCACCGATGACGGCGACCCGCTTGCCGGTCTTGACCACGTTTGAGAGATCCGGCTTCCAGCCCATCTCGAACGCCTTGTCGGTGATGTATTTTTCGATGTTGCCGATGGTCACCGCACCGAAGCGATCGTTGAGGGTGCAGGAGCCCTCGCACAGGCGATCCTGCGGGCAGACTCGGCCACACACTTCCGGCAGGCTGTTGGTCTGGTGGGAGAGCTCCACCGCCTCCAGAATGCGCCCCTCTTTGGCCAGTTTTAGCCAGTTAGGGATGTAGTTGTGGACCGGACACTTCCACTCGCAGTAGGGGTTGCCGCACTCGAGGCAGCGATCCGCCTGCATCTGTACCTGCGGCTGATTGAAGGGCTCGTAGATCTCCACAAACTGGATTTTGCGGATCTTGAGCGGCTTCTTGGGCGGGTCGACCCGCTGGACATCGATAAACTGAAATACGTTCTGGCTCATAGGGTTCCCTCCTTATTGCGCCTGGATTCTGAGTTCTGCACTGGAACGGCTGGTGTGACCCAGCAGCGATTTCACGTCGCTGGACTTGGGTTTGATCAGCCTGAACTTGGGCACATAGGAGTCGAAGTTGGCCAGGATCTCCTCGGCGCGCGAGCTGCCGGTCTCATTGAGGTGCGCCGTGATGATGCCGCGCAGGTGCTCCTGATGGATGGCGAGATCCGCCACGTCCAGCAGTTCCACCAGCTCGGGGTTGGTGCGCTTGGCAAAGTTGCCGCACTCGTCGAGCACGTAGGCAAAGCCGCCGGTCATGCCCGCCGCAAAGTTGACGCCGGTCTGACCGAGCACGGTGACGATGCCGCCGGTCATGTATTCACAGCCGTTGTCGCCAATGCCCTCGACCACCGCCAGTGCGCCAGAGTTGCGCACTGCGAAACGCTCGCCAGCGGTGCCTGCGGCGTAGAGTTTGCCGCCGGTGGCTCCGTAGAGGCAGGTGTTGCCGATGATGGCTGCTTCGTGGGATTTGAACGCCACGCCGACATGGGGCTTGATCACCAGCTTGCCGCCAGTCATCCCCTTACCCACGTAGTCGTTGGCATCACCGGTGAGGATCATCTCGAGGCCACCCGCGTTCCAGACGCCGAAGCTCTGGCCTGCGGTGCCATTGAAGTGCACCTTGACCGGATCCGCCGCCATTCCCTGATTGCCGTGACGCTTGACGATCTCGCCGGAGAGGCGCGCACCTACCGAGCGGTCGGTGTTGCGAATGTCGTAGCGGAACTCGCCGCCGCTTGAGGTTTCTACCGCTTCCAGCAGATCCGCGACCATTTGCAGGTTGAGCGGCCCCTTGTCGAAGGTGGGGTTGTGCTGCTGGCTGAACAGGCTGGAGCCTGCCGGAGCAACCGGACGGGCCAGAATACCGGAGAGATCCAGCTTGGCTTGACGGGCGGTGAGGCCTGGCAGGGCCTGAAGCAAATCGGTGCGGCCAATCAGGTCGGTCAGCTGGGTGACGCCGAGCTGGGCCATCAGCTCGCGGGTCTCCTCGGCGATGAACTTGAAGTAGTTCATCACCATCTCCGGCAGGCCGGTGAAGTGCTCGCGACGCAGCTTCTCATCCTGAGTGGCAACGCCGGTGGCACAGTTGTTCAGGTGGCAAATACGCAGGTATTTGCAGCCGAGCGCCACCATGGGGCCGGTGCCAAAACCGAAACTCTCGGCGCCGAGGATGGCCGCCTTGATGATGTCCAGACCCGTTTTGAGGCCGCCATCCACCTGCAGCCGCACCTTGTGGCGCAGACCGTTGGCGACCAGCGCCTGTTGGGTTTCAGCCAGACCCAGCTCCCACGGGGAGCCGGCATATTTGACCGAGGTGAGGGGGCTGGCACCGGTACCGCCGTCATAACCGGAGATGGTGATGAAGTCGGCATAGGCCTTGGCCACGCCGCAGGCGATGGTGCCCACGCCGGGCTCGGAGACCAGTTTCACCGACACCAGACAGCTCGGGTTGATCTGCTTGATGTCGAAGATGAGCTGGGCCAGATCCTCGATGGAATAGATGTCGTGGTGCGGCGGCGGTGAGATCAGGGTCACGCCGGGCACGGAATAACGCAGCTTGGCGATCTGGGCGGTGACCTTGTCACCGGGCAGCTGGCCACCTTCGCCGGGCTTGGCACCCTGAGCCACCTTGATCTGCACCACATCGGCGTTCATCAGGTAGTGAGGGGTGACACCAAAGCGACCGGAAGCCACCTGCTTGATGCGGGAGTTCTTCTCGGTACCGAAACGCTTGGGATCTTCGCCGCCTTCGCCGGAGTTGCTCTGACCGCCGAGGCGGTTCATGGCGACAGCCAGTGCCTCGTGGGCCTCAGGGCCGAGGGCGCCGATGGACATGGCGGCGGAGTCGAAGCGGGGGAACAGCTTGTCGGCTGGCTCAACCTGATCCAGCTCTACTGGATTGTCGACCTTCTTCAGGGCCAGCAGATCGCGCAGGGTGGCGACCGGGCGCTCGTTGACCAAGCGGGCGTACTCCTTGTAATCGACATAGTTGCCGGAGCGCACCGCGGTTTGCAGGGTTTGCACTACATCAGGGTTGTAGGTGTGATACTCGCCGCCGTGGACGAATTTGAGCAGGCCGCCGTGGGCGAGGGGCTTGCGCACCAGCCAGGCCTGACGGGCCAGATTGTGCTGATCCTGCTGGATGTCGGCAAAGTCGGCACCCTGAATACGGCTCGATACACCTCGGAAGCAGGTATCGACCACCGACTTGGCCAGACCCACAGCTTCGAACAGCTGGGAGCAGCGATAGCTGGCGACCGTGCTGATGCCCATCTTGGACATCACCTTGTAGAGCCCTTTGTTGATGCCGTTGCGGTAGTTGAGCATGGCCTGGCGCAGAGGCATGGCGAGCACGCCCTCTTCAACCTGTTTGGCCAGGGTTTCGTAGGCCAGATAGGGGTAGATGGCGGTCGCGCCAAAGCCCAGCAGCACCGAGAAGTGGTGCGGATCGCGGCAGCTTGCGGTCTCCACCAGAATGTTGGCGTCACAGCGCAGGTTGTTGTCCACCAGAGTGCGTTGGACCGCGCCCACCGCCATGGCGGCCGGGATCGGTAGAGTGTCGGCGCTGATATCGCGATCCGACAGCACCAGCAACACGGTACCACTCTTGGCGGCGGTTTTGGCCTCGTCGCATATGCGCAGGATGGCGGCTTCCAGCCCCTCTTCGGGCTTGAAGTTGAGGCTGATCACCTGATGGCGGTAGTACTCCCCTTCCAGTGCCAGCAGCTGGTGGAAATCGGAGTAGAGCAGGATCGGCGACTGGAACAGTACCCGGTGGGCGTGGCCGAAGGTCTCGTTGAAGACGTTTTGCTCGCGACCGATACAGGTGGCCAGCGACATCACGTGATTTTCCCGCAGCGGATCGATGGGCGGGTTGGTCACTTGGGCAAACATCTGGCGGAAGTAGTCATAGAGGGTGCGCGAGCCGGAGGAGAGCACGGCCATCGGAGTATCATCTCCCATGGATCCCACCGCTTCCTGACCGTTTTCACCCAGTATCCGGATGATCTGATCCAGCTCTTCGAAGGAGTAGCCAAACAGCTTCTGATAGGTTTTCAACTGGTCGTCGGCAAATTCGCGGCGGCCGGTCTGGCTGTCGTCCATCTGTTCGAACGGCACCAGTCGGGTGCAGTGCTTGTCCATCCACTGCTTGTAGGTGTGGCGGTTCTTGAGATCGTCATCGATCTCGAAGCTGGTCCACACCTTGCCGTTGCTGGTATCGACCACGAACAGCTCGCCAGGGCCAACCCGGCCCTTCTCCAGCACTTCGTCCGGGGTGTAGTCCCAGGTGCCCACTTCGGAGGCCAGCGTAATGAATTTGTCCTTGGTGATGACGTAGCGGGCCGGACGCAGGCCGTTTCTGTCAAGCGCGCAGGTGGCGTAGCGGCCGTCGGTCATGACGATACCGGCGGGACCGTCCCACGGCTCCATGTGCATGGAGTTGAAGTCGTAGAAGGCGCGCAGATCGTCATCCATGTTCGGGTGCTTTTGCCATGCTGGCGGGATCAACAGGCGCATGGCGCGGAACAGGTCCATGCCACCGGCGAGGAACAAGTCCAGCATGTTATCGAGGCTGGAGGAGTCAGAGCCCGTGGTGTTGACGAAGGGGGCGGCTTCCTGCAAATCGGGAATAAGCGGGGTGGCGAACTTATAGCTACGCGCCTTGGCCCACTGCCGGTTGCCGGCGATGGTGTTGATCTCGCCGTTGTGGGCCAGATAGCGGAACGGCTGCGCCAGTGGCCAGCGCGGGCTGGTGTTGGTGGAGAAGCGCTGGTGGAATACGCAGATAGCCGCCTGCATGCGGATGTCAGCGAGATCCAGATAAAAGCGCGGCAAGTCCACTGGCATGCACAGCCCTTTATAGACGGTGACCAGGTTGGAGAGGCTGACGATATAGAAGTAGTCGTCGTTGATGCGCTTCTCGATACGGCGGCGCACGATATAGAGGCGACGCTCCAGATCTTGTTCAACCCAGCCGGGGGGCGCGTTGACAAAGACCTGTTCAATACTGGGCAGGGAGGCTTTGGCGATGGGGCCGAGCACATTGGTATCGACGGGCACTTTGCGCCAGCCGACCAGACTCAGGGTCTCTTTTTCCAGCTCTTCGTCGATGATGTCGCGAGTCTGCTGGGCCAATACGGGATCGGGGTTGAGAAACAGCATGCCGACCGCGTATTTGCGGCCAAGGTGCCACCCTTTCTCTTCGGCGACAGCCCGATAGAAACTGTCGGGTTTTTGCAGCAGCAGACCGCAGCCATCGCCGGTCTTGCCATCGGCGGAGATCCCGCCGCGGTGCTGCATGCGAGCCAATGCTGACATCGCGAGACGAACAAGCTTGTGGCTGGCTTCCCCTTCCATGTGGGCCAACAGGCCGAAGCCACAGTTATCCCTCTCCAGCTTTGGATCATATAGTGACATTGCATTTCTCCCTTGCTCGGCCTTGCATCGCACAGTCATCACCTGACTGCATAAATTGCGATTGGCTCTTGTGGTTCCGTCTGCCTGACGTGGCGAATCTCCAAACTAATGGGATTTTCTGGCGAGGTCAATCGTAGGTCGGGTGTATCTGGTTGGTTACAAATGCATAACAAAATGCCGGTACAGAGGGTGTAACTACGGTTTTATGATTTATTATTCCGATTAATTCGAATTATCAAGATGAATATATTGATTTGTGTGATTTGGCTGGTGCGTCAGTGTGGCCCCGAATGATGTAGTAATTTTACCAACCAGTGGTAACTTGCAATGCAGTAGATCACATTTTCAACGTTCGGGGCTTGCAATTGCTTTTGGCTGGGCCTCTTTGAATTTTTCATTACTCTACAGTGAGTTATTCATTCTCATTTTCACATCTCAATAAATGGCAATGTGCCATCAGGCTCGATAGATTTATGTTTTTTGCGGTTTTTCTTAATATTTATTCAAAATGGCCTCGGTATTTATATATATCGTGACCCTAACTAGCTTGATCCAGCTCAGCCTCTGTTTTGTGCAAACTCGTACAATGGCGCCCCTTTAGCGGAGGTGCCATGCAGTTACACGAACTCGTCAATACATTCGGTCAGGATCTCAAGCAGCGTCATGGCCAGAAGATCCACAAGCTTTCCATTCACGGCGCCTTCACCTGTCCGAACCGGGATGGCACCCTGGGCCGTGGTGGCTGCACCTTCTGTAATGTCTCCTCTTTTGCCGACGAGTCGGCACAGCAGCTTTCGGTGGTGCAACAATTGCTGGCCCGGCGGGACGAAGTGACCCGTGCCAAGCGTTATCTCGCCTACTTTCAGGCCTATACAAGCACCTATGCCGAGGTCGAATATCTGCAGCGGATGTATGAAGAGGCGCTGTCAGTGAGCGACATGGTGGGGCTTTGTGTCGGCACTCGGCCCGATTGCGTGCCGGATGCGGTGCTGGATCTGCTGGCAGGTTATCAGGCCCGAGGCTATGAGGTGTGGCTGGAGCTGGGGTTGCAGAGTGCCAATGACAAGACGCTGCAACGGATCAATCGTGGGCACGGTTATGCCGCTTATGCCGACGCGGTGGCCAGAGCCCATCAGCGTGGCATCAAGGTGTGTGCTCATCTGATCGTCGGTTTGCCGGGTGAGTTGCCGATGGACAGCCTCGATACCCTGCATCGCATCGTGGAGACCGGTGTCGAGGGGATCAAGCTGCATCCGCTCCATGTGGTTGAGGGCAGTATCCTTGGCAAGGCATGGCTGGCAGGACGGCTGGAAGTGCTGACACTGGAGCAGTATGTGGAAGCCGCTGTTGCCATGATCCAGCACACACCGCCCGAGGTGGTTTATCACCGCATTTCGGCCTCGGCTCGTCGGCCAACTCTGCTGGCACCTGCTTGGTGCGAAAATCGCTGGACGGCGATGGCGGACATTGCAAAAGCGCTGGCCAATAGTGGTCCGCAGGGTCAGGCGCTGGGAAGACCCTTTACACTTTCCGACCTATAATTGAGTTGTGAGTCATTATTTCACGAAAAACATAGGGTTATATAAAAAAGTTCACATCGTAAACTATAGTTTTGCTGCATTTCGGTTGATATAGTTATGCGCCATAATAGATGTCATTATCAATTAACTCCGGCATTCACCATGGTTGTAGTGTTAGCATGGCGTTTGTGAGTCATAAGACCATGTTTTGACAGCAGCCATACAGGGAAAATATGGAATGAGTGTCGCGACGTCTCCTGCTCACTGAGCAGGTTCATCGGTGTAGGGTGACTCGGAGTCAGAGTTGCCATTGCAAAAATATGAGTGATTACCACTCCTATTGAGCTTATTCATGCAGTGACAGGATGCCATGCAAGCAGAAACAAGCCGTATCGATGATTTATTGGAATGTCTGGTCTTTTTGACCCGTTTTTATGGCGTGCCCAATAGCCAGGATGCTCTGACCACAGGGTTGCCGTTGGTGTCGGGTCGCCTCACCAGTGCGCTCTTTTGTCGTGCTGCCGAGCGAGGCGGGTTATCTGCCCGCGAAGTGATCCAGCCCCTTGGCGAAATATCTCCCCTGCTGCTGCCCTGTGTGTTGCAAATGCGCAATAGCGGTGCCTGCATCTTGCTGGAATGGAGTGAAGATCGGAGCCAGGGAAAGGTCATTTTTCCCCAGGCTGGCGATGCGACTCAGTGGGTGACCGTCGCTCAATTGGGGGATGAATATCTCGGGCGCCTCTTCTATGTCAAAAAGCAGTTCAAGTTTGATGACCGCTCACCAAAAGTGCTGGAAACCCGCGATGGCCACTGGTTCTGGAGCACCCTGTTTGAATCCCGCGGCATCTATCGCGATGTGTTGATTGCCTCCATTCTGATCAACCTGTTTGCCATCGCCAGTCCGCTGTTCACCATGAACGTCTATGACAAAATTGTGCCCAATCTGGCGTTTGATTCGCTCTGGGTGCTGGCTGTCGGGGCTATGGTGGTCTTCACTTTCGATTTTGTGATGCGCCAGTTGCGCAGTTATTTCATCGATATTGCGGGCAAAAAGTCCGATGTACTGCTATCAGCCAAGATCTTCGCCAAAGTGATGGGGATGCGGATGGAGTCTCGACCAGCCTCCACCGGCGCATTTGCCAAGCATCTGCAAGAGTTTGAATCAGTACGTGAGTTCTTTACCTCTGCCACTGTCTCCACTCTTATTGACCTGCCGTTTGCGGTGTTCTTCCTCTTTATTATCTGGATATTCGCTGGCGCCATGGTTGTGGTTCCGATTGCGGCCATGTTAATCCTGGTTGCATACAGCTTTTATATTCAAGAGCCGCTCAAGCAGTCTATCGAAGAGGGATCACGGCTTGCTTCCCAGAAGAATGCCAACCTGATTGAGAGTATTTCCGGTCTTGAGACCGTCAAGATTTTCGGCGCCGAGAGCATGTTCCAGCACCGCTGGGAGCAGGCTGTCTCCCATATTTCAACGTGGGGCGTACAAACTCGCCGTATCACCAACTCCATGTCTTCCCTGGCCAGCTATATCCAGCAGGTGGTCACTGTCGGTCTGGTTATTGTCGGGGTTTACCAGATCTCCGAGGGGAATGTGACCATGGGGGGGATGATCGCGGCTGTGATGCTGGCGAGTCGTGCTATCGCACCCATGGTGCAGTTGTCCGTGCTCTCGACCCGTTATAACCAGGCTAAATCGGCGCTGGATATTCTGGAAAAAATCATGCAAACCCCCGGCGAGCAGGAGGAGGGCAAGCAATACATTCACCACCCTGTCATTGCCGGTCGGATCGAGTTTGATAACGTCTCTTTCAAATACCCGGGTATGGAAGCCAGTACCCTGCACAATATTAATTTGCGCATTCAGCCGGGTGAAAAGGTGGCCATTATCGGACGGATCGGGGCAGGTAAAACCACTCTCGAGAAGCTGTTGATGGGGTTATATCGTCCCTCTGATGGTTCGGTGCGTATCGATGGTTTTGAACTGGATCAACTGCCGCCAGCCGTCATTCGTCGCAATATCGGCTGTGTTCCGCAGGATGTCATTCTCTTCTTCGGCTCGGTGCGGGACAACATCATGCTGGGTAACCCGCTGGTGGATGATGTTCGGGTTTTGCGCGCTGCCAAACGGGCCGGGGTAACCAACTTCACCAATCGCGATCCCAATGGTCTGGATCGACAGATAGGTGAGGGTGGTCGTCAACTTTCCGGTGGTCAGCGTCAGGCGATCTTGCTTGCCCGAGCCTTGCTCAATGACCCCCCGATTCTGGTAATGGATGAACCGACATCCAATATGGATAACCAGTCCGAGATGCAGGTAAAACAGGAGCTGGCCAGACTGGGTCCTGAAACAACCCTGATCCTGATCACCCACAAGACCTCCATGCTGGATGTTGCCTCGCGGGTGATTGTTATTGAACAGGGACAGATTGTCGCGGATGGCCCGAAAGAGGTCGTGTTGCAGCAGTTGAAAGAGGGCAAAGTACGCATGCAGGAGGTGTCCCATGGTTAAGGGGTTGCAGCGTTTGTTCAGTCGGTTCAAGAAGCGTTCTGCCGATGAGGTATTACCAGCCGCTGAGCACCTGGCCTTTGTTGATGATGGTGCCGCAGCGGTTTTATTAACGACGCCCACCGGGGCGAGAGTGTTGCTGTGGTGCTGCTTTCTCTTTTTTATGAGTGCCATCGTGTGGGCTTCCTGGGCTGAGCTTGATGAAGTCACTGTCGGCCAGGGCAAGGTCATTCCCTCCCGTCAATTACAGGTGATCCAGAACCTGGAAGGGGGGATCGTCAAAGAGATCTTTGTGAAGGAGGGCGATGTTGTCGAGAAAGGGCAGCGACTGCTGCGTATTGATGACACCCGCTTTCGTTCGGATTTCCGGGAGCGCGAGCAGGAGTTGGTGACTCTGAAAGGAGATATTGCCCGGTTACGCGCAGAAATGGCCAGTGTCGAGGTAAAAAATGAGCCTGCATTGGGATGGCGTGAGCAGGTCGTGGTGGGGGAAGCGCCAATTCAGTTTCCGGACGGCTATGAGAAGGTCTTTGCCGAATACGCGCACCGTGAACGTTCTGTGCAAAAAGATCGCCTCAATAATTTGAAAAACCAGCTTTATATCCTTGGTCAGCAGATTGAGCAGAATGAGCAGGAACTCATCGAGCTCAATGCCAAAATCCGCACAGTGAGCCGCAGTGTGGAGTTGGCCAAGCAGGAGCTGAATATCAGTCGTCCGCTGGCAAAAGAGGGGATCGTGCCACAGGTTGAGTTAATCAAACTGGAGCGGCAGGTCAACGAGATGCAGGGGGAGCTGGAGAGCAACCACTTGCTCATCCCGAAACTCAATGCGGTATTGCGTGAGACTATCTCGAAGCGTAATGACATCGCGTTGAAATTCAGAGCGGATTCGCAAACGGAGCTTAATGAGAAGCAGGGGCGATTGGGCCAACTCTCCGAAGGGCAGGTCGGACTGCAGGATCGTGTCGATAGAACCAGCGTGATTGCGCCGTTGAAAGGTACGATTAAAAAGCTAAAGGTCAACACGTTGGGTGGGGTGGTTCAGCCAGGCATGGATTTGATGGAAATCGTCCCATTGGAAGATACTCTGCTGGTTGAGGCTAAAGTTTCCCCGAAAGATATTGCCTTTTTGCGGCCAGGACTGGACGCAGTGGTCAAAATCACCGCCTATGACTTCACAATCTATGGAGGATTGCATGGCAAGGTTGAGCAGATAAGTGCTGACTCGATCCAGGATGAGGATGGCAACTCCTTTTATCTGGTTCGGGTTCGCACTGAGAAGAGTTACTTGGGCGATGAGCTAAACGCACTTCCCATCATCCCCGGTATGTTAGCCAGTGCTGATATTATTACTGGTAAGAAAAGTGTCCTAGACTATTTGCTTAAGCCAATATTACGGGCAAGGCAGTCGGCACTGAGAGAACGATAAGCCAACAATCTAAAAACAAAACATGACTGGAGATAACATGAAAAAAACGATTGTTGCCATGCTGGTCAGTGGCATTACCATGATCCCGGCAATGGGGCAGGCCCAGACTCTGGAAGAGTCGGTTGGGCAGGCACTTGCGACTCATCCCAAGATTAAAGAAGCTTTTGATCTGTATCAGGCGCGTGTCTATCAGCATGATGGCGCCAAAGGGGGTTACTATCCGACGATCGATTTGCGCGCTGGTGTAGGCTACGAGAAAGTCGACAGTCCGACAACGCGTGCGGCAGGTCCAAACTCCACCACTATTGATGATTCCATGACGCGCAAAGAGGCTGGACTCAGTCTGCGTCAGATGCTGTTTGACGGCTTCAATGTCAGCAGCAATGTCTCGAGGACGGAAGCTGAGGCCAATGCCCAGCGTCTTGCGATGATTTCCGAAGCTGAAAACACTGCGTTGCGGGTGGCTGAGGTTTACCTCAACATGCTGCGTCAGCAGGAGATCCTGGAGCTCTCCAAGCAAAACCTCGAAACTCACGAACAGATCCGTAGCGATATCCAGAAGCGGACGGATTCTGGTCTTGGTTCGACGGCGGACCAGACCCAGATCGATGGTCGTGTTGCTCGAGCCTACGCAAACCAGGCTGCAGCTGAAAACAACTACCGCGATGCGGAAAGTGAATTTATTCGCGTAGTAAACGAGGTGCCAAAAGACCTGGTACAACCGGTGCCCAATGCCGAGTTGATCCCGACCAGCCTCGAGACAGCACTGAAAACAGCTACTGAAATCCACCCGACCCTGCTCTCTTCTTTGCAGGATATCGAAGCGGCCAAGTACCAGCATGAAGGTGCCAAGTCCGGCTTCTACCCGGATGTCACGTTCGAAGTAGACCAGAACTGGAATGAAGATATCAATGCAGTCAAAGGTCGCAACGATGATCTGACTGCCATGGTTCGGATGCGTTACAACCTGTTCCGTGGCGGTTCTGATGTGGCACAAAGTAATGCAACGTCAGCCCTCTATTCTCAAGCGAAAGATATTCATTTGAATGCTTTCCGCCAAGTAGAAGAGGGGACTCGTCTTGCATGGAATGCTAAAGACTCACTCACCAAACAGAAAACTTTCTTGAAAGAACACGTTGATGCCAGCTATGACACTGTTCAGGCATACAAGAAACAGTTTGGTCTTGGGCAGCGTACCTTGTTGGATGTATTGAACACCGAGAACGAATTGTTTGAAGCTCGTCGTAGCTATATCACGGCTGAATACGATGCCCTGCTTGCTGATTATCGTATTTTGAATGCGACAGGCAGCTTGCTCAGTGCATTCAATTTCAAACAACCAACTGAATGGCAAGCCAAACAATAAGTGGTTTGTCTGTTGCCCTGATAGGGTGATAGTACGCACAGGATGGCTGCATCAATATATTGCAGCCATCCTGTTGTGCTCGGCAGTTTCACGCAGGAGTGTTCCACCAATAATGCAGCAGGCGAATGAAGTGACTCTCTGGTGCCGTCTTGGTGGCATTGATAACTATCTGACGCGTACTGGTCGGCAGTTGGCTTATGCATTTCGTCATTCCCTATGGTTGTTTTTACTCCCGGTTTCCCTTCTGCTGTGTGCCAGTCAGCCATTGACTCAGGAAGATTTGCAACTGATCAAACGGGCTGAACAGACCTATGGTGTTAGAGCGGGCAAGAGGGTGACAACTTGGCGTACTCTGGTGCAGCAGAATCGAGCAGCCGGACTCACTGAGCGGCAAAAACTTGAAAAAGTGAATCAGTTTTTTAACCAGATGCGCTTCGTCGACGATATAAAACTGTGGCGTAAAAATGATTACTGGGCAACGCCGCTGGAGTTTTTGGGAGCATCCGGAGGGGATTGCGAAGATTTCAGTATTGCCAAATATTCAACTTTGCTTGAATTGGGTATACCTGATGAGAAAATGAGGATGGTGTACGTCAAGGCGCTCGATTATAACCAGTTTCATATGGTCGTGGCTTATTACGAGACGCCATCATCGGTACCTGTGATCCTGGATAACTTGATCGGTTCGATTCGACCGGCAAGCCAACGTAGGGATTTGGTACCTATTTATAGCTTTAATGGTAGTCACTTGTGGTTGATGAAGGCTCGTGGTCAAGGGGAACTAGCTGGCCAATCATCCCGCTTGGGATTATGGAATGATTTACGCAATCGCATGACGTCGGGGCGATTGGCTCGGCCTGTGGTGAATTTGGATGATTAACCTATGACGCTCTATAGACAGTTATTGGCCACCATGTTGCTGTTGTTTGGGTTGTTGTTTGCAGCCACTTACTGGGTGCAATTCAATTCAACTCGTTCATATCTAGCTCAGCAACAAGAGACCACGGTGATTAATACCGCGACCTCGTTGGGATTGGCATTGACGCCCTATCTGGAAAATGGCGATAAGGTGGGTGCCGAGTCAGTGATCCGAGCCATTTTTGATGGTGGCTATTATCGGTTGGTTCGCCTGGATCTTCTTGCGTCCAAAGATGTGATCGAGCAAGAGAATACCAACGTCATTCAAGGGGTGCCCAACTGGTTTATCGGACTAGGGTTATTTCCTGAGGTATCCAATGAATCAATTCTGACTTCCGGCTGGTTGCAACTGGGTAAGCTGAAAGTGGTTGGTCACCCGGGGCAGGCGTATCACGAGCTATGGGTTGGAATGAGTGAGTTGGCAACCTGGTTTGTGATCGGTTTTTTAATTACCACCATTTTGCTGATGCGGGCCTTGAATTACTTGTTAAAACCGCTCAAACAAATATGTGAGCAAGCTGTCGAAATTGAACTGCACCATTTCGGCCATACCATCCCAGAACCCAAGACGCATGAACTGAAGCAGGTTGTTCAGGCGATCAATATATTGTCTGGAAAACTGGCAGTGCAGTTTAAAGAGCAAGCTGAAGAAGCTGAAAAATTGCGCGAGCGAGTGTATGTCGATGCGGTATCCGGGCTGGGTAATCGAGCCTATTTTGTGGGACAGGTGAATGCCTGGATTGCTGAGGCTGGGCAAGGTGGTGTCATGCTGGTCGCTGTCGATATGCTGGATGATATCTATCGTGATGAAGGATTTGCGGCTCGCGATAATATGGTCAAGTCGATTGCTCAGGTGCTGCGGGAACAGCTCAAAGGGTGGGATGGGGCCGCAGTTGCCCGAATTTCGGCCACCGAATACGCTTTGTTGTGCCCTACCGATGATCTGGATCAACTCAGAGAGCTAGCCGAAATACTCAACGCACGAATTGCCGATCTGGTGGTCAATCCTATGGCGGAGGGGAGTCCACTATCTGTGATTGGGATTGCCGGTCGTGATGGTAATGATGATCTCTCTTCGTTGCTGACCAAGGCGGATAATGCGCTGGGCAAAGCGCGAAACGAACGTCGTGGTGCGGTGGTCATGGAAGGTGGCGACAACCAGGGCATGATGGGGCGCTTGGCATGGCGTGATTTGGTCCAGGATGCGATTAGCCGTCAGCTCTGGCGCTTCAAGGCTCAACCCGCATGTCGGTTTGATAATGGAGCCCGTTTGCATGCCGAGTTGTTTGCTTCTATTTCCCGTGATGGTGTTGATTATTTTGCCGGACAGTTCCTGCCTGCGATTGAGCAATTTCAATTAGGCAGCGAGTTTGATCAGGCGATCCTGGATGCAAGTACTTCTTTGTTGCAGAGTGAACCGGAGCTGACTCTGGCTATCAATATTACTGCCGGCTCCCTGTGTTCTGAGGATTTTCTGGTTTGGCTGCCTGCGTTCCTGGCTGGCCATAGTAACCTGCAAGAGCGCGTGTTGTTTGAAATTCCCGAGGCGGCGATAGTAAAACATCGGGATCATGTCACCTCTTTGGTACAAATTCTGCGGCAACATGGTTTTTCATGGGGTGTAGATCACTACGGTCGTCACTTTCAATCTTTGGGGTATCTGGAAGAGTTGGCCCCCGCTTATGTGAAAGTGGATCACGGTTATACCAGTCAGGTTATGGAGCCAGGGGCAGATACCTCTTTCCTGGCTGCAGTATGTCGTGCTGCGCATAATGCGGGAGTACTTACCATTGCAACCAGAGTGGAAGACCAGCAACAAGTAGAGCTACTGTCCAAACTTCATATCGATGGTTACCAAGGGTTTGTACATCCAGCCTTCTCTTTGTCCTGATTGCGAATAATTCATGTCCTTAAAACGGCTCCTTTGGGGCCGTTTTTTATATCGATATAAAAATAGTGAGCTCGTGATGGGCCAAGTTGCCAGGGTGGACTCGTGTGGGGTCTGGCTAACCGTCTGAATCAATAGTGAAAAATAGAACTGTTCGATTTGATTCAATGGCCACGATTTATGAATGTTAACCATATACATTTTTGCAACGGTTGAAATCATGGATGGCTTCTATGGTGTATCCATCAAGATCTGTCACGTTGGAGCAATGGATATGCGTACCCAAATCATCGACAAAACCGTGGTTGTCTCTGGTGTTGAAGGTAATGTGGAGATAGTTCTGGCGGATGGCTCTCAGCGCCCTCTGCAAAAAGGTGAAATCCTGCAACCTGGTGCCAAGTTGACAATGGCTGACGACGCCAAGTTAGCGTTGTCACCTTATGACGATACCCCTGCCCGAGATGCGCCGGCAGCATCAGACTCCGCTCAACCCGTTCAACCTCAAGGAGGGGCCAACCCTGATGGGGCACCTTCTGATATAGCCGCTTTGCAAAAATCGATTTTGCAAGGCGCGGACCCGACTCAGAATTTTGAGGCTTCCGCAGCCGGTGGGGCGCCAGCCGCTGGTGGGGGCGGGGGAATTGGTGGTGTGGCAGGGGCAAGTGGTAATGGTGGTTTTGTCACTATAGATCGGGTCGGGGATGCCACTATCGCTGCTGCAGGGTTTGATACAACTTATGATACTGCTCCAGTGCTCGATCAAGCACAGGCAGCTGATCTGCTTGTGCCCAATGTGCTAGCGGATCTCAATGAAGCCGTGACCACCCAAGAGGATGTAACCGTCAGCGGCAATCTGCTTGACAACAGTACCAATCCAGATGGCCCCGCAAATGCCACGATTGTCTCCTATGACTGGGGGATCAATATCGGCGTCCCTGCTGGTGTTGCAGCAACCATTACTGGTGTGGGTACTCTGATCATCAACGCTGACGGGACTTATACCTTTACCCCGGCTACCAACTATGACGGTGCAGTGCCTGCGGTGAACTATCAGGTGACTGATGGACAGGATACCGTCACATCGACTCTGGTCATCGCCATTACGCCAGTAGATGAGAATGTGACTCTTGAAGGGCTGACCCTTGAAGGGGGAGAGGTCCAAGTTAGCGATGCCAATCTTGCTGATGGCTCTGCACCCGATGCGGCCAAATTGACTCAGAGTGGCACATTTACCTTCAATGCTCCTGATGGAGTCCAGCTTCTGAGCGTCGGCGCTCTCCAGTTGATCACCAATGGTTCTGTTGTGGCTTTACCGCAATCGGTTGATACCCCTTTGGGTAATACATTGCAAATAACAGCCATTACTTACGACCCAGTGACGGGTAATGGCACAGTGGCTTACAGCTATACCCTTCTTGACAACGAAGCTCATCAACAGCCAGCCAACGACCTTCAGTTGGGGGAAAACCTTGTTGTGACGCTGACTGATGATGACGGTGATACAACCAGTGCCACACTGAACATCGTTGTACAGGATGATACTCCGACCCAGATAGTGGGCGTGGCTGAAGAGGCTGACTTTGGCGGATTGTCGGTCAGTTTGGACGAGACGGTTGGTAAAGGTGACGTTTACAACGATAGCGATGTAAATGATGGCTATGTCAGTGATGATGTCAGCGGTGCACTGGCACAGGTTACGACATCCATTAGCGGTGGGCTGCAGTCACTCTTTACCAGCAGCGGCAGCTACGGAGCTGATGGTGCAGGCAACACCACCGGTAGTTTTAGTTTTGTGGGCGTGGGCAACGAGGGTATCGAGACCAACCTGTCGGCGACCGATGGCGGTGCAATTACTCTCAATGCCGTGAGCGCGACCGAGCTGCAAGGGGTGGACGGTGACGGTGATGTGGTGTTCAGCATCAAGATAGTGGAGGTAGATGGCGTTTCGCAGCTGCAGACCACCCAATTCGAGGCACTGTCTCACGGTAACACGGGCTTGTTTGATGAATCACTGTCACTGCTGTTGAGCGGCCAGAAGAGTCTGGGTTTGCAATACAGCGTAACCCGGGTGGATGGCGATGGAGATAGAGTCACAGACAACGCCACCATTAGTCTGGTAGATGGCGAGCGTTCGGTGTTTAGTTTTGATGATGACGGCCCGCGTGCCGGGCTGGCAGAAGAAGCCCCACGTCTTGGTGCGACTGTGGATGAAAGTCTGGTCAGCCTGGGCGGTGCCGGCAGCGACGGAGTGGCCAGTGCCGCCCTGAGCGCCGCCAATGTGCAGGCCCAGTTCAACCCGGCCTTCGGGGCCGACGGGGCGGGCAGCATCGGCTACAGCCTGGCGCTGACCGGCAGCAACGTGGCGAGCGGCCTGTATGCGGTCGACCCGCTGGCCGTCAACGGCCAGGGTGCGGCCATCGAACTCAATCAGGTGGGCAACGTTATCACCGGCAGCGCCGGTGGGGTGGACTACTTCACCCTGACCATCAATCCGAGCAGCGGGGAAGTGACCCTGGCCCTGCTGGACAACGTCTGGCATGGCGATACCACCAATGCGGATGACAGCGTGGCGCTGACTGTGGGTCAGGGCGTGCTGACCCTGGTGCAGACCGTGACCGATGCCGATGGCGATAGCGCCAGTGCGGCGGTAGATCTGGGGGCCAACGGCGTATTCCGCTTTGAAGATGATGGCCCACGTGCCGGGCTGGCGGTGGAAGCGCCGAGTCTGGGGGCGACCGTGGATGAAAGCCTGGTTAGCCTGGGCGGTGTTGGCAGCGACGGAGTGGTCAGTGCCACCCTGAGCGCCGCCAATGTGCAGGCCCAGTTCAACCCGGCCTTCGGGGCTGACGGGGCGGGCAGCATCGGCTACAGCCTGGCGCTGACCGGCAGCAACGTGGCGAGCGGCTTGTATGCGGTCGATCCGGTAGCGCCCAACGGGCAGGGCGCGGCCATCGTGCTCAATCAGGTGGGCAACGTCATCACCGGCAGTGCGGGCGGGGTGGACTATTTCACCCTGACCATCAACCCGACCAATGGGGAAGTGACGCTGGCTCTGTTGGACAACGTCTGGCATGGCGATACCACCAGTGCGGATGACAGCGTGGCGCTGACACTGGGTCAGGGCGTGCTGACGTTGGTGCAGACTGTGACCGATGCCGATGGCGACCGCGCCAGTGCGGCGGTAGATCTGGGCACCAATGGCGTGTTCCGCTTTGAAGATGACGGCCCGCGTGCCGGGCTGGCAGAAGAAGCCCCACGTCTTGGTGCGACAGTGGATGAAAGCCTGGTTAGCCTGGGCGG